>WQSZ01000024.1 GCA_009787645.1 Candidatus Fibrimonadales bacterium | reverse complement strand
TTGCATTCGCCGCAGGTCCCATTTTGATATACGCTCCTGTACCGTCTTTTGTACCGGGCGCAGTCTTCACCATCAACTCTGCCTTGCCGTCTCCATCAAAATCATAAACCAGAAACTGAGTGTAATGTGCGCCGGCTCTTATATTCTGGCCCAAATCTATGCGCCACATATGCGTTCCATTTAGCTTGTAAGCATCCAAAAATACATTATCGGTTGTACCTCCATTTGAATTATCCTGCGCATTCGACGGATCCCACTTAAGCACAATCTCATAAACTCCGTCTCCGTCAAGGTCGCCTACACTCCCATCTCCAGGTGAATAATTGCCGCCATTCGCTCCATCGGCAGGCCGTTTCAAGTCAATTTGAATGTACCCTGCAGATTCTCCGCTGGTGTTATTGGAATTCGGGCCGTCTGTGTTGTTTATCAACAGGGCCTGGGCACTTGCCGCCTGCTCAACGCCACCAACCACCGCCCTTACGGTATAAACGCTGTTCAGCGCACCGCTAGCATCTGTATATATGGTAGCCCCGGTAATAGGAATAGCAGTCAACTTTGTAGTTCCCCTGTAAACATTAAAGCCGGTATTATAAGCTTCATTGCCCAAAAGCCTCCAAGATAGGTAATAACCCGATCCCACTCGTATTGCAATAAGCCCCCGATTCAGGTTCTCCACCTGCATAGGAGCGGCAAAAACAGGCACAAAAAGAGCTATGCACACAAAGATAGCAGACAGTAGCTTCATAAAAACCCCACTCGTATATATATAATATATATTTTTATTGACAAAGGCGGAAAATTTTTCTATATTTTCCTCAAATAATCCTTATTTATTGGAGTTTTATCAGTGGCTGCAAAAAAAATGGTACCGCCAAACAAGTCTTGTTTAAAGAGATTGCG
This sequence comes from Candidatus Fibrimonadales bacterium, assembly GCA_009787645.1. Taxonomy (GTDB): domain Bacteria; phylum Fibrobacterota; class Fibrobacteria; order Fibrobacterales; family Fibrobacteraceae; genus Fibrimonas. The sequence goes on along the minus strand of WQSZ01000024.1, from coordinate 16,378 downwards.
TCAAGCTAAAAAAGCAAACGCCGCAAATCGTTCAACACGTTCCGCTATTCGCACAAGCCTTGGCGTAGTGCGCAACGCAAAAACCGCAGAAGAAGCCTTAAAAGAAGCTCCTAGGCTTTTTAGCATGCTAGACAAAGCAGCAGCTAAAAACCGTGCCGGTTTCAGCAAAAATCGTGCCTCAAACTACAAGGCTAAGGTCGGAAAGCTGGTAAACAAGCTCGCCGCCGCTCCCAAGGCTTAGGAATGTCCCTGCCGCCGCTAAACAGGCTGTGGAAGGGCATAACTTTCTTCGCTTTTCTTCTTTTTATTCTATTCTGCTTAACTTTTTTTAAAGCAAACCCCTATCCCATTCAACCGGAAGAAGAAACTTCTGGAGTCCAGACTTATATGTGCCTTTTGGTCACATCCAGTGGTCCTGTAAATGTGGACACCGTTTTTAGCTTGACAAATGACAGAATTTACGCATATTCATCTTGGGGCACAGACTTTGCAGACACAGTATGGCACACTTGGTTTCACAATTCCGAAATGATAAAAAACATCCCCTGCAAACAGGAAAACTCCGCTTGTTTCAGCTCCATATCCGCAGATAGCCTTCAAGAAGGAAACTGGAGCGTTGATACCAAGCAAAACGGCGTTTTGCTAAACATAAAGCAATTCAGAATAGAAAAATAATCACCGTGCGAGTGTCAGAATTTCCACACCATGAGGCGTTATGGCTATGGTATGCTCCCACTGAGCGGAAAGCTTGCCATCTGCAGTTACCGCCGTCCATTTATCTTCCAGTAACCTTACCTTGGGGGTACCCTCGTTTATCATGGGCTCAATGGTAAACACCATGCCTGGCTCAATTCTTGGCCCGGGCACAAAACTGCGGCAGTGAGAAACCTCGGGACTTTCATGGAATTTTTTGCCAATGCCATGACCGCAATAATCACGCACAACGCTAAAATCGTGCTCTTCTGCAATGCCTGTTATTATTGCGCCAATGTCGCTTATGCGGGCTCCCGGCTGCTCGCAGACTTTTATGCCTTCAAAAAGGCATTCCCGAGCCACGGTCACAAGCTCAACAGCGTTAGGCTTTTGCTCTCCCACAAAAAATGTTCTGCTGGAATCCGCATGATACCCATTTAGAATAGAAGTGATATCTACATTTATAATATCACCCTCTTTTAGCATGTAAAGTCCTGGTATTCCGTGAGTTACAACTTCATTAACGCTTGTGCAAACACTTTTTGGAAAACCTTTATATCCCAAACAGGCCGGAATAGCACCGTTTTTAAGGGTAAATTCCCGAACAAAATTATCAATATCCTGCGTTGTTACACCGGGTTTGCACATTTCACCGGCTTTTGCAAGAGTTTCTGCCACAAGAGCTCCGCAATCTCTGATTCTCTCTATTTCTTTTGGGGTTTTTATAGGAGTTTTAGGCATTTACCGTTCACCCCTGTTCTTTGCGGCAATATCTTTGTAGCGATTATGCTCAGCAAGATTTTTTCCAAAGAAGTGCTCTCTTGTGCCGTCATCTTTCGCAACAAAAAAAAGATACTCGGTTTTTTCCGGAGATAGCACGGCTTCAATTGCCAAGCGACCCGGATTTGAAATAGGACCTGGCATAAGCCCTGCGAACCTGCGAGTGTTGTAAGGGCTGTCGCTTGCAAGCTGGCTTTTGTAGATGGGGCCAGTCAAGTTGCGAAATATGAAACGCACGGTTGGATCTGCACCCAAAGGCATTCCAATTCTAAAGCGATTCATAAATACACCGGCAACCAAATAACGTTCCTGCGGAAGTCCGGTTTCTTCTTCTACCACGCTTGCCATTGTCAAAATTCTGTGCCAATCGCCAAGTTCATTCCAAACCGGGCTGTTCTGTGCTTGCAGCTCATCTCGAAGTTTTAAGTTTGCACGCACCAAAACTTTTATTGCAGCACGCTCATCTGTGCCATAAGGAAAATCGTAAGTATCCGGAAGCAAGTAGCCTTCCAAATCTTTTGCTTTAACACCCAAAGAATCCACAAATGCTTTATTCCGCATTAAGCCATCCAGCGCTACACTATCGAGTTTGAGCTGTGAGTTCGCAAGTATTCCGGCCACTTCCCAAGTTGCTCTGCCTTCCGGTATTGTCACTCTTACCGTAGCCGTTTTGCCGGAACTTAGCAGTGCGGCAATTTCTCCAAAACTCTGCCCTGTTGGAACTATATACCATCCTGTTTTAAAATGCGCTTTACCTGAATTAAATGTACACCACCATTTAAAAGACCTGGCACTCTCAATAACATTAGCTTTTTGCAAAAGCCTTGCTACTTGCCCTGTGCCATAGCCTTTAGGTATTTCCAAAAGTATGGGTTCTTTCAAAGGCGAAGGCAACTGCCATTGCTTGTAAATATACAGCACAGTCCCAAGCCCCAAGCCAATAACACCAAAGAGCAACACAACAAAGACAGCGCGAACAATTTTCATACCGCAAATTTAGTAAATTATAAACCATGCAACCACAAGAACTTTACAATAAACTGCGCTCTGTTCAGAATGGAACCGTGCTCTGCCAATATTCAATGGAAAATTGCGAAAAACTAACCGCTTTGATAAATGAGATCAACGAATTGAAAAAAGAAAAGAATGTCGCAATTCTCGCTCACAGCTACGTTGCGCCGGAAATCACATTCGGCGTTGCGGATTACAGCGGAGATTCTTACCAGCTAAGCAAAAATGCCATGGAAACTCCTGCGAAAACCATAATCTTTGCAGCGGTTGAATTTATGGGAGAAACAGCGAAAATTTTAAATCCTGATAAAATTGTGCTAATACCGGGCTTAAACCCCGGATGTAGCCTTGCCGAGAGCATCACCGGCGAACAGGTGAAAAAACTCAGAGAGCAGCACAAAGAGCACACATTCGTATGCTACATAAACACAACGGCAGATGTAAAAGCGCAGTGCGATGTTTGCGTTACTAGTTCAAATGTGCAAAAAATAATCAGCAGCATTCCAAATGATAAAATCGTATTTTTGCCGGACAAGCTTATGGGTGAAAATCTGAGAAACGATCTTGAAAAAATGGGAGTGAAAAAAGAGCTTGTGCTGCACACCGGCACCTGCTATGTTCATGAGCAATACGATCCTGATTTGGTAAAATATTTCCGAATTCAAAACGAAGGGCTGCGCATTGTGAGCCACCCCGAATGCCACCCTGGCGTTGCCATGCTCAGCGACTTTGTGGGAAGCACAGGGCAAATGCTGGACTACATTCGCAAGCTCCCCGAAGAAAATCCAATTTTGCTTTTAACCGAATGCGGCTTGAACGCCAGGCTTCAGAGCGAATTGCCAAACAGAAGATTCATAGGCAGTTGCAGTCTATGCAAATATATGAAGAGCAACAGTTTGGAAAATATTTTACAAACGCTGAAAGAACCGCACAAAGCGAAGGAGATCCGTTTGGACCCCTCCGTTTTGAACGCCGCAAAGCGTTGCATTGAGAATATGTTTAAGTTTGCAGGTTGAGCTTGCAAATTAAGTCTGCGAATTTATTTTAGTCTGAAGCTCTGAAATTTTGCCCTCAACGGTTTTTAAGCCGCTTTTGACTTTTTCCAAAGTCTCTTCGGTGATGTTGTTCTCAAGAATGTGCAAACCGCTTTTAACTTTTTCCAAAGCAAAATCCGCTTTCTCAGCAACTTTTTTCTTGAGCTTCTTTGAATTGCAACCACAGTCGCAATCCGAATCGCAATCGCATTCATCGCCACAACCACAACCGCATTCACATATTTTATCACGATTCTTGTAAACGTGATAACCAACCGCTGCTGCCGCAGCACCAATTACAAAAGGCGCAAAAAAAGCCATAATAACCTCATCGTTGAAATGTACACTAATAATATAGAAAATTTTACTTCAACGTGATAACCAGTATCAGCACTGCGGTTATTGTTGTTGCTACTGAGCCTATGGCAGAGACTATCTCTGTCCACTTGGTAGGTTCCGGAGTAGGCTTGTAAGCTACAAATATCTCGGAACCGGGATCCGGATTCGTTTTAGCTCTTGCCGATTTTATCTTTTGTCCATTTGCATAAGTAAGAACAATGCGATTTTCGTCGCCGTTTAGTGTCAAGCCACCGGCAGCATTCAAGTAATCATCAATATCCCAACCCTTTCGCCAAAGAATATGCCCAGGGCTAGTAACCTCGCCTGTAATATTAACCGTCAGCATTTCAAAAGGAATGTGAATAGAGTCATTTGCCTGAAGCATTATATCCTTGTCTTTGCCGCTTAAAACCCTTTCAAAATCAAAACCTATGCGGTAGCTTTTATTGGTGGTATCCGGCTCCACTGCAGATGCATTACCGATAGCTTTATCGTTTCTATCACCGGCAAGGGATCTATCGCTCATAAAAGTCCCGTCACCTGTGAGGGATCCGCTCATAAAAGCTCTATCGCTCATGGTATTTCTGTCGCCCATAAGCCGTCTTTCTGCCATAACCGCTTTATCTACAGCAACCATTTTCTCTTTAACTATATCTTTGCGGAAAAGTTTACCGCCTTTTATATAAGCCATGTCATCCAGTTTGGCAATACGCCCCATAAATTCCTTAAAAGTTTCTCCTCTATGCGCAAGTGAATAAGAACCCGGATTTTTGAATGCACCGGTTAAAGTTATTATTTCCTGTTCGTAAAAGGAATCATCAATCTCTACAACAACCCTGTCTCCGGGTTCTAAAATTAAATTCTTATTATGCTCCACAGACAGGCCTTTTTTTAAAGGCACTCTGAACTTTTGTATAGCCGATTTCCCGGGAACAATCCTCTCTATCAAAATTCCATCTTTTGAGGCATTGGTCAAAAAACCTCCGCATAGAACGATTAAATCAAGCGCATTTATACCATCTTGCCATTCAAAATCCTGAGGTGTTTTTACATAACCGGCAATGCTGACGGTTCTCCAGTTTTTAAGAACTCTGGAGTCCAAAACCACAACTTTGTCATTTGGCATAAGTTTTAAACCGAGCGTATTTTTAAAATCATCGTCAAGATAAGAAAAAGAAGAATCCGCATTTAAGCGCTGCACTATAGCCCTGCTGAGAAATGCTTCCGGAGATAATCCACCTGCAAGCTCCACGGCCTCTTTAATCCCCATATCGTTTGTCCATGTGTAAAATCCCGGATAATAAACTGAGCCTACAACCTCAACCGCATTCTTGTTCTGGAAAGAGCTTGTAAAAACGAAAACGCTATCGCCGTTTTGCATTTGAAAAGTTTTTTTGCCATCCATGAATTCTCTGACCATGCCCGGAGAATAAAATTCCGGAGCCCCTACTTCATTTATGCGCCTGACACTTACCGTGTGAGCACTGGTAGGAAGCAAGCCTCCGGCAAAATACAACAAATCGCTGAGCGTTTCGTTTGCTTTAAGTTCATAAATAGCCGGTAACCCTACTGCTCCGGTGGCTTTTACCAGAGATTCTACAGGTGGAAGAAATACCAAATCTCCGTCTCGCAAAAGACCTTCGCCTATTTTTTGACCTTTCAAAAGAAAATCGTATAAATCTATTTTAATAGAATCTCCATTTGCCCTGCGTATCATTATATTTCTAACCGAGCCTATATCACTGGGGCCCCCGGCCCTATATATAGCCAAAAATACATTGGCGTTGCCGGGTAAATCATAACCGCCCGGCCTTTCAACAGCACCCATTACGAATATTTTTGTAGGCGAGAGTTGCATTGTGCGAAGGTTAACGGAAATTCTGCCTTGGCCTATTCCCGAATATACGGCTTGCAATCTCTTTGTAAGCAATTTTTCTGCCGCTCCCAAAGTCAAACTGCCTATATTTACGAGCCCTACTCCTTCAACAAAAACATTTCCCTGATTATTGACAACCAAAGGCAGTTGCCGCTCAACAGAACCCCAAAGAGAGAGCTCCAGATTATCGCCGGCTTTTAGAGGATAATCTGCAGCAACCATACCTTGAAGTTCATAAAATGCTGTTGGCAGGCTTCTAGTGAATATCATTTTCTCATAGCGAGTGAGATTGGTATCTTTTCTAAAAAATAGAGAAAGAGAATCATAGTCCATGAACGTTGTGGAATCTGTAAATTCAAACATAGGAATTTGTTGGCTCTGAATTCCACTTGCCGTTTGCATCATGTTGCCTCTTGAGAGCATATCACGTGCAGCCGAGAGTTCTGCCGCAGACATACCTCTGTAAGCCGACATTTGCATTCCCGGCATTTGCATTCCCGGCATCATCATTTGACCTGACATTTGACCTTGCATCATCTGCAGTTGCTGCAGTTGCGAAGGAGCAATGCTCATGCCTTGAGAAAATGCGATACTCGCCAAAAGCAGGATTATTATCAGCAGGAGTTTATTCATCTTGATTATATTCTAAAATGGTGTCTATGTATTCATCCGTTTGATCGGCTTTGGAATCAAAATATTCTATAAGTATTTTAGCATGTTCTTCTTTGAATATAGTACGGAGAGGGCGTGCTGCACGGCCTGCATAGCCCCAATCATGCAGGATTTCGTCTGTCAAAACATAGGCATCTTCAAAAGAGACAAAGCGCATTAAACCCCAAGCGGCCATGCAAACATCCAAGTTTAAAAAAGTAGGATTATAGTCGTTCAGGTATCTTTGCAGGAATAGCCCGCGTACATCTTTTATTTTATCCATTCGCATATAGCCTATTATCAGATATCTGTTTTTATAATCCGAATTTGAACCTTCGTAGCGAGTTCCGAAAAATAGGTAGCGTACTTTGCTTTTTATAGCTTTATTTATGTCTTTGGTATTGGTATAGGCAAAAAGGCCAACAGTGCCTGTTTCATAATTCGGGTCTAAAAATTCTCCATTTCCGTTTTCATTCAATTGATCGCGAACAGGAACTATGCAGTTATGGCTAGTTTCCGTATAAATGATTGCACCACCGAGCTTTCCTCGGTAGTCTTGCCAACCATCAAAATTAATTTGCGTGCGAATAGTCATTGCTAGAATATAGAAAAACTTTTTCCGCTTTTATTGGTTCTTTCCAAAAGACGTTGGCTCCTTTTTCAAAGAAATCCGCCGAATCTGTGGTTAAAAAGCGGATTTCGCCATTTTTTGCGGAGTTTTTGCTTATTCTGCAGTCTATTTCCGGGTGGTTTGAGAGGTATTCCTGAGTTTTTTGGGCTATTATGCCGGCTTGAGAAACTATTTTTACATTTTTCGGCAGAACTTTTTCAAAAATATTCTGTAACAGGGGATAGTGGGTACAGGCCAGTATAAGAGAGTCTATGTAAGGGTCTTTTGCTAAAATTTTTTGTGTATATTCACTAATAAAGATTTCGGTGGCACTGTGTTCTATTAGACCTTTTTCCACCAGAGGCACAAGCATTGGGCAAGATTCCTGCTTCACGTGCAGGCTTGGCCAAAATTTTGCTATTTCTATTAAATAGCTCTGTGATGCTATTGTTCCTTCCGTACCTAAAATACCTACATGCCCGGTTTGTGTGAAACTTCCGGCTTCTTCTGCCATTGGGCGTATTATGCCCAGCACTCTGTTGCCGGGAGCCATGACAGGAAGGTCTTTTTGCTGAATTGTGCGCAATGCTTTTGCAGAGGCGGTGTTGCAAGCCAGAATTACAAGCGGGCAACCGAGCGAAAACAGGTAGCGTACTGCTTCCAGTGTATAGCTGTATATGCTTTCAAAACTACGGCCTCCGTAAGGAGCTCGCGCATTGTCGCCAAGATATGTGAAATTATAGTTTGGCAGTTTTTTTGCAAGTTCTTTTAGCACGGTCAAGCCACCAAAACCGGAGTCAAAAATACCCAGCATTATTTTCCTCTCATGCTATACGGGTGCCCTGCTGTGAGGTGATATGCAAAGCGTTCTCTTGCCTTTTCCAAAAACTCTATATACGCATCGCTTTTGTAATCCGGATATGTCCAGTCAAACGGGTGAAAGTGCCCGTTTTCAAAATAGAGCGTAACTTCCGCAAAGATTCCTCGGCCCAAATAAACCCGGTGCCTTTGGTCTTTGGTTGTTGCCAAGAAAAATTGCCCGAGAGTCATGTAACCAGGGTCTAGGTTCACTTTTCTGTTCCAAATGGTTTCCATTTCATTGGTTTCCATTTTTATTTCGGCGAGTGCTTCACGGTCAATCCTTTCTTCAAAAGACAGAAAAGAACGAAGGGGCTTGTCGCCGAGTTCGTCTTTATAGTAGTCTGTGTATGTAAAAGGTATAGGCGGCATTTCTAGGTCAATAGGCCCAAAGCGCCCTATGAGTTTTTGTTTTGCTTCGTCTGCAAACTGTTCATTGGTAGAAAGGATGCCAACGATAAGCCGTACTGATTCAAGAAGTTTTGGAATACCCATGTTCGGAATCTACAAAAACCTGTCACCGGATTTCGGGTCAAATGCGTCTCTGATGCCCTCGCCTATAAAGGCTGCAAGCATAAGGGTTGCGAAAAGCGCAATTATTGTGAAAACTGCTATCCACGGCGCATAGAGATTGGCCAAGCCCTGTGAAAGCAAATCTCCCCAAGACGGCGTTGGAGGGCGCAAACCGAAACCCAAAAAATCAAGAGAGGTTAAACCGGCAATTCCTCCTATCAAGGAAAACGGGAAAAGAGTGATGACCGGAGTCAAAGCGTTGGGCAAAATTTCCTTGAAAAAAATTCTCTTGTGGCTAAGGCCAAGCACCGTAGCTGCTTTTATAAATTGCATATTCTTAATCTTATAAAACTCAGCTCTCATATAATAGCTAAGACCAATCCAACTGAACGCAGCCATGATCACAGCCAAAAGCCAAAAACCCTGACCGTAAATGCTGCCGAGCAAAATAACCACGTATAAAAAAGGAAGCGCAGCCCAAATTTCAATAAGCCTCTGAAAAATAATATCCGTTTTGCCGCCGAAATAACCTTGAACACCACCGATGACAATGCCAAGAAAAGTTCCGAACAATGAAAGCAAAATGCTAAAACTCATGCAAATTCTAAAACCGTGAATCAAGCGGGACAAAACATCTCTGCCATGAGCATCAGTCCCAAGCCAATGCTGCGCAGACGGCGGATAAGGCGGCGCGCCGCTCTTTGTCAATTCCGATTTCACAGGGCTCCAAGGGATTGGCGGGAATATGGCAAAAACATCCTTCGCTTCTCTAACCAACTCCTTGTAGTCAGGCTCGGTTGCATAGCTGCCGTAAAACTCGCTTTGCGGATAATGAAAAAGCGCAGGGCAATAAAATTTGCCGTTATATTTTAAGAGCAGAGGTTTATCATTTACCAACCAGGGGCTTGTGAGCGAAAGCAAAAAAACGCAAGCCAAAATCAAAAAGGAGAACCAGGCAAGCCTGTTTTGCCTGAACTTTGCAAATCGTTGTCTGGTAAGCTCGGTCACGGGAAAGTTAAATTAGAAAACGTTTTTGTATATTCCCATAAATAACACTAACAGAGGAATTATGTCCATTTTCCCACAAGGAGCAGAACTACTCCAAGTTTTGGAAAAAGAGTCCAAATTACCTGGCCCGGCAGCCAATTTGAGCTTGCTGAAGCAGTTTTTGAAAGAAGCTACGGCTGAACAAGTCGCTTTGTGTTTGAGCGTACTGGATAAAAAACCGGATCCCGATTCTCCGGCTACGTTTGTTGCAATGTGCGGAGTAGCCGCTTCTGCAAACCCGGAAGTTCTCCGAAAAGCAGCTAACAGCGACAATAAGCGAATAAGGGAGTCTGCGGCTCTGGGTTTTCAAAACCTAGGATTGAAGGATTTGGGCAAGCTCTATTCCACTTTTGAATCGTGGGAAAATGCGAATCTGTTGGAAAAGAGATGTATTGCCGCAACGCTTTGCGAAGGAGCTCTGATTAAAACTCCGGAAATGGCTGAGAAAATTCTCGGCGTTCTGAATGAGTATATGGAGCTTATAGAGCTGGAGAAAAAAGTGAAAAGCGATGAATACAAAGTATTTAAAAAAGCGATGGGCTATTGCATAAGCGTAGCCGTTGCTGCAAGCCCTGAAAAGGGGAAGGAGTTTTTTGAGGGGTGGATGAGATCACCAAGTTCTGAAATTCGCTGGGTTTTAAGCGAAAATTTAAAACATGACCGGCTTCGCAAAATGGACTCCGTGTGGGCTGACGCTCAAATTGAGGCCTTAAGCGATGTTGAATAAGCAGGTCTTTGGCGATGTTGAATAAAATTGCGTCTGTAGCTCAGCTGGATAGAGTGGTGGCCTCCGAAGCCGCAGGTCGCGCGTTCGAATCGCGCCAGACGCATTAAATGGATCATAAACAAGCAGTAAAGGTCGCTCTTGATATAGACGAGTTCATCGGGAAGAAAGAATTCCTCGATGCCAGCGTACAATTTCGAATTGGTAAAGAAAAAGGTTCTGTAGTTATAATTGAGCCGGAAGATGGAACGGCAACTTACATAATGGAAGCTGATTTTATAGACATATCTAAAATCAGGCGTATTATGTTGCAGTTAGGTTGGCGAACACACAGTTACGAAGGTACCGATATGGAACCAATTTGGAAGGGGTTTTAGATTATCAGCATGCCATCTCCGTAGCTGAAAAGCTTCATTGAATTTTCAACTGCGAATTTGTATGCGCTCAATGTATTTTCTCTGCCGTAAAATGCGGATACCAGCAATATTAGCGAAGATTTTGGCCAATGGAAGTTTGTGAGCAGAGCATCTGTCGCCTTGAATTTAAATCCGGGATAAATGAAAATATCCGTTGAGCCCCTGCTCTCTTTTACTGTGCCATCTTCATTTGCAACGCTTTCTAAAACTCTTGCGCTTGTTGTGCCTATGCAGATCACTCTGTCGCTTTCGTTTATGGCATTTGCGGCAGCCTGCGTTATTTCGTATTCTTCGCTGTGCATATTGTGTTTGCGAAAATCCTCGGTTTCTTTTATGTTTTCAAAAGTTCCGGGCCCAACGTGCAAAGTAACTTCTGCAAAGCGCACGCCTTTGTTTTTCAATTCGTTCACCATATCTTCACTGAAATGCAGGCTTGCAGTCGGGGCTGCAACGGCTCCGGCGTGTTTTGCGAAAACGGTTTGGTAATCATTTTTGTCTGCTGCGTTATCGCTTCTTTTTATATAGGGTGGAAGCGGAACATGACCGTTTTTTGCGAGAAAAGAATTGAAGTCTGCGGTTGAGAAGTTTATTATGCGGTTTTTTGAAGAATAGGGGTAGTCACGTGGGGCTACCTCTACTCTTACATCGGAGATAAAAATTTCTTTGGCTTTGCCGGGTTTAATCCATGCTTCCCATGTTGCGTTTCCAAGCTGTTTGAGCAAAAGAATTTCCGCTTTGCCGCCATTTTTGGTTTTTCCCAAAAGCCTTGCCGGAATAACCTGCGTGTTGTTTACAACTATGCAGTCACCGGAATTGAACAGATCTATTATTTGAGAGCTTTCCAAAATTTGCACAGGGCCGCCGTTTTTGGGGCAGTGCAAAATTTTAGTTTTTCCTTTGCCGGCGGTTTTCTGCGCTATAAGCGAAGGCGGAAAGGCAAAGTCATAGTCTTGCAAATTGTACATTGAGAGTTAAACTTAGTAATTATCTATATTTATTTTTATGAAAATACTCATCATATTGCTCGCATTGTTTCATGTTGCTGTTTTTGCGCAAAAAAGCGTGAAAATAGGCGAACAGGTTTGGATGGCTCAGAATTTGCGCGGACTGTATGATTGGGAGTCTGCGACTAAAGCTTGCCCCAAGGGTTGGCATTTGCCAAGCGATAATGAATGGCAAACTCTTGTGAATTTCACAGGCGATACCGAGTTTGCCGGCAGAGACCTAAAAGCGAAAACCGGATGGGATAAAAAAAGCAACGGCACTGATAAATACAAATTTGCCGCCTTGCCGGGCAAAAGTGCCGGAAACAGCACTGCCTTTGGCAAGGCAGGTTGTGACGGCGGCTGTTGGTGGAGTTCCACGGAAGCAAACGAAGTTGATGGCAATGCTTATGCCCGCCAAATAAGTTATGACCGTAGCGATGACGAATCTGAAGGCTACAACGTGGAAAGATTCTACGATGCAAAAGAGGCCATGTTCTCTGTCAGGTGCATTAAGGATTAGTTTTTCGCTCTCACCCTGAACCTTGTTTCCAAATAAGTTCCCAGCGTGTCTTGCACGCCTATGCGGTGTTGACCGCTGCCAACAGTGACTGCCATTTTATGCTCACCCTTTGTGCTGCCCAAAAATTCGCCATTCAAAAACCAATGCAGCTCGGCTTCTCTTTGCTTATGTGCGGCAATAGCAATAAAGCCCATGGAACTTAATGCGTCTGCGCTTGGTAAAAAAAGCCTTGCGCCGGTTTCAGGATAAACCATAGAAAATGGAATCTCCTCTTTCTTTGCCGGGCAAAGCGGATTGTGCAAAGGTTCGGCTTCCGGTTCTCTGCCAAGCCTTCTAAGTTCTCTGCGAACTGCCGGCGCATAATTTTCTTCTACCACCTGCAAAGTGTCTTCCACATGCCAGCACAAACTGCACACTTGAAAACCTGTGTTTTTTGATATTATCATTTCTTTGTGAAATTGACATGTTTTGTTCAGCATTCGATTTATAGGCAATTCTATTGTTTTTTTATGAGGACAAATCGGCTTTGCCTTGCTGCCGCTGAGCTTGCAGATTTCGGTATTTTCAAAAGGCAACGGCATATCCGGTTTGGTGCGCTGGGTTGTTAAATTGTTGAATAAAGAGAATAAAAGAGGAGCCGCCGTGGAAGCACCGCTCAATTCCGGGATTGAACCGCCGGCAAAATTTCCCACCCAAACGCCGATTGTCCATTGTTCGTTGATACCAATAGCCCAAGCATCTCTTGAACCATAACTTGTGCCGCTTTTCCATGCAACAGGAGCTTCGGTTGCAATTAACATATTCCTGATATGGTATGTTGTTATGGGTTGCAGTAGTTGAGACTCCCACGGCGAAGTGCCCTTACTGCTGTCAACCCAAACCAAATCCGTTCTTTTGCCGTCGTTCATCAACATTGAATACAACGGAACCAGTTCTTGCAATGCAGCTTCTCCGCCGCCCAAAATCAGAGAAAGGCCGTAATGTTCAGGCGCACGAGACAAGCCGTGAAGCCCGGAGCTTTTTAGCCAAAAATGAAAATCTTCAACTCCGTATTCGGATAAAAGCCTGACCGCCGGAACGTTGAGGGAACGGCTAAGAGCATCTTTAAACGACACAAGTCCGCTGAAACTTTTATCTGCGTTGTATGGGGAAAAACCTTTGAACCACGTCGGTATATCTTCAATCAAGCTCTCCGGCGTGTATGGGCCGCGTTCTATTGCAAGAGCATATAAAAACGGCTTCATAATGCTTCCTGTGCTGCGATGCGACCGCACCCCGTCTATCATGCCTTTTGAAAGCGTATCGTAATAGTCCAGTGAACCGAGATAGCCACGAATTTTTCCCGTTTTTGTTTCTGTTATTAAAACTGCCAAATTCACATTTATGCGCTCTCTTATTTTTTGCCCGTAATTTTTTACGATTCGCTCTAATCGCTCCTGAATTTTGCTGTCTATTGTTCCATGCATAATCGTTTGATTTGGGAACAGCGAGAGAACGGCTTCTGCGTAGTGCGGAGTTTTGAATCTCCAATTCGCATTTATTCTCGGCAATGGTTCTTCCAAGGCGGCACTCAGAATAGATTCATCTTTTATAAGGGATTTGAGCAGATTGTTTCTCCGCTTCAAAAGCGCATCTCGCTCCCTTGTCAAGTTCAATGCGGAGGGTTTGTTTGGAAGCAAGGCTAAAAGCGCAGCTTCTGCCCATGTGAGTTGCTCAGGGCTATGCCCGAAAAATCTCCAGCACGCAGTTTCAACACCTATTACGTTGCCGCCCATAGGCGCTATGCTGGCATATTCCGCAAAGATTTCATCTTTGCTCATCCAGAGTTCCATTCTCAGCGCCGTATGCGTTTCTTTGAGTTTTGCGAATAAAGTTCGGCTGCTCGGATTTTTAAGTCGTGCAACCTGCATGGTTATGGTACTCGCTCCGCTCGTAATTCGCCCTGACTGTATATTTTGCTTTACGGCTCTTGCTACCGCAATCGGATCTATTCCAAAATGATAGTTAAATCTCTTGTCTTCAAAGTGCAGAACTGCAGCTTTGTATTTTCCCGAGATATTTTCACTTCTCGGAAATTTGTACTGTTCATCTTTATTTAGCCATACTCTGAGAAGATTACCCTGATTGTCGAATAAAATCTTGCTATCGTCACCGGAAGTTTGCGGTGGTATTAGAAGCGAAATACCAAACAGGCTAAAAAGGATAATGAGGATTTTCTTGAGCATTATTTACCTGTATTTCTTTCCCAAAAAACTTCGCCGGAATAACCCTGAATATTTTTGTCAACATCAGCCATAGCAAGGCGTTTTTCCGCTAAACAGCAGTATTCTTCATTTATTTCAATGCCTATAAAATTTCTATTAAGTTTTTTTGCCACAACAGACGTAGTGCCCGAACCCGAAAATGGGTCCAGCACAATGCCTTTTTTCGGGCAACTGGCCAGAATTAATTTTGCTATAAGCTTTTCCGGTTTTTGCGTTGGGTGATCCGTGTTCTCAGGCATTGACCAGTATGGTATTGAAATATCATCCCAAAAATTGCTCGGGCAGGTCATTCTGTATTTTCCATCATCGGTTTGTTCCCAATCTTTGGGTTTCCCGTTTTCCTTATATGGCGCAAGGACTTTTCTCTTTTGCTTAACCGCCTTAATATCAAAATAATAGTCATCGCTTTTTGTGCCGAACCATATATCTTCACACGCATTTTTCCAATTCGCTTTTGCTCCCCTGCCTTTCTCCCTTTGCCAGATTATGCGATTCCTCACTTTTGCATATTTTTTCATTATTTTATACAGAGCTACAGAACATTTCCAATCGCCGCATAGATAAACAGAGCCTGTTGGCTTGAGCAAATTTATAACTTTTGGGAACCAGGTTTCCAAATATTCCATATAATTTTCATCATCTGTCCCGGAAAATTTAAATCCGTTGAAATCTTTGCTTAAATTATAAGGGGGGTCGAGTACCAGCAAATCGACAAAATTCTTTGGCAAATCATCCAATACATTTAACAGGTCTGCGCAAATTATTTTATTTATTATGTTATTTTTGCCTATGGTTCGGACTAATTTTTTGCTGTAAAGATTCGCCTCTTCTTGAGAAAGAGTTATCGTTCGGTTTTTAGGCGCACGTTGCTTTTGAGAGGCGGTCATAGGGAACGTAAGATAGAAATCGTCAGAATATAAACAACACCAATTCCGATTTTGAACCCAGGCGCAAAGGGGGGCCCCATTGCCCCAGACCGCTTGACACATACCAGGGAATATCGTCCAGCTTGCCCAAGCCATAGCTCAAAGGCCATATAAATTTGATAAAAACCGTCACCGGAAAAAACTGGCCGGCGTGAGTGTGGCCGCTAAACGCAAAATCGGGTTTTCTCGTTAAATTAGTATCGCCGGCATCAAGACCCTTTGGTTGATGGTCGAGCAAAAACCAAGGGATTGAATCATTGGCTGGAGTTAGGACTTTTAGCGGAACTCTGCCGGCACGTTGCCTGGCATAGTGATGGTCAAGGCGGCCTGTTACGCAAAAGAAATCATTGCAAACAGTGTTGTCTAAAAGAACAGTCACATTATCAAACGTCTCAAGCCAACTGAGGCCCTCGCCAAAAGACTCGTGGTTGCCTGTGGAAAAGTAAAAGCCAAGCGGCGCAGTTATTTGAGCGAACAAGGAATCATAGCCCCTTGCGTGCAATCTTTCTTGCGGAATGTCGGAGAGATCGCCAATCAAAAATATGGCATGAGGCTTCAAGACTTTTAGGGAGTCAACTATTCGCTCCAATTTTTCTTTGGAAAAAAGAGCATCAAAATGAATATCGGAAAGCACTGCAATTCTCAGCGTTTTGTTTGGCAGGGTTGAAATGTCTTGCTTTATGGTAAGCACTTTGTAATCCGAGTTCAGCGGCCCGCCTATTAAAAAGAACACAAGGGTTAAAGCCGCAATCGCACTGGCAAACATAGGTTCCCTTCTCATTCTCAAGCTCTTGTTAGCCCGTCTCTTTTTTCCACGGAGTCGCCTTATGCCCAAATACAAATCCCAGAACAGGCAAAAGATGAGCCAATTTGCCAAAAACACAATGGAAAAAGAACCTATTACGGCAAAAATCGCAGAGATAAAATCATTGCCAAAACTTCTTTGCACAAACAGAGCTACAAAGCAAAGCGTAAAAAGCAATGCTCCGGGGTAGCGATATTTTCTCGGAAACACATAGCGAAACCGCCACCATGCGTAAAAGAATAGGGCAAAAACAACGGGGAGAAACAAAAACATTTTACTTCTCTTCCTGAATTCTTGGGAACAACGCCTCGCCTTTGCCTAAAAC
>WQSZ01000023.1 GCA_009787645.1 Candidatus Fibrimonadales bacterium | reverse complement strand
ATCCTGAGAGATTTTTTGCAGGACAACGCATCAGAGGTAAGGAATATGCTTTTTACGGAATGGAACTGGGATACGGCTAAGCGTGTGTGGCAGGAAGAGGCCATGGAAACCGGCATAGAAAAGGGTATTGTTATTGGCGAGGCCAGAGGTGAAGCTAGAGGCGAAACCAAAGGTGTTTTGCGTACTGCACGGCAAATGAAAGCTGAAGGAATGAACTCTGATTTGATCTCAAGGGTTACTGGTTTGCCTAAAACTGAAATTGAGCGTTTAGGCTATTAGCAAAGGTACATGAGAAAAACGCCGTATTAAGCCACGAAATCTGGGCCAGGGTTAGCGGAAAACGCCGTTTGGCACATTTTTTGCATTATACATGGTATGATCTACCGTAATAGCGATATTCCAGTGCGTGTGAGCGATGTTGCAAAAATGCTGCAGGTGGCGGCTCATACGCTTCGTTTTTGGGAAAAAGAGTTTGATTTTTATCTGAAACCGAGCCGCACCACGGGGCTCCAGAGAAGATATAACTCGGATTCCATAGATAGGCTCAAAAAAATTCAATTTTACCTTAAAGAGGAAGGGTACTCCATCGCCGGGGCTAAGAGAATTTTACTAAATTCCACCCTATGAAAAGAAGCACCGATGTGCAGAAAACTCTTGTAATTGCAGAAAAACCAAGCGTGGCTAATGATTTGGCCAAAGCGCTTAGCGGTAAATTTCGCAAAGAAAAAGCTTATCTGGAAAGCGATGATACTATTATATCTTGGGCACTTGGACACCTTGTGGGTATAGCTGACCCCAAAGATATGAGCGAACAGTATAAAACCTGGAATATGGCTACCCTGCCCATAGTTCCCCAAAAATTCAAACTGACTGCCCTGCCAGATACCAAAGCTCATTTGGCTGTCCTGGGCAAGCTCATACGCCGCAAAGATATATGCACCATAATAAACGCATGTGATGCCGGGCGTGAAGGAGAACTCATATTCTATTACATTTTGGAACATGAACAGGGTAAAGCTGGCATTGCAGACAAAACCATAAAAAGGCTCTGGATGCAAAGCATGACCCAAGCTGCTATCAAAGAAGCATTTGAGCATTTGCGCTCAAATGAGGAAATGAAGAACCTTCAGGCGGCAGCTCTCTCTCGCTCAGAAGCGGACTGGCTTGTTGGCATAAACGGCTCGCGCGGGTTAACCGCATACAACAGCAGATTCGGAGGCTTTCAGCTTACCCCCTGCGGCAGAGTTCAAACTCCAACGCTTGCTCTGATTGTAAAAAGAGAAGAAAGCAGAATGGCCTTTGTGCCTAAAGCTTTTTGGACCCTGACGGCAAACTTCCAAGATAAAAATGAGTTTTATCCCGGAAAATGGACCGACAAAAAAGAGAATTCCTCAAAAATATGGAAAAAAGAAGATGCGGAAGCTATCTTAAAGAAATGCGAAGGAAAATCCGGAAGCGTTGAGGAAGAATCCAAGCAGGTTTCCCAAAAGTGCCCTCCCCTTTACGACTTAACCTTTTTGCAAAGAGATGCGAACAGCCGCTTTGGATTTTCTGCCAAAACCACGCTGCAAATAGCCCAGGCCCTCTATGAACGCCACAAACTTACAACTTACCCCAGAACAGACAGCAAATTTTTGCCGGACGACTACGTTGCAACCGTAAAAAGAACTATGGGTTCCTTAACCGGAAACTTGGCAAGACATGCGGAATTTGCCCTCAAAAACAATTATGTGCACAAAGACCCACGCATATTCAACACCGCCAAGGTCAGCGATCACCACGCCATAATTCCAACCGGCAATGTTCCTAGTTCCCTAAGCGAAGCCGAGCGCAAAATTTTTGACTTGATATGCCAAAGATTTGTGGCTGTTTTTTATCCATCTGCAGAATATTTGCACACGATACGCACCACAATCGTTGAAAACGAAACCTTTGTTTCAGAAGGCAAAATCCTGAAAAATCCCGGATGGAAGGCGGTTTATGGCAAAAGCGAAGAAGACGAAGACATTATGCCCAAGCTCTCTGCGCCGGATGCAAAACCTGTCACTAAAACAATAGAGATGGCAGAAGATGCCACAAAACCTCCTGCACGCTACACGGAAAGCACGCTGCTCTCCGCAATGGAAGGCGCAGGCAAGCTCGTGGAAGACGAAGAACTGCGTGATGCCATGAAGGAACGTGGCTTGGGAACTCCGGCCACAAGAGCTGCGACAATAGAAAAACTGATCTCCGATAAATATTTGACTAGAGACGGCAAAGAACTTTTGCCAACCGGCAAGGCTTTTGACCTGATAAATATGGCAGTTTCCATGCAAATAGAAAACCTTACCAGCCCGGAACTAACAGGCGAATGGGAATACAAGCTGGGTTTAATGGAAAAAGGCAAGGTTTCAAGAAGCGATTTTATGCATGACATTGAGGGCCTAACCTCACTTATGGTCGATAAAATAAAGAATTTCAAAGAAAGTGATACAAAAATAGAGGGAGTTGCGGAGGCCGCAGGCCAGCAGATACACGAAACCGTTTCCAATTACGAAACCGATAGCGGCATAAGAATAAGGAAAATTTTAGGCGGCAGGCACATGTCCGTTGCGGAAGTTGCAGAACTTTTGGAAAAGAAAAAACTCGGGCCTCTGAATGGATTTCGCTCCAAAAAAGGCAAGGAGTTCAGCGCAGCTCTGATTTTGAATGATAAGAACAAGGTGGAATTCGTTTTTGAAGATCTATCCGCAAATGAGAATTTGGATTTCAGCACCATGACCCCCATAGGAACTTCGCCGGTGGACGGTTCTCCGGTTTATGAAACCTTAACGGCTTTCATTTCGAGCACCGGGCTTCGCATAACAAAGACCATTTTGGGCAAAACCTTGACCGTTGAACATGCGCAAGCCATGCTCAACGGTGAAAAAACTGCGCTTATAAAGGGATTTCGCTCTGCAAAAACCCGTCGTCTTTTTGATGCCTTTTTGAAAATGGATAAAAAAGGGAAAATAGGTTTTGAATTTCCTCCTCCGCAGGGAAGAAAGGCAAAATTCAAACGTCAGACACAATAAACACAGCGTATCGATTGTATCTTTTCGCTTCCCAGCTTAGGATTCCTATGGAAACTTCACCTGTCAAGCGGAACCATTTTAAGCCGGCTTCCACTTTGGGTAAAATATCCAGCATAAAATCGTTTTGTATATTTTCAAAGCTAAATGAAGTTATAGTACCCACAGAAACTCTGAAAGACTGCCCTATCTGAAAATTCGGGAAAAATGACACCGCCGGTTTTACATAGCTTTCTTCTCCTGCCGCACCGCCAAAACCAAGCCTGAACTCATACAGAAATGACAAATTCTTTGCATATCCGGTCCACTGTGTAAGCGAAAGTACTCCGCCCCAGTCCCAGTCCTCGTTGAGAGCAATAGGAACGTCTGCCTGCAAGGTTAAATGCGGTTTAAGAGCGACTTTTGCACCCACATCAATGATATGCCCGCTGTGTTTTCTATACTTTTGATCCGGTTTGTCTTTTGCGATTATCCAACTATCATTTGTTCCGGCCAACCATTTTAAACCGGCTTCAAATTCGTCTGTCAATCCGATTTGAAAATTTAAAATAGCCTTGCCATCTTGATTATAGTGAGTGTAAAAACCAGCGCCAACATGAAGAGCGTCCGGCACCAAAATTTCAGGCCCAAGAGTATAACGATATTCATACAGAGGATCGAGAGCGTAAGTTGTCTGAACCAGAATTTGCAGAATTATCAGAATTGCATAAAATTTTTGCATTACAGGAATACCCTCACTCGTTCTTTAAATTCTTCCGGAATAATTTTGTTTACAACGCTCAATACATGTTTTTTTGAATATTTCATGGAAAAATGGGTTAGAATTATGTTTTGACATGCCATGCTGCTGCCTACTCTGCTGAGAGTTTGCGCAATGTGCTCTATATGTGTGTGGCCTTTTTTGCGTGCCATGCTCACTTCGTCTTCGTCTAAAAATGTGCATTCGCAAACCACAGTTGGGCTGTCCCATATATGCCGCTCTTCCCATAAAGATTCGCCAAGGCAATCTCCCATAAAAGATGCGATAGGCTCACGCACTTCACATTCAATTTCAACACCGGATTTTTTCATGGATATAATTTCTTCTCTGCCGCACCCGGTATATTCTTTTTTCAATTTTTTCTTTTTGCAAAGAATGGTGTAACCATACGCCGCAATTGAATGCTTTACATTAAACGGCAACACCTCCAAATCCTTGCGATAAGCGAGAGCAAAACGCTCACCGGCCTTAACGCATTCAAGGCGAGGCAAATAAAAACGCTCCTGCGCAACTCCCTCAAACAGGGTCTCGGCTCTTATCAAATCCACAGCTAAATCATAAACCGGCGCAGGAATGTAATACACCGCCTGAGTTGGGTTCTGCATCATGCGGCGCAGAGAATTGTGGCGCATAAGGCAACGGCTGTGATCTCCGTGAGAATGAGTTAAAAGAACATGGTTCAAGCTGAGCGCGCTCATGGGGCATTCCCCCATGTCCACGCATAAATCAAGTTCGGATATTTGAAAATAAGTGGAAAGCCCGGAAATGGAGAATCCTTGCAAATTCCATCTTTTCTGCTCAATTGTTATTTGCCTGAGAGCATTATGGGTACTATGTTGCTTATCTGGCTCTGTAACTTCTTTCATAGTTCTCACGGAAACTGTTTACTGTTATGGGTTCTTCGTCTCTATTTTTGGAAAACACATCAAACGGAACGGGATTTGAAACCTCCCAAGCCCCATTTAAAATTTCATCTTCAAGCTGCCCCGCTGCCCAGCCGCTGTAACCGAAAAACATACGTGCGGTTTTGTTCTGCGGTGCGATCAGCGCAGATACGGGAAGCTCCATATCAAGTGGAATGCGTGAGAGAAATACCCCTTTTGAAATTTCATACGATCCTGTAAAAACAGAAACTCCAACTTCTATGGTTGAAACGGAAAGTTTTTGAAAAGGGTCTGTGTTTTGAACAGGGCCACCGAAAAAAAATGTGTGCAACTGCCGTGAGAGCCCGTTCATATCCCAAGGGATAGACCTGTTGGTAGCTCTGATGGTTCTTTTAAAAACCTCGTCTAGCGGCATGTGTACCTGACGATTAATCACCAAGCCCCAGGATCCGGCTCTGGGAGAACATTCCGCAACGAAAATTATGCAATCTTGAAAATAGCCACGCTTGAGAGCCGGCGTTGCCAACAGAAAATCTCCGGGTTTGACTATTTCATTTAACATAAAAACCCCTTTACGGAATTATTGAAATCTCAATGCGACGGTTTTGAGCCTTGCCTTTTTCCGTTTTGTTATCTGCTCTCGGACGTGAATAGCCATAACCCACGGCTGTAATTCTGTTTTCTGCAATGCCTTTTTTAATCAGGTAATTGCGAACAGATTCCGCTCTGGACTGTGATAATTTGTCGTTATATTCCAAGCCGCCCACATTGTCTGTGTGTCCGGAGATCTCAACTCTAACCGTATCATACTTTTGCAAACCCTTTACGGTTGCCTCTAAAATTTTGAACGAAACGGGCAAAAGATCGGATTTTCCGGTTGCAAAGTTTACGCCTTTCAAATCAAAGCGATCATCATCGTAATAAATGTGAATTTCTCCGGAACCGGCATCGTGCGGAACAGGCCAGGAATTGCCAAAACCGCAATCAAATTCTCCGGTTATGCCATCGCACCAAATTGTGTAGGTATCGCCGTTTGATACGTTAAGGCGAGCAATGCCGTTACTGTTGGTGACGGTTTCAAAGGCCGTGCCTTTTTTGCCTCTTAGTATGATTGTTTTACCTCGTTGCGGATATTGTTGCTTATAATCCATAGCCACAACGGTTAAATCTGCAGAAAATGCAGCAGTGACGCAAAATGCGAGAAAAATAACGAATTTCTTCATAAGGTTTAATATAGAATTTTTACCGACATATTCAGCAAACCATCCATAGGCTTTAAACCGTGCAAAAGAGCATAATAAATAGCTATGCTGGCATTTGAAATGCCCTGTTCCCAGCCCAATCCATAGGTAAAAACTCTTTCCCAATCATAAATTCCGGTTTGCCCAAATACATGCAGCGCCGAATTCTTTAATCCATGCCACTGAAAATCCATTTCCGAGAGCGCATAAGACTTTGCCCTGATGCTACGTGGCGGAAAACCTATAAAATCGTTGCGGCCGCCTATAAAAAACATGTCCTCGGATTTAAAGCCCTTTGAGGCCAAGAGCACAGTCCAGTTTTTGGAAAACGGCTGATAATACTCCCCGCTTATTCCCGCTGCTACAAATTTTGAAAACTCGGCTGTTGCTTCCGTGAATAAACCTTTGAAAGGGAGCGGAAGCTTATCACGGCTATCGTAGCCCAGCGAGAGTGAAGAAAATACCTTATCGTTTTTGTAGCCGCCGCCCACGGAATATTGCCATTCCCAGCTCAACTTGTGAATGTATTTCAAATCCGCATTTCTTTGCCTTGTGCTGTCGTATTCCAAAAATTCGCCGTGAAGCTTTAGGGAGCCGCTGCGCCCCAATATAAACGGTTCTTTATAAGACATTTCCGCCGAGCGATAGTCTTTTGAATTTTCTCCGCCAAAGGAAAAGTCCCTAGCTGTGCCAGAGATGTTCATAAGCTGTACCCTTGCAAGCCCGTTGAAATCGCCGTTTTCCGCATCATAAGCAACGGAGGCTTCTGCGAAATTAGCTGTTGCATCCGTAAAGTCAAAAACAGGAACTATGCGATTTCTGTTTGCAATGCGGTAAAGTTTTGCATCGCCGTTTTTAGAAAAATATCCGAGCCGCAGCAACGAGCTTTCTGCCCTCGTAAGTTGCGAATGAACAAAAGGACTACCCGCTTCTATTTGCGCCAGTTTGGCAAATGTGGCGGAATCTGTTTTGCCTCTTTTGTATTGAACTGCGCTGTTCCAAACCCAAGCCTGCGTTGCATGCGCAATGTTGATTGCGAAAATTGCGATTAACAAACTCTCAACTTTCAAATCTCAACTCTCAACTATATTTAAGCAAACTTTGCGCTTTTTCCTTTATCAGTTTCAAAATACGTTGCTCGGCTTCTTCGCCACGTTCCGTATCTTTTACGCTGACCAATGGCAAATATAGCGGGCTGTTGAAGAATGTTCCCAACGGTATTGGATTTTTTCGGCAGAATATGGCTTCTACATAGTCACGGGCTTCATCTTGCAGTTTGTCGCAGGCATCTTTTTCGCCTTTTTGGAACGAATTGTAAAGATTAACAAAGATTTTTGCTGCTTCCGGAATATTTCCCGTTGCGCTGATCAAACCTGTGCCACCTAGCTCAAGCATGTCTATAAATGAACCGTCCTCTCCGGAAAGCAGTGTGAAGTCCATGCCTTTGGTTTGCTCGATTATGCTCTTTGTGTCATCGTAATATTTTTCACCGATTTTGAATTCAACGGATTGTTTTAAGCCTATTATGTTTTTGTCTTCGGCAAGTTTTATTATTGTATTTGGGTGTATGTAGCTGGCAGTACGTCCGGGTACGTTGTAGAGGATCATTTTTGCGCCGGTTTCGTTGCTAATCGCTTTAAAGTGCGCATAAATTCCCTCTTGCGGCGGCGTGTTGTAGTAGCCTGTTACGCAGAGCATAGGAACATCGTTTGTTATTTTCAAAGTCTCGGTTATTATATCAATTGTTTCTCGTGTGCTATTGGAGCCGGCTCCTGCGATTATAGGCACTCTGTCGTCAACATAGTCAAGCACGAATTTCATGAAATCCATGTGCTGCGTATGGCTAACGGTTGCGCTCTGCCCTGTTGTTCCCATTGGTACAAATCCATGTACACCTGCCGCTATAAGGTCGTCTATCATCATCTTAGCTTTTTCGTAATCAATGGAATTGTAGAGGCGGTCCGGATCATCATTTTTGAGCGGAGTAAAAAGCGCAGGAAACACTCCGCGCAACTGAGATGAAGAAGTTATTTGCATGAGTTGTAATTTAGAAAAACGTCTAAACAAAATCCTTGCGTTTAAACAACGCTATTGCCAAACACAAAACTACGCCTGAATAACCTATTGCGTAAATGCTTTGCCAAAACACATAAGATTGCTCCAAAACAATTGAATGCGCAGCGTGCGAAGATGCGTTGAATTTGAACAGATTCGGGATAAGGTAATGGATACCCTTTGCTATGTTATAAACAAGCTCCCCGTTGTTCCACATAAAACTCCCCTCTTCGCTCATGCGGTAAACAAGATAAACCTCTTTCAGAATTTGATTGCCCAAATGCCCTATAAGGTAAATTCCAACGGAAAAAAGCGTGCTTATCAGCGCAGAGGAATATGTTGAAAATAAAACCGCAAATGCGAGCACTATGGCAAGTTCCCAAAACACGAGATAGCAAGCTTGAACTACAGGAACTGTTATGCTGGCATCTATGGACCACAAAACAAAAGAAAGTGTCATGGCAAGCAGCATTACATGCAAGGCTATTAACGCCAGCAAACCCATATATTTTCCCACCAAAAACGCAGAACGAGAAACCGGTTTTGCCAAAAGAGTGTGTATGGTTTTCTTTTGAATCTCCTTTTGAACCTGCCCAACGCCTGCGAAAATAGCGATGAAAAAACCTGAAAGAGAAATCAGAGAAATGGTATTGGTTTTAACAACAAATTCCCTGTCAAAAACAGACCACTCCCCCAACAAAATGGTAAACGCCGCAAGCGCAACTGCAGAAAATAAAACCACGTAGGGAATTTTATCTCGCACCGCTTCCCTAAAAGAATTAACCGCAATCAAATAAACTTCTCTAATCCACAACACGAGAAACCTCCTTAGCCAGAACCTCTTCCAAGCTACCCCTGCCGGTTTCTTTGGTGATCTCATCTATAGTTCCCGTATGCGAAATCTTGCCGTCTATTATCATGGCTACCCTGCTGCTTATGGCTTCCACATCTCCGAGAATATGGCTTGAATAAAAAATTGTTGAGCCTTCTTTGTTCAAAGTTAAAATAGCCTCACGCACATCACGCCTGCCCAAGGGATCCAAGCCACTCATTGGCTCATCTAAAATCAAAAGTTGGGGTTTGTGCAAAATTGCCTGCGCCAGGCCAATTCTCTGCTGCATGCCCTTTGAATAAGTGCGCAAACGGCGATGAATCCAGTCTGCATTCGCATTCACAAGGGTCAATGCCCAGTCAATACGTTCTTTTAATAGCTTGCCCTTTAAGCCGCTCAATCCACCGTAAAAATTCAAAAGCTCATAGCCGCTGAGGGAATCGTAAAAATACGGTTGCTCGGGCAGGTAACCCAAGCTCACGCGATTTTTGCTCTCATTGGGATCTTTGCCAAGAATCAAAACATCTCCGCAATCTTTGCGCAAAAGCCCTGTTAAAACTTTTATGGTGGTGCTTTTACCAGCACCGTTGGGGCCTATAAAGCCGAAAATCTCGCCCTTGTTAACTTCTAACGATATTCCAAAAAGCGTTTTTTTCTTGCTAAGCCAAAAGCCTTGCCTGTAGGTTTTGTGCAAATCCTTTATCTCAATTGCCTTCTCGTTCATTTAATTTTCTCCGTTCTCTTTGGCGAAAAATATGATAAGCTATGGAAGCTCCTATGTAAATGAGCACTCCAACCAAAAAAAGCGCCCAGCCAATTCGGCGGTCTTCCAAGCCGGGAAACCAGTTTGCAAAAGTGATCGGCATAAGTGCCGGAATAACCAGCAAGATTCCAACCAATCTTACCAAATACGTTGCGATTACGTAATTCATTGTTCTCCCCCCTGTGGAATCGTATCTTGCGGTGGAATTGTATCTGTTGGTGCGGTTTCCGTTTTTATCGGCACATTTTCCACAAAAACGCCTTGAATTCTTCGTTTCAAATCCATCAATATTCTTGAAACCAATATCCTTGTAACCTCTATTCTCTGCTGTGCGGGCATGGGTTTGGTTTGGCATTCGAGCATTCCGCAATAGCCTGTGAACCAGGATGTATCGGCTTTTAAGGTTCCTTTGAGTTGTCCCAGGGCATAGTCCATTTTAATTGAGACTTCGCGTTCTCCTAAAAAAAACAGAAGTCCTGCTCTGCTGTGCCCGTCTTTTGCCGTTTGAAAATTCAAATTTAGAACAAGAGTATCAGGAATTTGCAAAATTCTTTGGCTTTCGCTTTCTATAAAACCGGCGATTTCCACATTTTCGCCGGTATTTACATTTATAGCTGCCACTGCAAACCCGGCGAAGAGCAATATTGCCATCGCAAAGTTTGTAAATTCAATTTTCATGCGCATATTTGCAAAAATAGTAATTTGTCTAGGGCTTGTACTCCTGACTCTGACTTGTAGTACCACAAAAAAAATACAGGCGGCGAATATTTTAAAAAAATGCAAATTTTCTTATCACTCTGCGCAAATAGACGGCTTTGTAAAAGATTCGCTGAAGTTTACAGTTTTTTTAAATGCCAGCAATGCGGGTGAAGATTCTTTGTTTGTCGAGAATTTGTCCGGCACTTTTCATTTGGATTCTCTGTTTGAGATTCCATTCAGTTTGCAGAATTCAAAGTGGATTTCGCCCGGGAGCAATCAAATGCAATTTTCCGGTGCTTTGGAATTAAATTTGTTCAAAATTTTAGCTTTGCCCAATGTAAAGAAGTTCCGAATGCAGGGCAAGGCGTGGTTGGCACTTAAGCCCGGCCAAAAGCCCGTAGATGTCAATTTTGACGAAAGCCACGATATTCCACCGGACTTGATAGAAAAGCAGTTGAAAAAATTACTTGGGATGTGATTCGCAATATAGAAAAAATTGCTATATTACTCCCATGATATCCAAAGATCTGCTCGAAATCCTATGTTGCCCGGTGACCAAACAAGCCCTGCACGAGGAAAATGACACCCTCGTAACCGCAGATAAAAAATATGCATACCCAATTAGAAACAATATCCCGGTGCTACTCGCAGAAGAACGCATTGAACTAAAATGATTAAACTCGAAAGCTCTTGGCTAAACCTGCTCGCAGACCTCTTTGAAACACCTTGGTTCGCAGAAATAAAAAGCAAAATAATCCAAGAGAGAAAACAATACACCGTCTATCCGCCGGCAAACTTATTCTTCAACGCCATGGACTTGTGCCCCGTGCCTCAAACAAAAATCGTGATACTGGGCCAAGACCCATACCACGGCGCAGGGCAAGCTCACGGGCTCTCTTTTTCTGTTCCTCCCGGCATTGACATTCCTCCCAGCTTGCTGAATATTTACAAAGAGCTGGAACGGGATTTGGACGTTAAACCCGTTGCCCACGGCAATCTGGAAGCATGGGCAAAACAAGGCGTGTTGCTGCTCAACTCATCACTTTCGGTAAGGGCAAATTCACCCGCATCGCATTTTCACATAGGGTGGGAAAAGTTCACGGACAAGATTATTGAAAGGCTCTCTCAGCACAAGGAAAATATCGTGTTCATGCTCTGGGGAAGCTTTGCTCGTAAAAAGAAATTCTTAATCGCAGAAAATAAAAACCATCTTATACTGGAAGCCCCTCACCCATCACCTCTATCTGCGCACAGAGGCTTTCTCGGTTGCGGGCATTTCTCTAAGGCGAACCGATTTCTTCAAGCTCACGAACTTGAGCCGGTTTGCTGGCAACTGCAGTAACCTTGGATGCAGAGCCTGTTATCTTAGCCTTAAGCTCAGAAGAGAATTTAAAGCTCATGCTTTTGCCGGAAGCTAAGGGCATAAGCTCTCCGGTTTTTAAATTGCGACCCTGCCTCGGGTTGCAGGTCTTGGGAGAAAATGTACCGAAGCCCCTTATCTCCAAAGAATGACCGTCTTTGATAAAATCTTTTACAACATCAAAAAATTGCTCTACTGAAATTCTTGCATAATCTCGAGTTACCCCACATGATATTGCGGTATCATTAATTAAATCGCTTTTTGTTATCGGCATAGGGTGGAATATAGTAAATTTGGTTTACTATTTTTCCTCTATGATTGTTGAAGTTAAAAAACGAGGAATCAATAAAAGTTTGACGGTTTTTCTGTCAATGATTGTTATTTTAACCTGTATTATATTATTTACAGGTTTTTTAATTTTAAATTTCAGAACATTTTTGTCGGAACAGACAAGAGAAAGCGTGTATTTGGAAAAATCAACCCTTCTAAGCGAGCTCTCTTTATATTTAAAAAAAATAGAATATTCATTATTGGAATCCAAGCTTGTATCTTCGTATTTAATAGAAACCTCCACCCCAAAAGAGTTAAGCGACAGTTACATGAACAGCAAAATAAAGCTAAACTCCGACATTCATAAAATTCATGTCAGCCCAAACAACGATAGTATCCGCAGCCATTGGTTTTTGACCGCAAAAAAAGCTAATGGAAGAATTGCTTTCACCACGCCATATTATGACTCTTCAAGCAACAAAACATTGATAGATTTTTCCACTAATGTTTACAACAATAAAGGGTATGATATAGGCGTTGTGGCGCATTCTCTTTATTTAGACAGACTGGCAAGAGAAGTTCAAAAGCATCAAAAATCTCCGGAACATCAGATATACCTGCTGGACTACTCCAAGAATCTGATAATTTCAACAGGCCATAAAATTGACGAAGCCGATTTAAGCAAATACTGGGACAAAATTTTCTCATACTCTATTTTATTTACTATAGACAACGGATTTTACATATTCTTCACTCCTATTTTTGAAAAGAATTTTGTTCTGATTTCAAAAATGCCAATCCGGTCGTTTTATGCGACAACAAATTTCTTTTTCAACAAGTCATTTATCATTCCGGCTGCAATTTTCATAGCCGTAATAATATTGGTTTCCATTTTTGTGATTTGGCTTATGGGTCGGGAACAGAGAAAAAAAGAACGAATAGAGGTGGAAAGCCTTACGGATCCGCTAACTAAAGTGTTCAACAGACGTTATTTTGACAACATAATAGAATCAAAATTTATAAAAATGAAAGCGGCGCAAAAACCTATTTCGTTGCTGATGGCAGACATAGACCTGTTCAAGCAATGCAACGACACTTACGGCCATAGCGCAGGAGATAAAGTTTTATCAAACGTAGCCAATGTTTTGATGAAATACGCACGGCGAGAAGATGATTTTGTAACACGGCTGGGCGGTGAAGAGTTCGGAATTCTGCTTATAGGAACACATAAGGAAGATGCGATTATAATTGCAGAAAACATAAGAAAGGATGTATGGAAAACAGAAACTCAAATTGACGGCATAAGCACGCCACTTTCTGTTACCGTCAGCATTGGCGTTGCAAGCCTTATTCCGCAGAAAGAACACTCATTCCACATGCTCTATGAAACGGCAGACAAACTGCTCTATAAAGCAAAGGAAAGCGGAAGAAATCAAGTCTGCTATTAATCCAGTTTTGCGCCTTCAATTACAAAGTCATCGGGATTAGCGTCTGCACCCATAAATGGCCTGAGTGTTGCCTCGAAGTTCTTATGAAAGAATCGTTCCTTTGCCAGTTCTTCAATAGTTTTGTTTATAAAAGCGAGCAGTTCAACATTACCCTTCTTAACCGCAGGAGCAATGCCGTCAACAGAACCTAAAGAGCTAATGCCAACTTCAAAATTCGGATTTTCCTGCGCCCATATAAATACAACTCCGTTATCTTCTGCGAGCGCATGTCCCCTGCTGTCTTTCAAGGCTTGAAAAGTCTCATGTATCTGCTCAAAGCTTATAACTTCAATCTCAGGATGATTGCCAAAATACTCTTCCGAAACCGTGCCTTTGGAAACAATTAACTTTTTGCCATTCAATTCTTCCACACTCCTTATAGGTGCCGATTTTGGAGAAACAACGCTGATTGATACCTTCATATAAGGATGCGCAAAGTCAACTATTTCGGCCCTCTCAGACGTATGCGTGAAATTCGCAAGAACTATGTCTGCCCTGTCGCTCAACAAAACATCTATACGATCAGACGGATCAACAATTATAAATTCAATTTTTGATGTATCTCCCAAAAGTTCTTCCGCAAGTCTTTTTGCAAAGCGAATTTCATAACCCTGATTTTTACCACGGTTATCTATGTAACCGAAAGGCGGGTCATCGCCGGAAACTGCAACACGCAAAGCGCCACGTTTCTTTATTATGTCTATAGCGGTTTGTTCTTTTTTTCCGCAACCGATTATGGCAAAGAAAAACGCTAAATATGCAACAAGAGAGAGTAACTTCATTTGACCTCCAAGAAAGGCATTGGACCATTGCCGCCTGTGTAAACCGGTAATTTGCCATCCCATTTTTCAATGGCTTTAAGATTCACATATTCTTTGCCACCCTGCGCACGTATGGCTTCCGCTTGAATGCGAATAGATTCTGCCTCGCCTCTTGCTTGGGCAACTTTTTGATCCGCTTCAACCTTGATTCTTTCCAGATTGTTTTTTGCGGTTAAAGCTTTTTGTTCGGCAACCTGTTTGTCTTCAATAGCTTCGTTAAAACTTCGGCTAAATTCAAAATTTGTTATTTGAACACCTCCGGCTCCTACTATTATATGATAGTCCAAAAGCTGGCGGGTCAGGCTCTCCGAGATTTCATTTTTCACCTGCTCGCGCATGGTCAAAAGCTCTTCTGCGGTGTAGCGCGCAACAACAGCCTTAACCGTCTCTTGAATACGAGCCGCGATTATCTTATTTTCAACCTCCAAGCCAACGGTTGCATATAGAACATCCAGCTTGCCCGGGTTCAGATAGTAGTTCAAAGTTACAATCGTTGAAACCGTTTGCATGTTTTTGGAAGCCGCCTGTGCAGGGGCTTCGGCTTTTTGAGTGCGAATATCCACTTTTGAAATGGTTTGCATAACCGGTACTTTGAAATGCAAGCCTTCGCTGGTCACCGATGTTATTTCACCCCAGGTGAAAACAATGGCTTTTTCGCCTGCTTTAACGGTATAGAATGCACCGGAAATCGCAATTGAGCCAAGAACTATTACAATTAAGGCAAAAGTGAGATACCTGTAAGATTGAGGAACATTAGGTTGCGTTGTCATGGGTTATAATATAGAAATTTCTATATTATTGTGCATGAAAATAATCTCATTAGTTTTTTTATTCGCATTTTCCGCTTATGCTCAGCTTTTGTCCGGTGGAAATTTTGATGTGATCAGGGTTAATAATGTTGGCATCAGCCAGGGAAAGGTCGATAGTGTTGCAAATACGCTGAAACAGCTAGCTCAGGCTCAAGGGCAAAGCGTTTCTGCCGATGGCATGATTCAGTTGCGCTGGATTGCAGTAAATCAATTGGTTGGGCAAGAACTTGTGAAAGCTGAAATTACAAAGCAAGGCTTAAAAGCAGATGCGAAAAAAGTTGATAGCCTTATTGCGGTATTTAAAAAACAGTTTCCAAATGAAGCTGCATTCAAACAGGAATTGAAAAAAACAGGTTCCACGGATGCTGATTTTAGAAAATATATAG
This sequence comes from Candidatus Fibrimonadales bacterium, assembly GCA_009787645.1. GTDB lineage: Bacteria > Fibrobacterota > Fibrobacteria > Fibrobacterales > Fibrobacteraceae > Fibrimonas. The sequence goes on along the minus strand of WQSZ01000023.1, from coordinate 2,150 downwards.
AAACCCAGCTTTTGGCAGACCAACTTTTGGAAAAGAAAATTCAGGGATCAAAAGAGCCTACAGCCAAAGAAAAAAAGGATTACTGGGAAAAACACAAGAACGAAGCGATTGTCAGCGATACCATAGGAGGCATTAAAATTGTTTTAAATATTGCAAAAGGCGAAAACGCACAGGCAATTCAAGATAAAAAAGATCTGTTAAAAGGGTACGCAGCTCAAGCTCGCATGGCAAAAGTCAGCCTTATGGCACTTATGGAGCAATTCGCAATGATGGCTGCCAGAATAAGCGAAGACCCGAATGCGAAAAAAGACGGCGGAATTATGAAGAAGTTTTTGCCGAAAACTCAGGGAAATGAATTTGCGAATGCGGCAAAGAACTTAAAAGTAGGGCAAATAAGTGAGCCTTTTGTTCAAGATGGCAACAAGGTTGTGATGTTTATGCTCACCGAGAAAAACGATGGCAAATTCGAAAGCTACGAGCACGAGATAGATTATATTTTAAGGCTTGAAGCCGAACGCAGCCGTCAGATAGCTACCAAAAACTATTTAGATCAGCTTGCTAAAAGCTACAAGGTTCAATACTTGAACAAAGACTATACTCCGCCGGAGGCCATAGGACAGTAATGACCAGCACAACTCATGTAGGTTTAATCTCAATCCGTGAGCGAATAGACAAGCTCCGGGGGTATCTTTGACCTTGATGTTAGAGCAGAAGAACTTGCGGTTTTAGAAAAGCAGTCAAGCGACCCGGATTTATGGAACGATGCCGGTAAAGCCCAGTCTTTGCTAAAGAGAGCGGCTTCCATTAGGGATATAATTGCAAACTGGGAAGAAGTTTCAAAGCAATGCGACGATTTGAGCGAACTCTATGAACTTTCCAAAAGTGAAAATGACAACGAGCTTTCTGCGGGCATAGAAAGAGATGTAGCCGCACTTGACGCAAAACTTTCCGAGATGGAACTGAGAAAAATGCTGAACGGCCCGGACGACTCTGCCCCAGCCCTGTTCTTTATAAATTCTGGAGCCGGTGGAACAGAGTCTCAGGACTGGACTCAAATGTTGCTCAGAATGTACACCATGTATTTTGAAAAGGAAAATATTCCGTTTAAGGTTTTGGATATTCAGGAAGGTGATACGGCAGGCATAAAAGGCTGCACTTTGGAACTCTCTAATCCTTACAGCTACGGCATGCTCCGTTCTGAAATTGGGGTTCACCGCCTTGTGCGCATTAGCCCTTTTGACGCAAACGCACGCCGCCACACAAGCTTTGCCGCAGTTTATATGACACCGATTTACGAAGACGCAGAGGTTGAAATTAACCCCGCAGATTTGCGTGTTGATACTTATCGCGCAAGCGGCGCCGGTGGCCAATACATAAACAAAACGGATTCTGCCGTGCGCATAACTCACGCCCCTACAGGCATAGTTGTTAGTTGCCAAACTGAACGCAGCCAAATTCAAAACAGAGAAACAGCGATGAAAATGCTGAGAGCCGAGCTTGTTCAGTATTACAAAGACGAAGAAGAGGCAAAGCGAAATGAACGTGCCGCAGAAAAGCGCAAAATAGAATGGGGAAGCCAAATTCGCTCTTATGTGCTTGATGACCGCAGGGTTAAAGATGCCAGAACTGGATACGAAACCTCAAATACGGAAGCCGTGCTGAACGGCGATATAAAGGCATTTGTGAAGGCGTATTTGCTGGCTGGGGATTGAGAAATTCCCATCTTGTAGAGGGGAGGCAGCGAAGCTGACGGGGTGTATTTAGAGCGTTAGATTATGAAGGGAGAAGTCTCTCCCTAGCTGCAACCGCCTACGGCGTTTTCCGCTACCCTCTCTGGCCCAGACATCGTGGCTTAAAACGTCTGAACCTAGTAGCCGAGCTAGCGCAGGCTATGGAGAGGGAGCTTTGCAGAAGCAAAGCGGAATGCCTTCAGGATTTAAGGATTTACAGGATTTGCAAAGTAGCGTAGCACTTTACCCTCCCCCACAAGCTCTCCCCCCAAAAAACAATTTTCTATATTACACCCCTAGTGTGGCAAACTTTAACGCTTAATTGAAAATGGAGACTTGAAAATAATGAAGCAAAACACAATGCTTTCTTATGCAAACGACATCGCATCTGCGTNTGCAGATGCGAGCCCATGCTGTTTA
>WQSZ01000022.1 GCA_009787645.1 Candidatus Fibrimonadales bacterium | reverse complement strand
AGATATCCTTGAGTGCCATTTTTCATGAGGTTCCCAACTCTTTTCAAAATAATGAATCGTATATGTATTCTTTGTTACTGTAAATTTTTCGCTATCCCAAGGCTTTGGACTAAAAAAATCAATTGGCAAAACTTGAATTTCTTTGGAATTTTTATTGAACTCTTGTGTATTTTTTATCCGCTTTAATCCGTATTTATTGCCCAAAATTCTTAGCATAATATGCGGAATCGGTTCCATGGAAAATTCGCCGCTAGGCAAAATAAAGCTTCTGTCTCTGTAATAATCCAGGCAGTCTTTTATCCACTCGCATTTTGGTTCCGCTCCTAAAACCGCCATCTCAATTATGCCTTTGCTATGCTCTCTGCCTAAAAAATAAGGCAAATGCAAAATACCATCAAAAGACTTTAAACATTCAACATCTGCATCCAAATAAATTCCACCATGATTATACAACGCCCAAAGACGAATATAATCAGTTGCAAAAGCCCATTTTTTTGCTTCTACAGCTTGCTTTACCCATTCTACAGAATTCATATCAAAATTTTCCTTGCTCCAACGGATTATTTCATAATCAGGATTTGCAATCTTCCAAGTATCAATATACCTCTGTGTTTTATCAGGAACCTTGTCTGTTATATAAACATAATGGATCATCTTGGGAATCATCACCCCTCCCACCACGCTTTCTGCCCACTCATTCTCTTAGCCCAAGCCTGCGGCAGTCTTTTATACCTTGAACCCATAAAATTCCCAATAAATCTGCTTGAAAAATCTGCGCCGCAATAAACAGCCTCAAAAAAATGCTTCCCCCTAAGTAACTTCCCAAAAACTTTTTTAGCCATCTTCATGCCTTCATTTTTTGTCTTTGCCTTGGAAAAATGCTCGGGATACATAGACAAAAAAGCCCCAACATCAAAATTTCTTCTGAACTGCTCAAGCAATGTATAATTATGCGAATGATAAACCTCTGCATCCGCCTGATACGCAAGTTTGTATCCTCCATCCAAAAACCTAGCCGCAATCTCCATATCCTCGTTTGTAAGAATATTTTTCTCAAAACCACCCACACTCATGTATGCGCTACGGCTATATGCAGAGCAGCTATCGGAAAGAAAAAAAGCCTTTATGCCAAGTTCGCTTACATCCTCTTTGCCCCAAATTTTGCTTGTTTCAGGATAATTAAAAAGGCGCACGAATTTTTCGCTGTTTCTGGCGTTTTTTCTGGCTACTTGCCTGCCTCCAGCCATCGCAATTTTAGAATCTTCCAGAATGGGTTTCGTTAAATTTTCTATGTAAGATTCATTCGCAGGCAAAGCATCTTGCGTTAAAAAGCAAACTATGTCTCCAATACTTTCCAAAAACGCCTTGTGCCTTGTAGTGCCATGATTGAATTCGGCCCGATTTATTTCCATAGTCTTCACATTCTTGCGTTTTTTAGCCATGACAACAGTATTGTCATTTGAAGAAGAGTCAATAACTATAATCTCATTTATGGGCATGGTTTGCGCTTCCAGAACGGAAAACAAGCTGTCCAAGTATGGTTCTGCGTTGCAAGTGGGAATTATCAGAGACACATTCACTCCAGCTCCCTCCCGTCACAATCCTTAAGCCAATCCGCAAAAGCATCACCCAATGCAAACCGCAGCGGATAATCCCTGTTCAACTTCTCTCCGCTAATATTAGTTGAAACCATAAGCTTGCGAACTCGTTCAGGACAAATGCCAAGACCTAGGCCGCCAAACATGCCGGCAACAGATGCTGCTGCCATAAGAGGAGTTTTCGGAATGTAAGGAATAGACCGATTCAAGCCAGTCACCTTGTTCATGGCTTCTGCGATTTCTTGAATAGTTGGGGCTGGGAAATATGTGCAGTTGTAAATCTGCATCCGTTCTTTAGGTTTCTCCACCATCTCAACTAAAATGCGAGTCAAATCCTTCACATAAACACTGGCTTTAACTGTGTCTTTGCGGCCGGCGTAAGCAAACCGTCGTTTTTTCAGGGCCTTGTAAAGCCTGGTCATATTGCCATTCTCGCCCTTGCCAAAAACAATGCCTGGGCGAGCTATGCTCAAAAAATGCTCAGAGGAACTTGCCGCCCATTCTCTGTGAATATGTTCTGCAACCAGTTTTGAGATTCCATAAGGAGTGTTCGGAGTGGGCAATGTTTCTTCCGTTTTTTGCTCTTCGCTTGCCCCATAAGGAGAAATGCTGGAGGTGAAAACCATTGTCTTTATGTTATGCTTTTTTGCAAAGCCGCAGACATTCTCTGCGCCAAGCATATTGGTTTCAAAGTACTCGTTGTCTTTGTGCCCGGGCGTTCTGTGAATTGCAGCGAGGTTGAATATTACCGTATTTTCGCCAAAATTGCCCTCTATATCGAAAGGTTTGCGAATATCCACCGGAGTTTCGGATTTTATATCTATTTTGCGTATTTCCTTCACGCCTTTTTCTGACAAGGCACGGCAAAGGTGCGTCCCTATAAATCCGCTTGAACCTATAACTATGGCAGAAGTGAAATCTTTCACGCCGCCTCCTTGAACTCATTTTGTATATTACTACTATGCAAACTTCCACAACCACAAAAGCCAAAGTCGGGGCAGCCAAAGAGCCTTACCATAGAGTTATAGACCTCGGCAACGGAGTGATGTACCCTGTTAATAACGAACAAGAGGCTAATTTCGTTGAATGGATGATTGAAGAAGCAAAGGCTGGCAGGGCTAGCTTGCCTAAAAGAAGTCCTAAACAAATAGAAAGACCTGCTTGGCTTGACACAGAACCCAAAATAAAACACGAAGATTGGTGGGCTAACTACGAATATTGTCGCTCGGATAGATTTTAGTTTATGATTAATTATTTCGACTCTTCTATCTTGCTCACAATTTTGATGAATGAACCTCGAACAGAGGAGGCTCTTGCTATTTGGAGGAACAATAATGTCAGAGTTAGCTCCATTCTTCTCCGATTTGAAACAAACATTGTTTTGAGAAGAAATTACAGAGATATAGCTAATAAAGTTAATAGTGAATGGCTTGCAACAAGATTGCAAGATCTCAATAAATTTTTGAACGATGTTTTTTACAGAGATATTAACGAATTTTTTGAATATTCCGTGCATAGCAATTATGATATGCTTTCCAAATGTAAAAGCCTCGATGCCATTCACATAGCCACCGTTCTTGATATAAGCAAAAAACACGGCAAAAATGAAATACAAGTTTGCTCCTTCGACAAAAACATGCTCGCAGTCGCCAAAGAACTCGGGTTCGTTACAAATCCTATAAATCCTTAAATTCACCCCAGCTCCATAGCATAATTCTGCGAACCCACACTCTCTTTTTTGAACCGAGCCTTAGCCAAAGGCTCCTTATCCGCTACCGCATAAAATGACATAAAGCAGAATATAGAAAATTAATGATTAAAATAATCATTAATTGCTGCTGGCCTATGGCTGCCTACTGCTAACCGCTAACCTTTTTTTCTACATTCATTGCATGTTCAAAATAGGAATAGGATTCGATGTTCACCGCCTTGTTGAAGGGCGAAAATGCATTATCGGAGGCGTGGAAATTGAGCATAGCAAAGGCCTTTTGGGCCACAGCGATGCAGACGTGCTAACCCACGCTATTTGTGATGCCTTGCTTGGAGCCGCCGGGCTTGGGGATATAGGTACTTATTTTCCGGACACAGATCAAAAATTCAAAGATATAGACAGCCAAATACTCTTGAAAAATGTAAAAGAAGAAATTTCAAAATTTGGTTTTGAAATAGAAAACATAGACAGCATTGTGATGGCAGAAAGGCCAAAAATTAACCCACATCGTGCAAAAATAAAGGCCATCCTCTCCAAAACCCTGGAAATAGAAGAGTCAAAAATAGGCATAAAAGCCACAACCACAGAAAAACTGGGCTTCACAGGCAGAGAAGAGGGAATCGCAGCACAAGCTGTTGCTTTGCTTACCTGCTCTCCTCATAAAACTTCTCCCACAGCTCATACTTCCCATTGCGGATAATTTCCACAAAAATAAAGGCGGTATCCATTGGCGGCAAAAAGCCTATGGGCTGGTCCGGAGAAATGAGTTTGCCTGTATATGTATCGTCGCTTAAAAAGTTGAGTCCGCTGGTTTTTGAATATATGTTATCGCCATGGTAAATAGTTACGGAAAAAAGCGGATGTTGCTCAATCTTTAATATTTTCCCGGGCAAAATAGCATTGACCGGAGCTTCGCCTATCGCACTGAATTTGTTTCTGAAAATTCGCTCTGCCTGGCGATCTTCCTTTGCGAATTGCTGCGGTATGGCCGAGCCTTTTAGCGGCATAACAGGGCAGAGGCCTGGGAATTTGCAGCCAGTATGTTCGTTTCGCCAAATGGCATTTTCTTTACGTATTACGCTTATGTTTTTTCCTGAAATTCTTATGGACTCAGTCACTTCGTTTGGCCAGGAAAATATATGTTTTACCCTTAGAGGAAGCTCATTGGGGAATCTATCGCCTATAAACCTTGCCATGGGCATGTAAAGGGTATCTTCCCCTAGAAGGTCTCCAACCGATTCAAAATGGAAAAAACATTCCATAAGGGCTTCTTTTTTTGAATGTATTTTAATTTCGTTGCATTCGGGATTCTGCTCGGCAAAACTTTGCGCATCAAGCTCGGGCTTTGATTTTTTTATAAAAAGAACAATGACAAATATGGCCAAACCGACCAAAAACAATCTAAGGAGCAAAGCTCTCAGGCTGGGCATTGTGTTTTACAGGAGTTTCATTTTTCCGTAGATGAGCTTTTGGCGGAACTGCTCAATTAGTTCCTCATTTGCTCCGGCAACGGATACGGAATGGTTATCTGCAAACTTGTCTAAAAAGGTTATGGAAGCGCTGTCCATGGATTGCAAATTTGAGAAATCAAAAATTATGCTGTAAAAATCCGAGACGCTTTCCTGCAATTTGTCTAACTGCTCTCCGGCAAACATATTCCCTTGGCATATTACATTGGCAACATCCTGATCGGTTTTTGTTATTTGCCATTCAAAATTTATTTGCGGCTGTGTTTTCTCTTCAGCTATTTTTTTTAAACTGTTTTTAAAATCATCTACAGTTTCATAGGTTGAAAAAATGCTGTCTAGCTGGGTTATTTGCAGCAGGTTTTTTATTTCCGCAGAAATATCAGAGATCACAAAGCGCAAGCTGTTTTTGTGCATCAACTGATGAATTCTAACCAGCATGGCAAGGTGTGAGCTGTAAAGTACCCCGACAGTAGCAAGCGAGAAGAGCAAGTCTTGCTTCTTTAAGAGCAGAGCGTCTTCTATCTTTTGAAAAATATCATGAAAATCGTCAGCTTCCAGATTAAAATCAACAATTTGGAAGTAGCCATCGTTATCTTTTATTGTGCATTCAGACATATTTTATCTCCAATAATAATATAGTAAACTAAATGCCTTCCATTTTAACGGAGCCATTTCGCCATCCTATTTGCAAGTGCGTTAATTCATGCTTGAATTCTCTTATGGAACCATACATTGAAAGCTTGAGTACGGGCATAAGTGTATATGCGGTTACCAGGGCTTCCTTGTCCGGCATCATCTCTATTAATTTGGTCAGTCTTTTTCGTTTTATCAGCAATTGTTCTTTGCTGTGATTGCAGGTGTCGAGCTTGGAGGTCAAGATCTTTTTCTGATTTATGGCTTCTGGGCTTGTATCCGAGGGGTTTATCTCCAAAAACTTGCCTTGCAGAACATCTATGGCTCCGAGCAGTTTTTGCAAAAGCTCGTTTGCGTTCATAAGCTCTCTTTTGTGCAGCCGGCGGTCAATGTCTAACAGGGTGAATTCATTTACAGCTTCTGCTTTTCCGCCTATGCATCCGCATTTCAAGTATCCGCTGAAAAGAACAGTGCTACTTATAATCTGCCCGTCTGAAGGCTGTTCCAGGTGTCTGGTTTCAATTTTGCAATTGCGAATTTGCCCTTTAACCTTGACTATTTCGCCGGCTTTGAGGTTAGAGTCTTGAATGTTCTCCGCATTTATGTTTTTATCTGCGATGATTGTTGCCTTGTTTTGCCCAAAAACAGAGCCTTTGAAGGTTATGCTGCCTTTTTTGGACTCTATATGTGAGGCTTCCACACTGCCATGAATGGATATATTGCCGTCTGCAACAATTGAGAATCCCGATATCACATTTCCCTTGACAAGAATATCGCCGAAGTATTCAATGTTTCCGGTTTTAAAATCAACATCGCCGTCTATCACATAAACGCAACCCACGCAAATATAGCGCTGGTCTCGGTAGAGAAAACCGTTTCTGGCAGCTACAAGTTTTGTTTCATTATCTATTGCTTTGGTATTTACACCCTGCGGCAGAGCAAAATCTTCACCCGGAGTTGGCGATAGAGGGTACCCGAACACGCTGATTCCGGGTATGCCCGGAGTTGGCGGAATTCGCCTGCATATAATTTCATCCTGTTTTATTTGCCTTATGTTATCCCATTTTTTAAAGTCTGCGGTTCCATCTTCATTTAAGAATGGTTTTATATCCGGGTCTATTGTAACGACCTCGTTTATAACGGCATCTTGCCCCGCTACGGGAGGCACGGCGTTTGCCACTATAAACTCACGCCCGTAAACTTCATTTGATATAATTTCATCTATTGTTTCGTAATCTATCCCGTAAACTACGGCTTTTTCGGACAAAAGAAACAGCACATCGGCAACGGTTATGCGGTAATCTGTCTGCAGCACGCCGGCGTCCATGGCAAAAAGTACCTGCATAGGGGTAACTTGCAGTTTCATGTATCTGCGTTTGCCATGTTCAAACAGCTCAAGAGGCGGGCCTACAAGCTCCTGTTCTCCGGAGGGGTTTCTAATTGCTCTTTCAATCTTTGCGAGGTCAAAGTTAATAACATAATTCTGTATAAGAATCTTTTTGATTTCATTGATACTCCAATTCTGCGGGATAAGTTCCGGTACAACGGTCAGGTAAGTGCCGGAGGGTTCTAGTTTCCATAAAAGCCATTTAAGACTCTCACGCAGGTTATCATAGTTATTGGAATCCATACTAAGTAATTTAGAAAAAATTAGGTTTAAGAGACCTTGCTATGTGAGGTTGTAAGTTTTGTATATTTATAAATGGAGGTTGAGTCTAAGAAATGTCAATTCACTTTAACATGAATACGCAAAAAGCTATTGAATGCGTACTTTGGATTATCCAGCGAGGGGAGTCCAGTATGTATAATATTTGGAAAATTCTCTTTTCAGCAGAAAAAAATCATCTCAACAAGCACGGACGCCCGATAACAGGCGATAGATATATTGCAATGGAATTTGGGACTGTTCCTGGTTGGTTGTATGATGCGACTAAGATTAAACGTGGTGGGATAGCGTTTTACAGAGAAGACAGCTCATTGTACGCAGAGCGGGTTCCACAGACGGAATATCTTTCGGAGTCGGATATGGAATGTTTGGAATATGGATTTAAAGAATATGCAAATATGGATTATAAATCAGTTATGAATAAAAATCATGAAGAACCTGCATGGAAGAAAAATTATATACAAGAAAGTGTTGCTGTCATACCTTTTGAAGACATTATTGAAGAGAAATGGCTGAAAGAGGACTTAGCTTACGTAGCTCACCGAATGGTATTGTAATGATTGCAATATCGGATGTATACAATCCCGGAAATTTTCTATATTATCTTCAAACACAATATTTCAGAAGGAAAGAAGGTAATGGCTACCATAACCAAAGAAAAAACTGCCGAGATTATCGCTAAATTAGGGAAAAATGCCAGCGATTCCGGCAATGTACGTTCACAAATAGGCATTCTTACAGAACGCATCGCAAGCTTAACAGAGCATTGCAGCAAAAACCGCAAGGACGTACACTCCCTGCGCGGATTGCAAATGCTTGTGTCTAAACGCAAAAGGTTGCTCAAATACTATGCTCGCCAAGACTTGGATGGCTACCGCGCATTGCACAAAGAGCTCAACTTACGAGGTGGCAATTAAGCCAGTAGGGGAGTATTATGCAAGAATTTAAGATGCTCAAAGCCGAAGAAGCTATCGCAAAGTTGCCGGACGGAAGAGAGCTTGTACTGGAGACTGGTCGCTTGGCCAAACAAGCCGCCGGCTCCGCAGTTGTTAGAATGGGCGATGCCTTTGTGCTTGCAACCGTGTGCTTTGGCCCGGAAAAAGATACGGATTTTTTTCCGCTCACTGTGGAATTCAGAGAGAAAGCTTATGCCGCAGGCCGTTTGCCGGGCGGTTATAAAAAGAGAGAAGCACCCCCAGGCGATGACGAGACCCTCAAGGCGAGGATCATTGACCGTCCTATTCGCCCGATGTTTCCAGAAGGCTTCACCCGTGAGGTCCAGGTAATAGTTCAGGTGTTAAGCGCAGATAAAAATTTTGACGCAGACATTCTCGGCGTTAGTGCGGCGAGCCTCGCCATCGGGGTCTCCGAGCTTCCATTCGAAGAACAGGTTGCTGCAGTACGTGTTGCCATTGTTGAAGGCAAACCGGTTATAAATCCCACTTTTGCTCAACTGAGCATTTGCGAGCTTGACATGGTGGTTGGCGGCACAGCGAACAGCGTATGCATGGTAGAAGGCGGAGCTTATGAAGTTTCCGAGCAAATCATGGTGGAGGCAATTCAAGCCGGGCACGAAGCAATAAAGGAACTTTGCAAAGCGCAATCCGAATTGGTTGCTCGCGTGGCAAAACCGAAAATGGAGCTTACACCCAAGGCTGAAAACGAAAATGCGGTGAAAATCACCGAAGCCGTTAAAACTGCTATTTACGACGAATTGTGCAGCACACTGCACACTCCAATGGTTAAAACTCAGCATTACCCTGCAATGGCGGCTCTGGAAGAAAAAGCTCTTGCAAGTGAAGCTGTTGTTGCTATAATAGGCGAAGACGAAACGCTTAAACCTTTTGCGAAAGCGGCGTTCAAAGACATTGAGCGTGACACAATGCGCAAAATGATTTTAAACGAAGGCGTGCGCATAGATGGCCGCAAAACAACGGACATTCGTGATATTGAAATTCAGCTCGGCATTCTGCCTCGCTCTCATGGCTCCGCAGTTTTCCAGCGTGGTGAAACACAAGCTCTTGTGACTTGCACCCTCGGCACAAAGAACGATGAGCAACACATTGAAACCTTGCAAGGCGAAGTTTCAAAGAGTTATATGCTGCATTACAACTTCCCTCCGTTCTCTGTTGGCGAAGTGAAAAAGCTCGGCACTTCAAGGCGTGAAATAGGTCACGGGCATTTGGCGGAACGTTCGCTCAATGCAGTGTTGCCTACACCCGAAGGTTTCCCATATACAATTCGTGTGGTTTCTGAAATTCTGGAATCCAACGGTTCTTCTTCCATGGCTTCCGTGTGCGGCGGCTCGCTTTCCTTGATGGATGCGGGCGTTCCCATAAGCGGCCCGGTTGCGGGAATTGCGATGGGTTTGATATCCGAAAAAGGTTCCGTTAATGAAGGTGGAAAAATTGAGATTCTATCTGATATAACAGGCACTGAAGATCACCTTGGCGATATGGATTTTAAAGTGACCGGAACGGAAAACGGAATTACTGCTTTCCAGATGGATATTAAAATAAAGGGTATAACTCCAGAGCTTATGTCCAAGGCTCTTGAGCAGGCAAGGCAAGGTCGTTTGCACATTATCTCTAAGATAAAAGAAGCAATACCGGAGCCTCGCGCAAAGCTTTCAAGGCTAGCTCCCACAATGATTCAAATGCGCATTCCAACAACCAAAATTCGTGATGTTATAGGCTCCGGCGGGGCAGTGATTAAAAAGATTCAATCACAAACCGGATGCAAAATTAACATAGACGATAGCGGCAATTTGGATATTGCGGCACCGAGCGCAAAAGCCGGCGCAATGGCAAAACAGATGGTTGAGGATATCACAAGCGAGCCGGAACCGAACAAGATCTATAAGGGAAAAGTGAAGTCCATTCAGCCCTTTGGTGCTTTTGTAGAGATTTTGCCCGGCAGAGACGGATTAATTCATATTTCGGAAATCTCCGAGCAGCGTTTGGAAAAAGTTGAAGACGCTTTGCATATAGGAGATGAAGTTACTGTGTTGTGCCTTGGTGTAGATCCCAAAGGTAAGGTTAAACTTTCAATGAAGGCTTTGTTACAGAAAAAAGCAGGAGAAGAAAATGCAGCTCAAGTATAAAATCCCATTGGTTCTTTTTGTCGCCTATATCGTGGTTATAGGCTTACTGGAAACTGTAACCTTGGTTAGCACTTACAAGCTAAACAGGGCGACAAAATACGAAACAGCAACTGCTTACTCGCGAGAACATTCCAATATCATTCGAGGATATTTGGAGTTAAGGGCTTCACAGCTAAAATGTTTGGAAGCCTCGGTAGGCTCGTTGGCTAACTTGGTGAATGATCAGGTTAGAGCAATAAGCTTGGAAAGAATGTTAAATTCGCTTGCGCTGGAAAGCATGGGTGATGGAGACATTTCTGCGGTTTCCAATGTTTATGCGGTTTTTGAAAGGGGAGCTGTATTTAGCGATCACTTAACCAAACCAGGTGAATATTACAATATAGATGTATTCCGTCCTCTTAAAGGTCCCATAAAGACTGAGATTGAAGAATCCTATAAGGTTGAAGAGAAGGATGAATGGTATCATGCTTCAAAGAAAACCGGAAAGTTTCATCTTAGCGAACCGTATAAATGGAGATATCCGGGAGAACAGCAAGAACGCTTGATGATCACTCTGAGCAAGGCCGTTTTCGTTAATGGAAAATTTGTGGGCGTGATTGGAATGGATTTGGAACTTGATAAGTTGCAGAAAGAGTTATTCGATGGCATGAAAAACAATTCAACCGGTTCTTATGTGATTCTTGTCTCAAACGGAGGCTTAAAGGTGGCGCATCCCAATCAGAATCATCTGCTCCAGTCTATAAGCAATGACCTGCCTGCAATTGAGCAAAAAGAGTTGCTGGATGCCATACGTGGAGGCAAAGAACATCGGGTAGTTAAAGAAAGTCTGGAGACAGGTGAAATTTCAATTATGCCGTTTGTTCCAATGGCTGTAAAGGAGCTTGATATGCCTTGGTCTGTGGCTTACATCACTTCTCTTGATGTTCTGCAGCGTGAAGAAAAGAAAGTCAGGAAAGTTACATTATTGGCGATTTTCGGCAGTGTGATTGTGTGGATTGGAGTTTTGTATTTGCTTATGCAGAAGGTTTTCATAAGCATGGCCAATGCTATTAAAGTAACACAAGAAGAAGCGAGAAGCTTGTTGAATGCGTCTTCACGTGTGTCGGATATTTCGAGTAAATTAGCTGCATCTTCATCGATGGCTCTTGAGCAATCGGAAAAGGCATTTAAATTGACCAAGGAATCCGGTGACAATTTAAATTCTATAGCAAATGATGCGGACTGGGTTAGCGCAAATACCAATCAGCTTGCTAGCACGGCACAACAGGTTAGATTAAATATGAATTCTGTTGCCGGTGCTGTGGAAGAGATGAGCTCAAGCTTGGCTCAAATAACCGACAGTGCTCACGAGTCCAAGAAAATAGCTGCGGAAGCTACGCAAAAATCCGTTGAAGCTACCGATGTTATGAACAAGCTGGGAGTTGCAGCAGAAGAAATAGGCAATGTGACGGATGTTATTAAAAAGATTGCGGATAAGACCAATTTGCTTGCGCTTAATGCGACCATAGAGGCTGCAGGCGCAGGCGAAGCAGGCAAGGGCTTTGCGGTTGTAGCTGCCGAAGTCAAAGAACTCGCATATCAGAGCGCATTAAGCGCAGATGATATTGCAAGCCGCATAACAAGCATTCAAAAGGGCACAAATAATGCGGTGGATATTATAGGGAAAGTTTCGTCTGTTATTACCGAAATAAATACCTCTATAGATTCCATAGCAAATAGCGTGCAACAGCAAACTATAGCTAACAACGAAATCTCTAACAATGCGGGGCAAGCCAATGGTGTTGCGGAACGCATGGTGCATTCCGTTGGCGAGATAACGCAATCTGCGAGAACTTCCGCAGAAAAAGCGAGCGGCGTGGCTCAGAATTCCAGAAGCATCTCGGATAATGTGGGTGCTCTTTACGAAGATGCGAAAGAAGTAAATGAAAATTCAGCGATACTTAGTGAAACAGCAGAAAATTTAAAGGCTATGGCAGAACGTTTAAACTCTATATTGAGCAACTTTAGAACTTAAGGGTTAGGTTATGAGAAATGTTATTCATGTTGATTTGGAGCACTGCGTTGGGTGCAATCGTTGCATAAGGGTTTGCCCTATTGATGAGGCCAATTTTGTTTACAAACAAGAAGATGGCAAAATCAAAGTAAAAATAGACAATGAAAGGTGCATTTCTTGCGGGAATTGCCTGACAGCTTGTCATCACGGTTCTAGGTTTTACGAAGACGATACGGAACGCTTTTTTAATGATTTGCGCTCCGGGGTTACAATCAGCATGTTTGCTGCGCCTGCTGTAAAATCTAATTTCAACAATTACGGGCGATTATTCGCTTGGTTGCACTCATTAGGGGTTAAGTTTATTTACGATGTTTCTTTGGGTGCCGATATTTGCACTTGGGCGCATATTCGGTATATTCAGAAAAACGGGCCAAAACCCATTATTTCGCAACCTTGTCCGGCTATTGTGAATTATATTTTAATTCATCGCAATGAGCTTTTGAGGTTTTTGTCTCCCGTACACTCGCCAATGCTTTGCACAGCGGTGTATATGAGCAGATACGAAATGGTTCCTGGTAAAATAGCTGCGCTTTCTCCTTGCGTGGCAAAAACCTATGAATTTGAGGCGACTCATCTTGTTGAGTACAACATAACTTTCAAGAAATTGCAGGAATATATGCAAAAGCATAATGTTGTGTTGCCTTCGCAAGAAAGAGGTTTTGATAATTACAAAGCCGGTTTGGGTTCTTTATACCCTATGCCGGGCGGTTTAAAGGAGTCTGTTGAACATTACGTTGGCAAGTCGCTGAGAGTGGATAAGTCAGAAGGAACGAGCATTGTTTATAAGGCTCTTGATGAATACGCTCACCAGCCTATATCAAGGCTTCCGGTTGTATTTGACGTGCTAAATTGCATGGAAGGATGTAATGCCGGAACAGGTTGCGTGCACGATATCAATATTTTTGACATCAATACAAAAATGGATAATTTAAGGCAAGAGGCGATCAATAAAGACAATCTGAAATATGTGGAAGAACTTTTCAGAACGTTTGACGAAACCTTTAGTCTGGAAGATTTTACAAGGCAATATGCTACTATTCCCAAGCTTCCTATTTACATTACCGAAGAAAAGCTAAACAGCGCTTTTGCTGCTCTCGGTAAAAACAATGAGGCATCCAGGCATTTTGATTGCGGCGCATGTGGTTGCGATACTTGCTATGAGATGGCTAGGAGAGTGGCAAAGGGAATTAGCATTCCGGAGCATTGCATAGAAAAAATGCATTCGGAAGCATTATCCATTTCCGAAGGCAATTTAAGCCGATTCGATACCATTTTAAAGGAATCCGACAAAATCAAAACCATGTCATCCGGAATAGCATCCAACATAGAAAATATAGCGGAAGCTATTACTTCTTATGATCGCATGGTTATGGAGATAGAGAGAATAGCGGAAAAGGTAAATATAATATCTCTTAATGCTTCTGTAGAAGCTGCAAAGGCCGGTTCGTACGGGCTTGCTTTTGATGTAGTTGCAAAAGAGATTAGAACTCTTGCCGATAGTTCCGCAAAATCTGCAATGCGCACAAAAGAGACTTCTAAAATGGCGAACAGGGCTATAAAAATTATGACCGAAGCAGTGACAGACATAGACGAGAACGCAAAATCATCTTACGAGCATATAAGAGCTGCGGCGGAAAATACAAGAAAGATTCTGAAGAAAGGAGATTGAGTTTGGGCAGCTTTATAGACCACCAAGAAATTCTGGATACTTTGGAGTATGCTCAAAAGAATAAAGGCAATTATGAGTTGATATCGCAGATTATTGCGAAAGCGAGAGAGTGCAAAGGGCTTTCTCATCGCGAGGCTGCGGTTTTGCTTGAATGCGATTCGCAGGAGCATAACCACCAGATTGAGGAGTTGGCAAAGCATATAAAGGAAAAGTTTTACGGGAAGCGGATAGTTATGTTCGCTCCATTGTATTTATCTAACTATTGCGTGAACGGGTGCATTTATTGCCCGTTTCATTTAAAGAACAAAAATATTGCGAGAAAAAAATTATCACAAGATGAAATTCGCAAGGAAGTCATAGCTTTGCAGGATATGGGGCATAAGCGTTTGGCGCTTGAGGCAGGGGAAGATCCGGATAATAATCCTATTGAATATATTTTGGAGAGCATAGATACCATTTATAAAAACGCCGATATTCGCCGTGTGAATGTGAATATAGCGGCAACAAGCGTTGAGAATTACAGAAAGCTCAGAGGTGCCGGCATTGGAACTTATATTCTGTTTCAAGAGACCTATCACAGAGAGACTTATGAGAAGTTGCACCCGAGTGGCCCCAAGCACGATTATGACTATCACTCCTATTCCATGGACAGAGCTATGGAAGGCGGCATAGATGATGTGGGTATTGGCGTGTTGTTCGGATTGTATTCACCGGCTTATGATTTGACCGGTTTATTGATGCATGCCGAGCATTTGGAGGAAGTTTTTGGCGTTGGTCCGCACACAATCAGCGTTCCTCGTGTTCTCCCTTCAAATAAGGTAAGCGATGAAACTTTTGCGAAAATTGTTGCGATTATAAGAATTGCGGTTCCATATACCGGAATGATTATTTCCACTAGAGAGAATATGCAAATGAGAGAGAAAATTTTGGCTCTTGGCGTTTCTCAGATAAGCGGTGGTTCACGTACCAGCGTTGGCGGTTATTCAATGCCTGAAGACGGCAGTGCGCAGTTTGAGGTTATGGATACCAGAACTTTAGATGAGATTGTGAATTGGTTGTTGAAGTTGGGTTATATGCCGAGTTTTTGCACGGCTTGCTATGGTCAGGGGCGTACTGGCGATAAATTTATGAGCATGGTTAAGAGCGGAAAGATAGCGGATCATTGTAACGCCAATGCTCTTGCTACATTCAAGGAGTATTTGAGGGATTATGCAAGCGAAGAGACTAGAGAGACTGCAGATAGGTATTTTCGGAAAGGTAAATAGCGGCAAGTCAACGCTGTTGAATGCACTTACATCGCAAGAGGTAGCGCTGGTTTCCGAAGAAAAGGGGACTACCACGGATCCGGTGAGCAAAGCGATGGAAATCAATGGTATTGGGCCTGTTATGTTTATTGACACAGCGGGTTTTGACGATGAAGGGCGTTTGGGGACTTTGCGCCTTGAAAAGACCAAGGAAGTCATGAAAAAAACGGATATGGCTATAGTAATATTTGCCGATGCCGATGTTGATGAGAGCCTTTCCTGGGTACATAAGCTTAGAGAGCAAAACGTTAAGGTTATTATTGTTGTCAACGATATGGAAAATAACAATACCGAGGAAATTGTAGCAAGGATTCCCGAACATGTTATTGTTTTAAATGCATTGAAAAAGCGCAATATGGATGAATTGAAAGAGAGGCTGATTGACATTGCACAGGGTGAGGATGAGCCTGAAATAACCGGAGAATTGGCTAAAGAAAGCGATGTTGTTATGCTAGTTATGCCTCAAGATAAACAGGCTCCCAAAGGACGGCTTATACTTCCGCAAGCACAGACAATTCGTGAGCTTTTAGACAAAAAATGCATAGTGATAAGCTGTACAACAGACAAAATAGATGAAACTTTGAAGGCTCTTAATAAAGCGCCGAGTTTGATAATTTGCGATTCGCAGGTGCTAAAAACCGTGCATGAGAAAAAGCCTAAAGAGAGCAAGCTAACATCTTTTTCCATTCTTTTTGCTGCGTATAAAGGTGATATTGAAACTTTTTTGGCCGGCGCAAAAGCTATTGACTCTTTAACGGAGAACTCGCATGTTTTGATTGCGGAAGCCTGTACGCATGCGCCGCTTAGCGAAGATATAGGCAGGGAAAAAATTCCCAATATGCTAAAAAAACGCACATCGCTGGTGACGGTAGTGAGCGGCTCGGACTTTCCGAAGGATTTAACCGAATTCTCTTTGATAATTCATTGCGGAGCTTGCATGTTTAATCGCAAACATGTTTTGTCTAGAATAGAAGAAGCGAAACGGCAAGGTGTGCCCATAACAAATTACGGCATTGCCATTGCCTATATGCAGGGAATAAATTTACTAGATTTAGGCTTATTGCGCAAAATAGGAGAAAAATAATGCGTTTAAAGTTTAAGATCCCCTTGATATTGTTTGCAGCATACTCAATACTAGTAGGTTTGCTTATAACAATTACTCTCGTCAGCTCTTCGGAAGTAAATAGAGAGTCTCAGTATCAAGTTGCAATAACTGCCTCAAAATGGCGCAGTGATGTTGTAAGGGGGCACTTGGAAGCCAAAATTGCGCAGCTCAAGGCCTTGGAGGTCTCTGTGCTTGCGGTGATTGACTTGAATGATTCGATTAAAGCCGAAAATTTGAAAAAAATACTGTATTCCATGTCAAATCAGCCTGATGTTTCGGATGTTTACGTTGTTTTTGAGAGAGGCGCAGTTTTTAGCGCAGAGCTTACCGACCCGGAAAAGTATTACAATATAGATGTATTCCATCCTGCATCGGGTGGCGAAGTGGAGATTGCCGTTGAAGAGACTTCTGATGTTAACGATGATGATGACTGGTACCATATTCCCAAAAATACAGGAAAACTTCATTTGACCGAGCCGTATAAATGGAAATATCAAGGCGAAACGGAAGAACGCACAATGATAACCTTGTCTAACCCTCTTTTTATCAATAAGAAATTTGTGGGCGTTGTGGGAATTGATTTGGAATTGCATAAGTTGCAAAAGGCATTATTTGATGGTTTTAAAAATAACGAGGTTGGCACCTATGTGGCATTTATTTCAAATGAGGGTTTAATAACGGCGCATCCTGATTTAAACAACCTGCTTGCGACTATGGGCGAAGACCTGCCCCCAGAAAAGCAAAAGGAATTGCTGGAATCCATACGCAGTGGCAAGGAACAGCTGATAATCAAGGAAAATTTGTCAACAAATGAAATCTCTCTTTTTCCGTTTGTTCCAATGCAGCCAAAAGGGATTGATGTGCCGTGGTCTATCACTTATGTTACGCCGCTTGCCGCTCTGCAAGGCGAAGAATTGAAAGTGAGAAACATGAGCATAACCATTGTTTTGATAAGCACTGTTTTTTGGATGCTTTTTTTGATATGGCTTATGGCAAATGTTTTTGGCGGTTTAACCCGCACGGTTGAAACTATTAGCAAAATGACAAAAGGCGAAGGCGATTTGACAATCAGGCTTGAGGTTGCCTCAAAAGACGAGATAGGGCAAATGGCAAAAGGCTTGAATATGCTTATAGAAAAATTGCACACCACAATAAAGACAACGCAAAGAGAGGCGAGAAGCCTGTTGAACACTTCTTCGAATTTATTTGGGCTGTCTAACAAGATGCTGCAGTCTTCCGAAACTTCGCTTGAGCAATCCGCAAAAGTTTTGAAATCAACCAAGGAATCCAGCGAAAACGCAAAGGCCATTGCAAG
>WQSZ01000021.1 GCA_009787645.1 Candidatus Fibrimonadales bacterium | reverse complement strand
AGAAGCCTTTTATTCCCATGCTGTCTTATGCGGATATGTCGTTTTTCAAGCTCTATGCGGCAGACATTGGATTGCTTCGCAGAATGTCAAAGTTGCCGGCAATGGCGTTTTTGGAGGGAAGCGATATTTTTAAGGAATTCAAGGGTGCGATTACGGAGAACTTTGTTCTTTGCGAGCTTGTGAATAAGAGCGGCGAGATTCCTTTTTACTGGAAGTCTGCAAATATGGCTGAGGTGGATTTTGTTATTCAGAGCGGCATGGACATTGTGCCTGTTGAGGTGAAATCTTCCAATAATGTAAGGGCACGCTCGCTTGCGGAATATTCAAAAAAGTATTCACCCGGCAGAACTATTGTCACATCGCTAAAAAATGTCGGGGGGAATCACATTCCGCTGTATTTGCTGTGGAGAGGGGTGTGAAACAATAGCTCTATTTTACATCCTATATACGCTACAATAATTTTCTATATTATATCATATAAAGGATGTTATTTATGGCGAAACAGGGTAAAACGGTGTTGTTGCCTAAGCGGGAAAGGTTGCTTAGGGCTTTGGGCGAGCAGGTGAAACTGGCTCGTTTACGTAGAGATTTGTCTGCGGAGCAGCTTGCGGAACGGGCCGGAATTGCACGCACCACGCTTTTGAGGCTGGAACACGGGGATGGCGGAGTTGCCCTTTCCACGCTGGTAAAAACGCTGTTTGTGCTTGGGCTGGAGCAAGACATTCTGCTGGTGGCAAAAGATGATTTAATGGGTTATAGGCTGCAAGATTTAGGGCTTTTGGTTGGAAAGAGGGCAAGCAAGAAAAATGCAAAATAAGGATATTTTCGTGTATTTTGATGGTGATGAGCTTGCTTTTCTAGGCATGCTGCGTTCTTCTATTGTTCGGGGCAAAGAGGTTTTTAGCTTCAATGCCTCTAACGAGTATGTTATAAAAAAGGCTTTTCGTTTTTTAGACCCGGATTTGGGGCATTTTAGCGGCTCTCAATATTTGCGCTCAGAAAAAGCGAATTTCGGTGTATTTATAGACAGTGCTCCAGACAGATGGGGCAGATTGCTTTTGAGGCGGCGTGAAGCAATAATTGCGAAAAAAGAAAAGCGACCGGAAAAAACCTTGCTTGAAAGCGATTATTTGCTCGGTGTTTTTGACCAAAACAGAATGGGAGCCTTGAGGTTCAAAACTCAAGCAAATGGCGTATTTTTAGATGACAACTCGAATTTAACGGCTCCTCCCATAACCGAATTGAAAAAACTGGAAGAATCAAGTTTAATGTTTGAGAGCGAAAAGGGCGCAAGCGAGAAATGGCTGCAAATGCTTGTTGCACCGGGTTCTTCTTTGGGCGGCTCAAGGCCCAAAGCAAACGTTATAGACAAAAACGGGAATTTGTGGATAGCAAAATTTCCCAGCAAATTAGACAGCATAGACAAAGGCGCATGGGAAGCGGCGGTTTGCAAGCTGGCCAGGATGTGCGGAATTTCCGTTAGCAATTTTCTCATAAAAAAATGCGCTTCAAAGCACCACACTTTTTTAACGCTTCGCTTTGACAGAAAAGGCAAGACTAGAATACACATAGCGAGCGCAATGACTATGCTCGGATATTCCGATGGCAATACGGAAAATGCTAGCTGGCTTGAAATGGCAGATTTTATAATCAAGCATTGCGCCAATGTGAATGCGGATTTGGAAGAACTGTGGCGGCGGCTTGTTTTTAGCATTGCGGTTTCTAACAGCGATTGCCATTTGCGAAATCACTCATTTATTTTAGACAAAAACAAAACCTGGAATTTATCCCCAGCCTACGATATGAATTCCGAGCCTTCTGCAACAGGCCTTGCGCTTAATGTGGATGAAAACAATAACTCGCTGGATTTTGATTTAGCGTTGGATGTTGCCCCGTTTTTTCGCATAGATGCCCAAAAAGCCAAGAATATTTTGCAGTTCGTGAAAAATACGGTTTCTAAGTGGAGAGAGGTTGCCGCCGAATTCAGAATTCCTAAGAAAGAGATGGATGAGATGGAGCGGGCGTTTACATAAGTCTAGGCAAAAGCAGATATAAATACGGCAGGCTGTGATGTATGTACCACAGCCTGCCGTATTTTTTGCAATATTCTGTAATTATCTGTTTATGATTCTTACAGTTTGTTTTTCGCTACGAACAAAGTAAACGCCTTTTGCGTTTAGATGTACGCTTGCGCTTTTGTCATTTGCAATGCCTTGGCTAACGAGAGCTCCGGTAGCAGAGTAAACGCTCCATGCTTTGCCGGCGGTTAAGCCGTTCATGTGCAGAGTGCCATTTTGAGTCCATGCCTGGAAAGAAGCAGTCGGAACAACTTTGGCAATAACCTTCACCGGTTCATCTTCGGTATTCCATACTTTCAGTTCGTAAGAACCGTCGCGGTCTGAGCCATAATCAGTTACCACTATGTAATAATCACCGGCTTCTGCTGCTGTGAAATTCAAATAAGAATAACTACCTCTATCAGGTTGAGTGCCTTCATATTTATCATCAGAATCATCATCATCGTCTTTAGCAACAAAAGAATAGACTCCGTCGATTTTCTTAAATACATACAAATATGAATCGCCATATAATTTTGACAAAAATATTTTAAAATTATCTCCCTGAGCAAGTGTTATTTTATACACATCGGCAAAACGCTCTTCAAAAGATATGTCTTCTAGCTCAAAACCTATGCCATCTACCAAATCAGCCATAGATCCGGACACAGATCTAGATAACTCGTCGCTATAAGTAAAGGATTTGTTTGCACCATCCAGTAATTGTTTTAGAGTAATTGGCAGCACATTTTTTCGTACGGTCAGATAGTAAGAAGCTCTTGCTTCTGGAAAATACTCCATTAGCACTATGTAATACTCGCCTGCATTGGTAGCATTGAACTCATAAGAATCATAATAATCAATGTCATATGACTTAACAAGACTATAATCGTTTCCGATCTTTCTATATATCAGCAAAAAAGGATCTTCGTACTCGTCGTTATAATATGTATCTATTTTAATAACATCATTTGCAGCAAGTGTTACTTTATGCGCAACGGCAAAGTAATTTGAGCCTTCGCAGAACGTACCTTCGATACAACCAACGCCCTTAACCAAATCAAGCGCATATACAGGTCTTTGTCCATATGGCAATGCCATAGGTGTTGCTTTGTCTAATAGCTGGGCAATAGTAATCGGATTCGGCTGTGGCAGACTTACCTCTAACCTGTATTCACCTTCAGTGTCCTCAAATAATGTTGACACTACTATATAGTAATCACCGGCTTCTTCTGCTTCATAAATCAGACAAGAACCATAACCATCAGAGGCTGCACAATCGTCATTTTCAGCACTCAAAACATATCCATCTGCGGTTTTCTTGTATATGTATAAACGAGTATCAACATCATCGTAGTCGTCATAATCAAGCACTATGGAGCGTATATCAATCTTATCTCCTTTGGCAAGTGATATTTCGTACGCAACGGCATAATAATTTTCATTATCATATCCGAATTCTATATCCTCACTCTCATCACCTTCCACCAGAAAAGACGAAAGGTAGCCAGAACGACGCTCAATACCATAGAGTGCTACATCCTCCATGTATATGGGATCTGCGTAGTAGTCTAGCAATTCGGTTAGGGGGATAGCATCTTGCGCTTTGACAGTAGCTGTTAGGCAGAGAGCTATTGATAGGGCATACGAAAGGGCTCGTATATTCATATTGGATTACTCCTTTTTTATGTTAAACACTTAAAAATGAATATAGGAATATTTTAACTTATGACCTGCCTTTGACCAAGCTTTGACAAGACACCCGGTACAGCTCACCCAGGACCCTGCAGTGCAAGGTCTAAGTACAAAGTCTCAATTCTTGACACTTTCGCTGTTTTTTGTGAAAAAACGGCGTTTTTAAGGGAATTTGGGCGGGTTTTGCCATGATATCTATGCAAGAAGGGGGTAGCGGAAAAAATTAGAATTCCTATATTAGCCATAACTGGAGGATAATAAAACATGGGAAATATTGGTGTACAAGAACTGCTGCTGATACTGCTTATTATTTTAGTACTGTTCGGGGCAAGGAAAATTCCCGAACTGGCCAAGAGCTTGGCTAGCGGAATAAAGGAATTCAGAAAAGCATCCAAAGAAACGGATGATGACACAAACAAGCAATAACTCAGAAGCGCCACCCACAGGCACGGAAATGCCGCTCATAGCGCACATAGAAGAGTTGCGCCGCACGCTTATTCGCTGCATCTGCGCCGCTATCCTCTGCGCAATACCATGCGGAGTCTATTGGAAAACAATTTTTGATGCCATAGTCGCACACACGCTCAGATTATGCGAATCTAAAGTGCATATAATTTACACCGCTCCGGCAGAAACAGTTATGCTGAGCATAAAAATAGCCATAGTATGCGGCTTAACACTCGCCTCACCCATCCTGTTCCAACAGGTTTGGAGCTTTATATCCCCTGCGCTTTACAAAAACGAAAGAAAACTGGTGCTACCCACAGCCATCGCTTCCACCGTCTGCTTTTTAAGCGGCATAGCTTTTAGCTTTTATCTCTTGCCACTCGCCCTGAAATTCTTAACCGAATTCGCAGCCGGCACAATTGACCCGTTTTTCAAAATAGACGAATATCTTGGCTTCTTAATAAAACTGGCTCTGGCATTTGGCTTTGCATTTCAACTGCCGGTAATATCCTTTGCATTAGCAAGGATCGGCTTAATTGACCACAAATTTTTGGCACGTAATTTTCGCTACGCAATTGTGCTCATATTCATAGCGGCAGCCGTCTTGACCCCACCGGATGTTCTTTCCCAGATAATGCTCGCCATACCATTGCTTATACTCTACGGGCTCAGCATATTCATAGCCTTTTTTGCCGGGAGAAAAAATGACTAGCGGAATAGGTTATTCGGAAATTCTGTTGATTTTAGTAGTGATGCTGATATTTATAGACGCAAAGCAGATACCCGATCTTTTGCGAAAAACTTTCAAAATCATTGCGCAACTGCGTGCAACCATAAAAAAAATCTTAGATGAGATGGACATAAAATGATAACTCTCCTGCCCAATCGCGAAAAATCCCTGCTCCGCCTGCACCCTTGGGTATTCAGCGGCGCAATAGACAAAGTCACAGACAACCCAAAGCTCGGTGAAACCGTAGAGATTAAGGACAGCAAAGGCCATTTTCTTGCCTGGGCCGCATATTCGCCAAATTCACAGATAAGAGCCAGAGTTTGGAGTTTCAACGAGCCAGACATAATCGACAAAAATTTTTTCATGCACCGTGTTGTAGGCGCAGCATTGGCAGTTGCCCCGTATAATGCTGTAACAAACCCGGATTCGCAAACAGCATACCGCATAATAAACGCAGAAAATGATTACATGCCAGGTTGCATAGTGGATTACTACGCAGGTTACCTGAGCGTTCAACTGTTATCTGCCGGTTGGGAAATTCACAGACAAACGCTGGTGGAATGCCTGAAAGAAGTGTTTCCGCATTGCAAGGGAATCATAGAACGCTCCGATTCCGATGTTCGCATAAAAGAGGGCTTGGAACCGCTTGTGCAAATTTTATCCGGTGATGTTCCAAAAGAGCCGATTGTAATTGAAGAAAACGGCCTGAAAATTCTGGTGGATTTGTATAAGGGCCATAAAACCGGCTACTATCTTGACCAGAAAAATGCAAGAAAGAGAATCGGCGAACTTGCGAAAGGCAAAAATGTGTTGAATTGTTTTTGCTATACAGGCGGCTTTGGTTTATTCGCTGCAGCCGGAGGGGCGAACTCGGTAAAGCAGGTGGATGTTTCCGCACCTGCGTTGGAGCTCGCAAAGCAAAACGCAGAGCTGAACCATTTATCAACGCCAATTGAGTACATAGAATCAGATGTTTTCACATATTTGCGCAAATGCAGAGACAGGGGCGAATCTTTTGACCTGATAATTTTAGACCCACCAAAGTTTGCGGAGTCCGTGAGCCAGGTGGAAAAAGCCGCAAAGGGCTACAAAGACATAAATCTGCTGGCGATCAAGCTGTTGGTTCCGGGAGGAATGTTGGCAACGTTCAGTTGCAGCGGGCACATAAGCTCGGAGTTATTCCAGAAAATAGTGGCAGATGCCGCAGTTGATGCAAAGCGTCCGGTGCAGATTTTAGAAAATTTCAGGCAAGCGCAGGATCACCCTGTTTTGAGTTCTTTCCCGGAAGGGATGTATTTAAAAGGTTATTTGGTGGCTACGAGCAGATTTTAACCGGAATTTTTATAAATTACCGATATGAAAAAACTTTTGATTCTAGCAGTGTTGGTCTTGATGGCATGCGCAGGGCCTAAACAATCACAAGAGACGGAAATAAAGAAGGATGTAAAGAAAGACATAAAAAAGGAAACTAAAAAGGAAGCAGCGAAGGACACAAAGAAGGAAAGTCAGGCAACACTAAAAAAAATGCCAAACAAATCGGAGAAAAAGCCTTTAACAATAGCAGAAAAATGCAATAAGATAAATGCGGCGCATGAATTTTCGGCAGAAGACATGGTTGCGCCTGTTGAAAGCTCATACGATGATCAAGAAAATGTTCATGAGGACTGTTCTTGCATTGAAATTATCACATGTGATGGGTTAGATATTTGCTACACTTTCAAATGCTCTAAATCAGGAATAGTAGAGGTTTTTAAATAATGGCTCCAAGCGGGGTTGAACCGCTGACACACGGATTTTCAGTCCGTTGCTCTACCAACTGAGCTACAGAGCCAAGGTCCCTAAATATAGAAAAAAAAATCAACGATGTCAAGGGTTACAGCCTAAACGAACGCAGCAACATTGCCAAACCAACCGTACCGTAAATTATATGGCCAATCCAGGCACCCATCCACGGTTCCAAAATGCCATTTTCGCCCATTTGCACTCCAACCCTTATCACAATGTAATAGCTGAATGTCAAAATTATGCCAATGCCGAATTGGTGGCTGAGCGAACCACCACGCTTGTATTTGTGCGAAAGCGAAAGCGCCATAATCAAAGTTACCAACGCCGTCACCGGACCGGAAAACTTAAAATGCAACTGAGTTTCCATTTTTTTGGTGTCTTCACCACTACGCTTCAAAATTTCAATTCTGCGACTGATCTGCCTTATGCCCATCTCCTCGTGGCTTTGACGCTCGTTTATTATGTCTTCCGGCAAAACACCGGTCTGCTTGCCAACATCAAGCTTTTGAAATTTCTGCGCAGTTAAATTTCCATCAAGCGCAAAAAATCTAGCCCAACCGTCAAACAAAACCCAGGAAGTATCTTGCCACTCTATGCTTCTCGCATCATAACGAGCAGACGGCTTGCCGTCTCTTTGCAAAACCAAAGACATTCGCTCCCCTTTTTTAGTCACACCGTTGTAATACTTGAAATACCAATCCGAATGATCGGAACCTATATACACAAACTGATGCTTCTCCTTGATTCTCGGATTTTTTCTCTGCTCAATTCTGGTCTCGGCAATCTCCAAACGGCGAAAATTCGCATCCGGCAAAATCATTTCGCTGATAAAAAGAAGAAGCCCCGTTATCACCACACCACTCATAAGAACCGGCAAAAGAACCCTGAACGGACTTCTACCGGCGCCATACATCGCAGAAATTTCCAGATGCCTGGCCATCGCTCCAACGCTGGCTATCGCCGTTAACATTATCGCAACAGGAGAAACAAGGTAAATTATATACGGCAAATAATTCAAATAATATTCCGCAACCTGATCCATTCCCTTCAAAAGCCACATTTTTATATTGCCAACAAAATCTATTATAACAAAAACCACAACGCTGCCGATTGAAATTAAAGCAAAGGATTTCAAAAAGTTCCAAAAAAGATAAAAGGAAAACTTCATCGCTTTGCAACCCGCCATGTTAAAAATAAACCGATTGTCCCGATTAACGCATTGCACGCCCACATCGAAATTTCCGGCGAAATTATCAAACGAGTTGCCAAATTTTCTCCGCCTATCAAACACACCCAGTAAATGGTGAAAAAGCCAAGGCTATAAACAGTGCCCGGGCCAATGCCGCCTCTCTTGGCTATTATGCCGAGCGGCGCACCTATAAGCGCAAATATAACGCACGCAACTGCAGTGCTTATTTTTTTGTGTATTTCAACCTCGTATTGAGCAATTTGCCTGTAAAAACCTTCTCGCCTTATTTCCATTCTGTTGATTTGCGTTAAAACCTCGTCCTCTTCCCGTTTTACCATTCCCACAGTTTTTTGCGGAACATCAAGCGTACATCGCACATCGGGAGCATTTTTCCAAACAAGCGGCGTGAATTCTTCCGTCAGTTTTTGCATATTGATTTTGGATTCCTCCAATGCCTGCATCATCATTTCTATGGGCATTTCACGGCTGCCACGGCTTTTTGCATCTGTGCGCTCAAAACGGGCATCAACATTTTGCACGGCAAAATCCTGATTTGCAAAACGAATTCTGAAATATCGCTCGGGATCTTTAGGGTCAACAAAGTGGTTTTCGCCGCTTTTCAAATGAAGCATTAGTGTTGCGCCCATATCCACATATTCCATGGAAGCGCTGTCTGCGGTGACAACTCTGGGATAACTGCCGCCTATTTCAAAGATTCTTATGCCGTAAAGCATTGCGTTTTTGTTGTCTATGCGAGTGACCCAGAGCTGAATTCCGGGGAACTGGTTTATAAGTTTGCCTTCATCTATCATGGCGTGCGGCTTTTTGCGACTTATGGATTGCATCAGCATTGCGCTGCGGTAGTTCGCTTCCGGCAAAAGCCAGTTGTTGAAAACTATCAAAAGCGTCATAATCAAGGCAGAAAATATGAGAACCGGCCTCATAAGCGAGAGCGGCGAAATTCCGGCGGCCTGCATGGCTGTGATTTCCCTGTCTGCGGAAAATCTTCCAAAGGTCATAAGGGTAGCTGCGAGCACAGACATAGGCACTGCGAGCCCCACCATCCAAACAACATTAAGCGCAAAAATCTCCAACACAATCTGCGCCGGAATTCCTTTTGAGAGAACCTTATCCAGCACATCGACTAAAAAATTTATCACGAATAGAAACGTAGTCACAAAAAGCGCCGCAAAGAACGGTGCGATATGCTCTTTGAGGACATAGCGTGTTAGGATCATTTTTGTGAAAGATAGAAATTATTTTTCTATCTTTTTATCATGATAACGCTGCTAGCTGCTGCACTTTGGCGTTTGGGCTATTTAATTGATTCAAAAACAAGGCTTGCACCTAAAAAAAATTCGGCTTTTACCACCCCGCTTTTGGGAATCGGCAGTCTTTTAGCCGGTGGAGCAGGCAAAACCCCTTATGCCGCATTTTGGGCGCAAAAGCTTAAATCCCAGGGACTTAGCATTGCCATTCTGTGCAAAAATACGGGTGATGAGAATTTATGGTATTCAAAAAAAGGGTTTGAAGTTTTCACAGGTAATCGTTTTGAGCTTTGCAAAAAACTTGACGGCAAATACGATGTTATAATCAGCGACGATGGCCTAGAAGACCGCCGCCTTAGCCACGCTTTTTGGGTATGTTTAACCTGGGGCGAGCGTGCGGAGAGCGTGCGAGACATAATCCCCCACGGAAATTGCCGCAGTTTGTGGAAGGATCATCCTGAAATAGTTTGCGTAAAAACCTGCGCAATGGATTGGGAAGAAAAAGATGCTGATATAATTTTTTCAATGGAACTCGATTTGCCAAAAAACTCAGAGATAGTAGCTATTGCCGGCATAGCCCGTTCGCAAAGATTTTTTGCCGGATTGGAAAGGAATTACAGAGTGGTAAAAAAAATAGATTGCCCGGATCATTTTGATATTAGCAAAAAAACGGAGCAGGCATTGAAGCTCGGCTTGCCGGTTGTGATAACGGAAAAAAATGCTATCCGTTTGCCGGAGAGCATTTTAGCGAATAAAAACGTTGTGGTTTGCGGGCTTACTTTAACGCATCGTGCTCAAGCATCAGCGTGTAATTTGTGACATCACACACTTCGGTTGGGCCAAAATACTGAATAGGGCCTGGGAACATATAATCTTCGAGCCTTGCCCATTCGTCGCGATGCTTTTCAAAATATTTGAATGGCTTGCCTTTCAAATCAACCAAGGCTTTTTGGATAACCGGTTTGTCTGCGCCGTGCCTGCGTTCCATGTTCATCATCATTGTGGTGGGAACTCCGCCTGCAATCCAGTTGTCAATGCCATCGGTTAACTTGCGAACAGATGCCATATAACCGGTCTTGTTGTGCAATACCAAAACAGAAGCGGCATAGCCCAAGCTGTAACAGTAATCCGCATCAAAATTAGACGGAGCGGCGCAACGGCCTTCGTAACCGAAGAAGTGATTGAGTGCGGCGAACTTGCCTTTGAATGCACGAACTTTCAGCTCTTTTGAAACCATCTCTATCAGCAGTTTTTCCGTTTCGATCAAAGAAACCTGAACATTGCCGTGCGGATCGCGATCAAGCATAAGCTGGAGCTGTATGCCATCCGGAAGGCTCTTCAGCAATTTTGCGGAAGCCTCGGAAATGTGTTTGCATGCGGCCTCTACCATCTCTGCTACCTTGCCGGCTTTTTTAATCTCAGATTCGTTATGAGCAAGAGCCTCGTTAAGCTCGGAAATTAATATTCCGAATTCAGGGATAAACTCAACAAGACCTTCCGGTATAAGAGCTACGCCAAAATTTTTGCCTGCGCCATAACGAGCAACAACAACATCAACAATGGAGAATATCACCTGTTCAAGCGTCATTTTCTTTTCTTTGATTTCCTCAGAAATCAAACATATATTCGGGTGGGTTTGGAGCGCAGCTTCCAAGCCAATGTGGCTGGCAGAACGGCCCATAAGTTTAACGAAATGCCAGTATTTGCGAGCGGAATTCGCATCACGCTCAATGTTGCCTATCAGCTCGGAGTAGGTTTTTACTGCGGTGTCAAAGCCAAAAGAAGTTTCAATATATTCGTTTTTCAAGTCGCCATCTATGGTCTTTGGGCAACCTATAACCGAGCATTTCACTTTTTTTGCGGCAAAGTATTCCGCAAGCACCGCTGCGTTTGTGTTGGAATCATCGCCGCCTATTATTACGATTGCATTCAAGTCCATTTTTTTCACAACGGCTATGCATCTGTCAAATTGCTCTGTGCTTTCCAGTTTTGTGCGACCGCTCTGGATTATGTCAAAGCCACCCGTGTTGCGGTATTTACCCATAAGCTCACGGTCTATTTCAATGTATTTGCCGTCAACCAGCCCGCTTGGGCCACCTAAAAAGCCATAGAGCTTTGAGCCTCCTATAACAGCTTTTATTCCGTCAAAAATTCCGGCTATCACATTATGCCCACCCGGAGCCTGGCCACCAGACAGCACAACACCCACATTCAACGGCATGCCGGCGGTTTGTTTTTCTTCTACTGCTTCAAATGTCAAAATCGGTGCGCCATAAGTATTGGGGAACAATTCCTTTATTTTGTCCTGGTCACGAACAGACTGAGTAGCATTGCCTTGATTCACAAGGACTTTCAATGGGCCTGTGCGCAATGAGAGTGGCAATTTCGGTTTGTAATCGGCGCGAGCCTTACCTAAAACAGAAAGATTTTCTGACATAATTTTCTCCAAGTTGTTTGGGGTAATTTAGAAAATCTTTTAATCCTGAAAATCGGGATTCTGACAATAAGAATTAGATGAGGAAAGGAAGGGTTAGCGGAAAACGCCGCAGGTGGTTGTAGCGAAGGGAAGGCTTTCCCTTATAGGTACAGTACACAGCGTGCAATTCCCATTTTTTTTGAAAATATGAGTTTTTTTTGCGAAAAAGGCGAATTTGTGGGAGAATTTAACGATTCTTTACCTTTTTTGAAAATATTTTTGTATATTATTAATAGGAAGCTAAATCCTTTTGAGCATTATCCGCTCGGCTCATAACCGAGTCATTTTGGGTGTTGTGTGTAGGGCTGTGGGTTTGGCTTCCTTTTCTATTTACCCACATTGTTTTCAATGAAAGAGACTTGTTTCTAGTAGCGTAAAGCGTTACTGCATTTATTATTCCATCTGCGGTTTTTACAAATGTCAAACTACTATCAGCATTTTTCTTTATCTGATCGTAATTTTGAACTATATCTGCAAAACTTATAACATCATCAATTATAACAGCCCTTTGCCCACGTAAAACTTCCGTTTTTTCATTACCATGCTGCTTAAATAAATGCCTTATTTCATCTGCTCTTAATTCTAAATGATATCCGTTCAAATTAACACTTGTATCATCTTGTATTTTTTGTGCTAAATCACCATTTATTTTTCCCAGCAATATTTTTTTCTGTCTTTTATTGTTCGCTTTAGCCTCTTCTATAAAGCCACGAACATGCTCTTTATTTTTAGCAATTTCAATATTGCTATTGCCCGATAGGTTTTCAATTTCATGCTGCGTATAACTTTCCAACGCGAAGCAAGCCGCCTCTGCAAGCCCGCTTTTAAAAACAACAATGCTTTCCGGCATAAAGCCTCCTCTTTTGCAAATGTGAATCTAAAGAAATGCCCCAGGGCGACGAAAATTTGATCAAAACATATTCCCTAAGCAAAAGGAATATAGAAAATTAAAACAAATAACCTACTGCGAATACTCCCCTGTCCGTGGTTGAATCATTTATTGAAGAAAAACTCTTGGTAAAATATTTCTCATAAAAAGCATTTACAAAAATATCCTTTGTTATTAAATAAGTAAAGCCTCCTGTAGCGGCAACTCCAAAATTAGCAAGATATTTAACCGCTTCTCCATCAATTTTAGCAGACAAAGGCAAAGATAACACAGCGCCCAAAGACAATCCAAAACTCTCCCTGTAAACAGCCATCGCAGTCAACGGAACCTCTGCTTTAAAAATACTAGCTTCTTTTCCTTCGAACTCAAAGCCATCTCCGGAAAACAACACTCCGGAAACCAAATCCAAAAGACCTATGTCCAGAACCGTTACCAAACCAACCGAATAAGCAAACCCGCTTTTCGCTCCGTAAATTCCGCTTACAGTAAATCCGCTTTTCGCTATAACGCCAATTCTAAAAGGAGAAGGTGCAACTGGCATAGCATCTTTTTTCTCCTGCATTAACTGTTCCGGTTTAGCCTTTTCTTCATCCTGCAAATTTTTTAATCCTGAAAATCGAGGTTTAGACAATTTCTCAAACATAGGGGGGGCACTTTCTCTTATCGCATTGAGCAACCCTGTTGCGCTTTCGCTTTCAGTGACAAAAGAGCTGAGCAAGTTTCCGTTCATGGAAGAGAAAAGCTCAACAGTCAGGGTTAACTTTCCGTCGAACATGCGTATTTGACCTTGAGTCACATAGTCTGCGCCTATTGCCCTGCCGATATCCACCGCACAGCCCTCAGCAAGGCAGGCACGCTCTTCTTCGTCTTGTGGCAAAAGGGATATTATATTATCCCTTGTTAAAATGGAGAATTCTTCCGGCAAAGTTATTCTCGCCCTATTCCGCAGCTCGTCTGTGAGGTGGCGGTATTGCGATAATGTTAGTTCAACTTCGTCATCTGCGGGAACTATTTCCAAAACAGCAACGATGTTGGCAGCGTAAATCGCCTGAATAATTGTCAGAATCAGAATTGGCCAGAATTTTAATGCTACCTTCATTGTGTGGGGATAATATAGAAAACTACCCTGCTTCCTTCTGTCTGAATACGTAAGCCAAAACCTCCGCCACTGCAGCGAAGAATTCCGCCGGCAAAGGATCACCAACTTCTACAACATCGTACATGGCACGGGCCAAAGGCTTGTTTTCTACTATGGGAACATCGTTTTCTGCAGCGAGCTGCTTTATTCGCTCTGCCACTTTGTCTTCTCCCTTTGCAACCACCATCGGAACCTGGTCTTTACCACGCTCATAGCGCAACGCAATTGCCAAATGCGTAGGGTTGGTTATGACTACCGTTGCGCTTGGAACCTCTTTCATCATAAATTGTTGATGTAACTTATACATCATGCGCTTGCGAGCCATTACTACTTTCGGGTCACCTTCGGATTGCTTATTTTCGTCCTTAACCTCATGCTTGCTCATCTTCATTTCATTGTGAGTTTTTCTCTTTTGATAAATCAAATCAACAATACCCAGCACAATCAAAAACAGTATTACCTTCAAAAGCAATTCCACAATAATGTCTATCATATATGCGCAAAAAACACCGATTTCCATATCTACCATGTATAAAATATCTTCGTAATGCTCTTTTATGACAAAGTAAGAAATTATCCCCACAATCGTTATTTTCACTACGCCTTTTAAAAGCTCCACCCAGGCATCTTTTCCGAACATCCGCTTAAAGCCCGAAAGCGAAAATACATTTGAAAACTTTGGCTTCCATTTCTCAAAAGTAAAATGCAAACCGACCTGCGATAAATTGCCTATCAAGCCGAGAAGCAAAAAAAACAAAAGCAATGGAGCGAGCATCTTTGCAATTAGAATTAAAACATGATGCGCTAAAGCGACAAAATTCGAATTCGTTGGCTGCCAATCCACAAAACCTATAAAAAATTCGTACATAATCGCCTTACAACTGCCGGCAAAATCTCCGCCAAAAAGATAAAACCCCCACAAGGCCGCAATCAAAGCGATAGCAGAAGATACATCCATTGAACGCCCTATCTGCCCTTTTTTAATAGAGTCTGCCTTTTTCTTGGCGGTAGGCTCTTCGGTTTTTTCTTCGTCTTCTGCCATTTAAAATCCTCCACCGGATCTTAAAACGGCAAACAGGGCTCTTTGCAACTGCTCAAAATTCGAATAAAAAAGCTGTACCATTAGAGGCAGAGAAAAAACAATTACCAATGTACCTAAAACAACTTTTAGCGGAATTCCCAAAAGCCAAACCTGCAGTTGCGGCATAACCCTGTTCATAAGCCCAAGCGTTACCGTGCACAAAAAAAGCGCACCCAAAACCGGAGCCGCAAACTGAAACGACACAACAAAAGAACTTGCAGAAAGCAAAATTAAAATTGAGGCAAAACTGCGAGTATCCCAAACAAAATTCCCCATAGGAATATATTGAAAAGACTCAAACAGCACTCGTAAAAAAAAGTAATGTCCACCACTCGCCAAAAATATAACCACTAAAAGCATTGGGAAAAATATTGAATACAAATTGCTCTGAAATTCAATAAACGGGTTCATGGCACCTTGCATCAATCCGATATCGCGAGCGATAAACTCACCACCCATTATCGTGAAATATAAAAGAAATGATGCTGTAAAACCGATTATAAGCCCTACAAAAACCTGCTCCAGAACAATCATAAAAAAGAACACCGGAGAATTTGCTATGGTAAAACTTATGAGCGGCATTTGCGGAAATACCAAAAACGCAAGCAAAAAAGATACAGCAGCTTTTACTTGCGGAGGTATGGTATTTATCGTAAAAATAGGCAATGTAAAAATTATCGTTGCTATTCGCACAAGAGCAAGTATAAAGAGCTCTATTTTTTCTACGGCAAGGTCGGCTACGGAAGATGCTAACGAGAGCATACGGGCTTCCACTTCACTTTATAACGTGGTTCTTGTAAAATTGCTACCCAGAGAATTCCCTGATTTACATTGCCTGTTTTAAACTTGTGCTTGTGTTCTTTTGGCGGAACAAAAACCGGTTCTTCAACAGACGCAATTACCGGCAACTGAACTTGTCTAAACTCAGGCTCTTTCTCTTCAATTTCTTCTACCTCTTCTAACGCTTCAGATTCTTCCTCTTCTTCTTCTTTCCAAGCCGGCATCTCAAATTCTACCGGCTGTGGTTGCGGTTGCTGCGATTGCTGCCGCTTGGCCGCAGCTTCTTTTTTTTGCTTGGTATAAGCCGCTATCATTTGGAGAGCGATTATAGCCAAAAATACAAGAAGGGTTTCCATCTGATTTTATTTATGTTCCAAATCGTTTGCGGGGCCGCCGGAAATCTCGGTGCGCATTTGAGTATCGGCTTTAATGTTTTGCATGTTATAGTAGTCCATGACCCCCAGCTTGCCGCTTCTCAAAGCCTCTGCCATCGCAAGAGGAACCTGAGCTTCTGCCTCTACAACTTTCGCTCTCATTTCCTGTTCCGCAGCGGCTGCCATAGCACGGCGTTCTTCTGCCTTTGCCTGAGCAATTTTTTTATCTGCCTCAGCGCGATCGGTTTCCAGTATTGCGCCTATGTTCCTGCCCACATCAACGTCTGCTATATCTATGGAAAGAATTTCAAAAGCCGTGCCGGCATCCAAACCGCTAGTCAAAACTTTTTTGGAAATCATATTTGGATTTTCCAAAACCTCTTTATGAGTTTTTGCGCTGCCTATGGAGCTAACAATGCCTTCACCAACACGAGCCTGAACGGTTTTTTCGCCTGCGCCGCCCACCAGTTTGCGAATATTGGTGCGCACGGTTATTTTAGCCAGTGCCAGCAGCTCAATGCCGTTCAGAGCAACTGCGCTAATCTTTGAAGTCTCAATCACCTTAGGGTTAACGCTCATCTGCACGGCTTCCAAAACATCTCTGCCGGCAAGGTCTATGGCTGCGCTTTCTGTAAATGAAAGGATTATATTAGCTTTGTTAGCAGCGATAACCGCCTGCACAACTCTGAGCACGTTTCCACCGGAAAGGTAATGCGCTTCAAGCAAATCAGTTTCCACAGGAACGCCGGCCTTAACGCTCAAAATACGAGCCTCAACGATCATGCGAGGGTTGACTTTCCTGAGCCTCATGCCCAAGAGCTGGAAAATTCCAACATTGGCTTTTGAGAACAAAGCCTGCAACCACAAGCCAAAAAAGCTCGCTATAAAATAAAACAGAACAATGGCTATAACTGCCAGAATCAATGCACCTATAAGGTAAATGTCTCCCATTTTCAAAACTCCATAAAATGATATGTGTAATTTAGAAAATTTTCGCCAAAATAGCTCGCTTCTCTCCCAAAATTCTCGTGTAAAACAAAATATACTCCTTTTCGCCTTTCGGAGCAAGGCGGCGAATTTCCGCTTCGGGAACAACTTCTACGCCACGTTTCTTCAATGTTATTTTTCCGGCATCGTGTTTTTTCAGCATCGCTTTGACATTATTCGTGGAAAGTGAGCTTTGATCTATAACTCTGTATGCGGCAAAGCCATCATATTTTGGCGGCAAATTTTCGCAAGACACATAAGCTAAAGTTGAGTCTATTTGCCAAAAGCCGAGTTTTTTTGCCTCGCTCAGAAACAGGTGGCTGCGAACCAAAACAGGATTAGGCTCTAAAATAAAATCACCTAAATTTTTGACTTCCAAGCTTATGTTTTTCAATTCATTTCTTTCGCACTGCCATTCTTTATCAACAGTTGAAGCCCGGACAATACCTTTTCCAAAAATTCCGCTCAACATAAGACATTCACGGCAATCGCTTGCATTACCCAAATAAAGAACATCGCTTTCCTGCGGGATTTCATCTTCGGGAAAAGCAGGAGGGAGTTTTATCATGGAGCCGCTAAACTTTTTGGTCAATTCCAAAACGCTTTCAAAATCTGGATTCAGCCCACCACGACGTGCCGGATCTATGCAAAAAAAATCTCCGCCTGCAACATCCAACGCATTTTGCAACACAGCTCTGTGCAGCAGCCCCAAACGCCTCATATTTTCATTAAACATCAACACCCTCTCCGGGGCTATATCCACACCGCCAGAAGCCATGCCATCCAGAAGCCAAAAACTATCACCTCCCATGCCACAGCATAAATCCGCAATCTTTGCGCCGCTCGGCCACAACTTTGCCTTGTATTCCGAAATATCTTTTGCGGTAGCCTGTTCGTAAGCGAGCCTGTCGCAAATTAAATCTGCGCCGAATTTTTCTCTTATCTTCGGTAGAATTTCAAGATAGTGAATTAGAGCGTGCCGCTCTTGGGTGGTAAATTTTTTTGATAAATTTTCTGCTAATTTAAGCGGCTCTTTCAATAAAGGAAAATATTCGGAGCGTATTTCTACATGGCACAAAAATTCCAGAGCCACCAAAGACAGGCTGGTCATTTTTTTGCCAGCTTGATATCGCTTTCAACCATTATTCTCACCAGTTCTTCAAATGAGGTTTTTCGAGGATTCCAGCCCAAAAGAGTTTTAGCTTTTGTGGGATCGCCTAAAAG
>WQSZ01000020.1 GCA_009787645.1 Candidatus Fibrimonadales bacterium | reverse complement strand
AAATCCTTGTCTTTGAACAGCAAATTTATAACATCAAGCCTGAATCCGTCAACGCCCATATCCAGCCAATAGCGCATCATGTCGAACATCGCCTCTTTTACTTCCGGGTTTCTCCAATTTAAATCCGGTTGTTCCTTGAAAAAAGAGTGGCAGTAATATTCTTTTGTTGTTTCATCATATTGCCATGCTTTTTTGCCGAAGTTGGTTTTCCAGTTATTCGGAGCCGCTCGCCATATATACCAATTTCGCTTTGGATTGTCTGCGGAAGATTTTGATTCTATGAACCAAGGGTGCTGGTCTGAGGTGTGGTTTAGCACCAAGTCCATTATCACGCGAATTCCTCTTTTGTGAGCTTCGTCCATTAAGCGACGAAAGTCTTCCATTGTTCCGTATTCTTTGTCTATGTTTTTATAATCGGCTATGTCGTAGCCAGCGTCCACCATTGGAGAAGAATAAACCGGTGATAGCCAGATTGCATCAACGCCGAGGTTTGCCAGGTAGTCTAATTTTGCTATTACGCCGGGGATGTCGCCAAAGCCATCGTTGTTGCCGTCTTTGAAGCTCTTGGGGTAAATGTGGTATATAACGGCGTGTTTCCACCAATCTTGAGATGACAGCATTATAGAATAAATGTCCTCTCTTCATGTAAAAATACCCTGTGCTCCAACCAAAGCTTTAATGCATAAAGCAAAGTACGTTTCTCAACTTCTTTGCCCATTTGAATGAACTGCTCAATGCTGCCGGTGTCCACAACCTGCTGAACACTCTGCCAAATAATCGGACCTTGATCCAAATCTGCCGTTGCAAAATGCGCAGTTGCGCCTATTATCTTTACACCCTTTGCCCATGCTTGATGGTAAGGCTTTGCTCCCTTGAACGCAGGCAAAAATCCGTGGTGAATATTTATGATTTTATACTTCCACGCTTCCGTAAATTCCTTGCTCAGAATTTGCATATAACGTGCCAGCACAATGCCTTCCGTTTTAGAAGCTCGCAGAATTTCGTTGAACTTTTTTTCCTGCTCGGGTTTAGGAATATCGCTGGGAACCAAAAAGAACGGCAAATTGAAAGACCTGGACAAAGGCTCAAGCACTGTGTGATTTGAGATAATGCAAGCCCACTCGCAAGGCAATGCGCCGTCTCTGTGAGAGAGCAGAAGCTCGTAAAAGCAATGATCGGTGGTGGAACCGAACAGGGCCAGGCGGGGTTTGTGCTCGGCATCTCGCAACTTCCATTCCATGGATTTTTCAGATTCAAGTTTGGAAAAGTGTTCCTTGATTCTGGGAATCGCATCGCTATCGCATTCTATAAGCGCTCGTAAAAAAAACGTATTTATATCTTTCGATGTGTGCTGAGTCAAATCCAGAATATTTGCTCCGGTTTGCGCAATGCCATGAGTGAATGCAGCTATAAGACCGCTTTGATCGGGGCACTTTATTTGCAAAACGAATTTTTTTGAATTGTTCATAATAAATATCTTCTTGCTCCTATATATCTTGGTACCCAATAACTGTCGCTAAGCGGCGTTACTGTTACACCCAGTGATGTACTCGCATGTATAAACTTACCATCACCCACATAAATCCCAACATGGCTGACTTTTAAATTATCGCCGAAAAAAACCAAATCTCCTATCTTCAGATCATGTTTGGCAACGGCCCTTCCGATTTTAAATTCTTCGGCGCTTGTTCTCGGTATGCTCATGCTTTCTTTTTCCATATAAACGCTCGATACAAAACCGCTGCAATCCACTCCGTTTTTTGTGGTTCCGCCCAGCAAATACGGAGTTCCAAGCCATGGAGAAAGGACCTTGTCCCAGGAATCCAACCCAGTGATGTTTTGTATTTGCGCAGGATCTATGGGTCTTGACGGGCCGGATGGACTTTGCGGAATTCTTTGCACAGGTCTCTCAGGAGACAATGGCCTCAAAGGAGCGCAAGCGGCTATATAGAGTAGCACAATAAGCAATGTAAGTTTCGCTCTCAACTCTTAATTCTCCACTTTCAACTCTTTAGCCAGAATATCCTTATTTTGCTGTACTTTTTTTCTCATATCAGCGGATGGAGTTTGTGCAAGGCATTTATCCAACGCTTCAATTGCTTCGGCCAGCAAGGCGTTTGCTTTTGCTTTGTTTTTGCGTGATGCGGCAAATTTTTCTGCAGCCACCTTTCTCTGATCTTCGCAAAAGGCATCCGAGCTTTCGGTTTTAGACGGCAGTTGTTTTTCCAGCCAGATCAAAACGGAGTCACCCGGAGACAGTGAACGCAGGCTGTCTGCCAAACTTATTATTAAAGACGGATTTGCATTTACATTTTTCAGATTGCGGATTTTAGCCGTGATAGCATTTATCGCTTCCTGTTTAGCCGGATCTACTGTTGTGCTGCCTCTGTTTGCTGCGGAAATCCTGTCATATAAGGTATTTGCGCTGTCTATCCAAAAATTTATGGCGGGCTTGTAAACGGCAAAACCTTCCAAAAAAGCAAGAGCCTCTGCGCTTCGTCCGTTTTGGTGAAGCAATGTTGCAAGCTGTAAAGTGCGAAACCCTAACTGATCTAAATTGCTGTGGTTTTGAACCTGTTGCTTAAGCATGTCTATAGCTTTTCCGGTTTCTCTTCTTGCGAGCAGGGAATCTATGCTCTTTTGCAGGCTTTTGAAAGATTCGGTTTCTTTCACGGTTACAGTAAAGGTATCTGTGCGAAAGTTTGTGTGAACGCGATGAATGGTGTCTGTCCTGACTTCCGTTCTTACAACCGTGGTATTAGCAGATTGCGTTTTCTGCTTTCCCGTGGTTGAGCAGGAAACCGATATTATAACAAATGTGGCAAGAATTAAGCGAATCATGTAATTAAATATAGAAATTTCTATATTCAACCTAATGGCTAGAATCCTGATAGTTGATGATGAAGAAATTGTGCGCTCGGCTGTGGCAGATATCCTTGAACTCAGCGGACATCGTTGCACGGTGGCAGCTAACCCGCAAATAGCTTTGGAGCAAATTGCGATAGTGAATCCCAACTTGATAATTTCAGACTTTAAAATGCCGATAATGACGGGCTTGGAATTGCTGAAAACCGTAAAAAAAGACAGGCCCTCTCAACCGTTTTTAATGATGACTGCCTACGGCTCCATAGAAACTGCGGTGGAAGCTTTGCAGTGCGGCGCAGACCATTATATAGAGAAAAAAGATCTTCAGGCAGAAATTATAGAGCATGCAGTTGCAATGGTGTTAGATAAATATAAATACCAAACTGAAAATTCCGTTTTGAGAAAAAAGCTCTGCGAAAAAAATTTCATAGGGCATGGCGAAAAATTTTTGGTGCTGAACAAGTTTGTTGAAACCGTTGCGCCCACAAATGCTTCCGTTTTAATTACTGGCGAATCCGGTGTTGGCAAAGAAGTGCTGGCCCGTGCCGTACATTACCAGAGCTTGAGAGCCGGAGGCCCGTTCATAAAAATAAATTGCGCAGCTCTGCCCGAATCCTTGATAGAAAGCGAGCTTTTTGGGCATGAGAAGGGTTCTTTCACCGGAGCTTTGAAAACCAGACGTGGCAAATTTGAGCTTGCAGACGGGGGTACTCTCCTCCTTGACGAAATAGGAGAAATGCCGCTTGCGGCGCAGAGCAAGCTCTTGCGTGTTTTGCAGGAACGTGTGATTGTTCGCATAGGCGGCGATGATGAAATAAAAGTTGATGTTCGCATAATTTGCACCACCAACAGGGATTTAAAAAAAGAGGTAGAAAACAAAACTTTCAGAGAAGATCTGTATTACCGCTTGAGCGTTGTGCCCGTGGGCATTCCGCCGCTTAGGGAACGTACGGAAGACATTCCGGATCTGCTGAATTACTTTATAGCAAAATTCAACGAAGAAAACGGCTATGCGGTGGAAGAGGCGAGTGATGAAACCATAAGCATGCTTCAAAAACAGCCTTGGCCCGGCAATATTCGCCAATTGGAAAATGCAATTGAAAGAGCTATGGTTTTCTGCAAAAGTGGCATTTTAGCCCCGAATTTCTTTGATATTGAGCAAAAAAACGAAAAACCGGCAAAAGTAAAAAAATAATATATAATTTACTATATTCATATTCATAATGGATATAGAGCGTAAAACCATATTTTTAGTGGATGATGATGCCACAAATTTAACAGTAGGCAAAATAGCACTTGCCGAACATTATAAAGTACTTACTTTGGATTCCGGCTTTAGGCTTTTGAAAATACTGGAAAAAAACATTCCAGATTTAATTCTTTTGGATGTTGAAATGCCGGAGATGAACGGCTATGAAACTATCAGAGTTCTGAAAAGCAAAGACGAAACCAGGCATATTCCGGTTATTTTTTTAACGGCAAAAATAGGGCAAGAACATAGAGAAGAAGGATTATCGCATGGTGCGGTGGACTACATAACAAAACCTTTTTCCACGCCGCATCTGCTCCGGCAGTTGGCATTTCATTTGGGGGGCAGAGAATGGAGCAACGTATAGCTTTTATTTTATTAGCTGTATTTTTGTTCGTTCTCTCCGGCTGCGACAAGACAACGAAGAGCGGAAAAAGTCCATACACATCTTATAAAGACATTCCAGGCGTTACGCAAGAGGAGATTCAGGCTATTGAAGACCTTCGCAAAGAAGGGCGCTCTTTTGTGTATGGCATGACCCCAAGCGTAGAGGCTTTCCGCAGCAGATACGGGCATGTGAGAGGTTTTTCCGCATTGTTTTGCGAATGGCTTACGCAAATGTTTGGAATATCATTTGTCACCAGAAATGTTTCGCATGGTGAGCTTCTTGCAAAAATGGAAAGCCATGAGATTGATTTTACCGGTGATATGTCGCCGAATGAAGAACTGCGTGAAAACTATTTGATGACCAATCCGATTGCCACACATACCATACGATATTTCAGAATTGCGGGCAGCGAACCTCTTGCCAACATTGAAGATGGCAGGCAATTGCGGTATGCGTTCATAAAGGGCACCACAACGTTTAAAGATGTAACTTCAAGATTAAAACCCGGTTCATATCAAGTTGTTTACTTTGATAATACGGACTCTGTTTACCATGCGTTAAAAGACGGAAAGATAGATGCGTTTTTCAATGAATACATACGGGAATCGGCTTTTGATGCTTACGGAGACGTTATAGCTTATGACTTTCTCCCTTTAACCTATACTTCGGTTTCTTTTGCAACTCGGAATCCAAAGCTTCAGCCGATTATCTCGGTTATGCAAAAGGCGTTGCAAAGCGGAGCCGGCAGCTACATTGCCGCTTTGCAAAAACGCGGTGAACGGGAATACCAGATGCATAAATTGTATATGATGTTCACAGAAGAAGAACGCAAATATATGCGTGACAATCCTGTAATACACTTTTCGTCTGAATATTATAATTATCCCGTAAGTTTTTACAATAAGCATGAAGACGAATGGCAAGGCATTTTCTACGATATTATAA
Source organism: Candidatus Fibrimonadales bacterium (assembly GCA_009787645.1). GTDB lineage: Bacteria > Fibrobacterota > Fibrobacteria > Fibrobacterales > Fibrobacteraceae > Fibrimonas. Next base: position 12,867 of record WQSZ01000020.1, on the reverse strand, counting down.
AAGAAACCTCAGAGCTAACGGGCTTGTCATTCAAGCGTGTAAACGACAATAGAACGGAATGGCCGGAGATGCTAAGGCAGGTTACCAGCGGCGAAGCATATATGATATCCGAGCTTATACCCACGGAAGAACGGAGGGAAAAAGGATTTTTATGGACGAATATGCCGAGTGTGGAAGATAACTATGCGCTGTTATCCAAATCCGAAATGCAAAATGTAACTCTTAAGGAAGTTCTAAATTTGAAGGTGGGTGTGCCACGTGGCACAGCTTATGCAGAGATGTTCCGCAACTGGTTTCCCAATCATCCCTCCGCAATAGATTATGAAAGCTCAAGTGCGGCTTTCGAAGCTTTGGAAAGCGGAGAAGTTGACCTTGTTATATCAAGCCAGCGCAGGCTGCTCGCTTTGACAAACTACCACGAATATTCGGGTTATAAAGCCAATCTCGTGTTCAACCATGTTGCCGGCTCTTACTTTGGGTTCAACAAGGATCATGCAATTTTATGCTCTATTTTCAACAAGGTGTTTCAGATTGTAGATGTAAAAAGCATTGCCGAGCCGTGGGTGCTCAGAACCTACGATTACGAAGGAAAAATGGCAAAAGCGCAGAGACCCTGGCTGATAGGCACGTCTGTTCTTCTTTTGTGCGTGCTTATGCTTGTTTTAGCTTTATTGCTGGTAAAACACAATGAACGGCAGCGGCTGGAAGAACTTGTGCTGATTCGCACGACCCAGGCAGAGGCGGCCAATCGTGCTAAATCCATGTTCCTCGCAAAAATGAGCCATGAAATACGTACACCGATGAATGCGATAATAGGAATGGCAGATATGGCTCTGCTTGGGGAAGATTTATCTGAAAAGGTTCGTGAAGAAATTGTTACCATTAAGCGGGCCGGTGAAAATCTTTTATCCATTATCAACGATATTCTGGATTTTTCAAAAATCGAAAACGGAAAGCTGGAACTGACACCGAGGAATTATCTGTTCTCGTCTCTTGTGCACGATGTGAGGAGCATAATCAAAACCAGGCTCACAGGCCCTTTGATACGTTTTGATATAAATATAGACAACAACATTCCGAATGCGCTCTTTGGAGATGAAGCGAGAATAAGGCAAATACTTCTCAACCTTCTGAACAATGCGGTAAAGTACACGAGAAAGGGTTTTATATCTCTTTCCGTTCACGGAAAAATAAAAGAAACCTACGGTGATTACACGGTTATTCTGACTATGGAAATCGCAGACAGCGGCGTGGGCATAAAACAAGAAGATATAGGGAAACTTTTCAACGATTTTGTTCAGATAGATTTAGCTACGAACAAAGGCATAGAAGGTACGGGGCTTGGGCTTGCCATAACCAAGAGCCTTGTCTCTGCGATGAGCGGAAACATAAGCGTTACTTCCGAATACGGCAAGGGAAGTACATTTACCGTTGTGCTTCCGCAAAAAGTTCGCTATATTGAATCTTCGGCTCCTGTTGAAAATTTTGAAAATGAAAATTCGAACTTTGTTATAAAATTCAATGCGCCGGAAGCCAAAGCTCTTGTTGTTGACGATATAGCCACGAACTTGAAAATAGCCGAAGGCTTGTTGCATCTTTACAAAATACAGACAGACTTGTGCCTTACCGGAGAAGAAGCCATAGATCAAGTTGCAGAGGCAGCTCGCAGCGGAAAACCTTATGATCTTATCTTTATGGATCACATGATGCCGGGAATGGATGGTGTAGAAGCCACCAAGCACATAAGAAAACTTTTTCATAACATTCCGATTATAGCATTAACGGCCAATGCCGTTGCAGGCGTGCGGGAAATGTTTTTGGAAAACGGGTTCAATGACTTTTTATCAAAGCCCATAGATATGAACAAGCTCAACACTATTCTTACAAAGTGGATACCAAGTGACAAACGGCAAGATACTATGGAAACAATGCAAATAGAAGATGTATCCAATATTAATATTGAAATCAACGGCGTGGATATAAAAAAAGGCGTTACCATCACCGGCGGCACGGTTGAGAATTATCTGCAAACTTTAGCGGTATTCCATAGCGATGGAACGCAGAGAATAGATGAAATAAAAAAATATCTTGAAACGGATAACTATTCTTTATATATAACTTATCTGCACGCACTGAAAAGCGCCTCTGCGAACATAGGTGCCGGTGAAATTTCAGAGGCTGCAAAAGCGCTGGAACTCGCAGGAAGGCAAAAAGATTTTGAATATATCAAAAAAAACACATCTGATTTTTTAATGCGCTTGCAAATACTTTTAGACAACATAAGCGAAGTTATAAAGGCTAAGCAAAAAACTCATTTGGATATAAACAAGCTGTTAAAATTAAAACAGGCTCTTGAAGATCTTGATATTGACGCTATGGACAAAGCGGTAACTGAATTGCGTGGTTTTGCACAGATAGATGAAATTTTGCAAAATGTGCTGGTTGGAAAATATGAAGAAGCAAAAGCGGAGATAGAAAAATATGAGCATGGATAAAAGAAGCATATTTTTAGTTGATGACGATGCTACGAATTTGATTGTGGGCAGGAACGCTCTTGCGGAACAATACAATGTTCTTACTTTCAACTCCGGCGCACGTCTCTTGAAGGCCCTGGATACGAATATCCCGGATTTGATTCTTCTGGATGTAGCTATGCCGGAGATGAACGGGTACGAGGTTATAAAGGCCATAAAAGAAAAAAACGAGACCAAGAATATTCCCGTTATTTTCTTGACTGCAAAAAACGATGGCGAGAGCGAGCTCAAAGGCTTGTCTCTGGGCGCAATAGATTACATAACAAAGCCGTTCTCAGCTCCGCTTTTGTGCAAGCGCATAGAAGTTCATCTTGAGCTGATAAGATTCAACAACAGCCTGAAAGAGATGGTGGAAGCAAAAACAAAATCTGTGATAAAACTGCAAAACGCCATTCTTAAAACGATGATTGAACTCGTTGAAAAACGCGACTATGCCACGGGTGGCCACATTGAGAGAACCACGCATTACCTTGGCATATTGCTCGACGCCATGATCGAGCGAAATCTGCACGTTGAGGAAGTATCTTCATGGGACAAGGACTTGGTGCTGTACTCTGCGCAGTTGCATGATATAGGCAAGATAGCCATCAAGGACAGCATTCTCCAGAAACCCGACAAGCTTACGGCAGAGGAATTTGAAGAGATTAAGAAGCACACTGTTGTTGGCGAGCAGGTGATAGAAGGTTTAAAGAAGAACTCTGAGGAGCAGGCTTTTTTGGTACACGCCGGCATTTTTGCAGCCACGCACCACGAGAAATGGAACGGCAGCGGATACCCAAGAGGGTTAAAGGGGGAGGAAATTCCCTTACAGGGTCGTTTGCTGGCCATAGCCGATGTTTACGATGCGTTAACCTCCAGCCGTTCTTATAAAAAGGCATTTACACACGAACAAGCCGTTAATATAATTGCGGAGGGACGAGGCACACACTTTGATCCTGTTTTACTAGATTTATTCCTTGAAGTCTCGGATAAATTTGTTAAGGGAGCCAAGGATGACTCAGGAATATAAACTCATAAATGCCGTGATAGCCAACAATCCCGGCATTATATGGTGCGTCAATCAAGACCGCATAATAACTATGTTTGACGGCATATATCTGAAAAAACTCGGTTTTGATCCTTCACGCTTTAAGGGTAAAAAAATCAGCGATGCGCCGAAAAATATAATACATTCCGAAGTGGTAGGGTACATAGAAAAGACATTCAGCGAAGGTGCGCAGGAATGGATTAGCAAAACCGAGCACGGGGTGTATCATGTGCATACAATGCCTATTTACGATAGCAATGGTGTTATAACGTATGTGGTTGGCAGCATCAACGATATTACGGAGCTTGTCAACGCAAAGGAACAGGCGGAGCATAGCAATCGTGCGAAGAATGTTTTTCTCGCAAGGATGAGCCACACAATTCGCACACCTATGAACATAATCGCCGGAATGGCGGAGCTTGCATTGCGCAAGGATGTATCTAACAACATGCGTGAAGAACTCATAGCAATTAAACGTGCAAGCACGGATCTCCTGTCCACTATCAACGATATTCTGGATCTTTCAAAGGTTGAAAACAGAACGCTTGAAATAATTCCGAGAGACTATTGTTTTTCATCCTTGATGAACGATGTGATAAGCATTATAAAAATCAGGCTTGTAGGTTCCAAGGTTCGTTTTGATATTAATGTGGATCACGGCATACCCAATGCTCTTTTCGGAGATGAAACGAGAATCAGACAGGCACTGCTCAATGTTTTGGGCAATGCCGTTAAATACACTAAAGCGGGTTTTGTATCGTTTTCCGTGCGTGGAGATATAAGCGATGAAGATACTATTCTCCTGACCATAGATGTTGTGGACAGCGGAATGGGCATAGAGCAGGAAAATTTGAACAGGCTGGAAACAATCGGTTTGGGTTTTTCCATAACAAAAAGCCTTATTGAAGCGATGGAAGGGACAATAAGCGTTGAATCGCAATACGGCAGGGGTAGCAAATTCACAATTGTGCTGCCGCAAAAAATACGTTCGCACGAGCACGTTGCAACTATTAAGCATCCGGATGCATTCTCCGTATTTATCACAAAATTCATTGTGCCCGAAGCAAATGTTTTGATTGTTGACGACATAGAAACGAATTTGAAAGTAGCCGAAGGTTTATTGCTGCCGTACAAAATGCGGATTGAAACAGCCACAAGCGGGCACCAGACCATTAAAAAGATAGCCGATGGTTCCAACTACGATTTGATATTCATGGATCAGATGATGCCTGAGCTTGACGGTGTGGAAACCACTAAACGCATAAGAGGGCTGGGATACAAGCAGCCTATCATAGCGCTAACTGCCAATGCGATAATCGGCACTAAGGAAATGCTTTTGGAGCACGAGTTTGATGATTTTTTATCAAAGCCCATTGATATAGTTAAACTCAACGCTATTTTGGAAAAATGGATTCCAAAAGAAAAGCAGCTAGAGACAAAGGAAACATTTAGCGATGAAGACAAGTTGAATGAATTAAAACTGCAAACTCTTGCCGTATTTTACAAAGATGGAATTCAGAAAATAAAAGAAATTGAAAAATGCCTGGAAACGGATAATTATCCCCTGTTTACCATCTATGTTCACGCCTTGAAAAGCGCTTCTGCAAGCATTGGGGCAAAGGAGTTATCCGATACTGCGAAGGCGTTGGAGATAGCCGGAAATAACGGCGATGTGGAATATATTAAATTGCATACAACTCAATTTTTGATTGAATTAAAACATCTTTTGAACAATATAAGCCTGCGCCTTGAAGAAAGAACAGGCACAAAAGACATTAATACGGAAATTTTGATTGAATTGAAAGAAGCCCTTAAAACCATGAGCCCCAACTCTATTGATGTGATAAACAAAGCTGTGAACGAATTACAAGGTGTCACGCAGGCAGACGGTATTTTGCAAAGCGTGCTTATAGGTAACTACGATGAAGCTTTGGCCGAGATAGATAAATGCCTATGCAAATGAACATATCGCAGGGAGTGCGATTAGACCAGAAATTATCTGCGCAGGCGATACTTGCCGCACAGCTTTTGCAAATGAGTTCTCTGGAACTGGAAGATGCCATTCAGCAGGAGCTGGAAACAAACCCGCTTTTGGAGGTTGACGAAAACGCAGAAACGGAAATTGACGAAACGGAGAGCGAAAGAGAAAAAAATACGGACTCGGACGTTGGGCTCTTAGATGACCCCGATAAAAAAACAGAAATAGACTGGGATGATTATTTTCAAGACGGATTCAAGGATGCGGAACCCGAAGATTTCAGCACACGCGACCCCGATGAAGAAGATTGGGAACGCCCGCAAAGCTATGATTTGGATATTCAGCAATACCTTCTGAATCAGTTGAAAGATCACAATTTAAGCCCGGAAGTTTTAGAATGCCTTATGTATTTGATAGGCTGTGTTGGAGACAACGGATTTTTGCGTGATGAAGAAGAGTACAGAGATGCAAAAACAGACATCGCAAATAAAAGTTCATACATAAAAGCGATAGACGATATTTTGCGAAACGAAAAATCTTTGAAAAAAGCTCCGAAAGAAGTTATGGAAGCTTTTGATATACTGCGCAGTTTGGAACCGCCCGGAATAGGTGCTTTTGATCTGCGTGACTGCTTGATAATACAGGCAAACAGGATTGAGGATTTTTCAAAAGCCGCAATTGATATTCTGGAAAATCATTACGAGCTGCTGCTCGAACTTCGCTATGTGCAAATAGCGAAATCCATGAAAATATCGGCACTGGAAGTCACCAACGCCGTAAAGGAACTGGCAAAGCTGAACCCGCACCCGCTCACGCGAATACAGGCGCCAAAGCTCTCTTATGTGACTCCTGATTTTATTGTGGAAAGAGAGCCTAACGGTTCATTCAGTGTATCGCTTAGAGACGGCACAAAAACCAGATTGAAGATAAACGAATCTTACAAAGGCCTGCTGAAAACGCAATCCGTAAGCGGTTCGGAAAAATCATGGATAAGGAATAAATTGAACTCGGCGAATATTTTTATGCGAAGCGTAGCAAGCCGCAGAGAGACAATGCTTTTGGTGATGAATTCCATAGTGCGCCGCCAATACGATTTTTTCGCACGTGGCCCGCAACACCTTAGACCTATGATTTTGCAGGACGTCGCAGACGAGGTGAACAGAAATGTGAGCACGGTGAACAGGGTCACAAATGGCAAATATGTTCAAACATCTTATGGCATTTTTGAGCTGAAAAACTTTTTCTCTTCCGGCGTTGCTCAAGACGATGGCTCGGAAGTTAGCAATGTGAAGATAAAAGACGGCATTAAGGACTTGATAACCAAAGAAGACAAGAAAAACCCCCTATCAGATCAGGAAATTTCCGATCTTTTGGAAAGACGTGGCTTGAAAGTAGCCCGCAGAACCATAAACAAATACCGTGAAGCCATGGGAATATTGCCGGTAAAGGTTAGGAAGAGCCGCTAGTTTGCTATATTATTTAAATTAGATCGGAGTTCTTATGCCACTTTTAGAAACTTTGCCAAAACCGCAGGCTAAGGATTGCTTGCTTGATTACGCCGCTATTTTGCAGCTTTTGCCGCATCGCTACCCTTTTTTGCTGATAGACAGGGTTTTGAGCTTTGAACCCGATGCCGAAAAAGCTAAGATAACATGCTTGAAAAACGTGTCTTTTAATGAGCCTTATTTTTCCGGCCATTTTCCCGGAGACCCTGTTATGCCGGGTGTTTTGCAGGTAGAAGCTATGGCCCAGGCCGGTTGTATTTTGGCATATTTGAAATTTGAAGAAGAGTCAAAAGGCAAAAGACCCGCTTTTATGGGAGTTGATGCTTGCAGATTTCGCCGTGCGGTTCGCCCGGGAGATTCTTTGAGAATAGAAGCCGAGCTGGAGGAATTCCGGCGTGGCATAATCACTTTTGACGGGAAGATTTTCGTAGGCTCAGACAGGGTTGCAGAGGCAAAGCTAAAAGCCACGATGGTGTGAGGTGTTATGCGTATTTTGGTTACCGGCGGAGCGGGTTTTTTAGGTTCACATTTGTGCGATCGGCTCATTGAGCAGGGGCACGATGTTATTTGCCTAGACAACTATTTTACCGGTAGCAAAAAAAATGTTGAGCACTTGATAGGCAATCCTCGCTTTGAACTTGTTCGCCACGATATTACGCAACCTGTTCTGCTTGAGGTGGACAGAATTTACAACCTCGCTTGCCCGGCCTCTCCTGTGCATTACCAGTATAATCCGGTGAAAACTATCAAAACCAGTTTGCTGGGTTCTGTGAATATGCTGGGGCTTGCCAAAAGGGTTAGGGCCAGAATTTTGCAGGCGAGCACAAGCGAGGTTTACGGAGACCCGACTGTGCATCCGCAAACGGAAAATTACTGGGGCAATGTGAACCCCATTGGCATTCGCAGTTGCTACGACGAAGGCAAGCGAGTTGCCGAAACTCTTTTTATGGATTACCACCGCCAGAACAAAGTTGATATTCGCATAGTGCGCATCTTCAACACCTACGGCCCCAGAATGCATCCCAACGATGGCAGAGTGGTCTCCAACTTTATAGTGCAAGCTCTTCAGAACAAAGACATAACTGTTTACGGCGACGGCTCACAAACACGTTCCTTCTGTTTTGCGAGCGACCTTGTAGAGGCAATTCTGCGCATGATGGAACAAACGCAGAGCATTGGCCCCATAAACATAGGCAATCCCGGCGAATTCACAATCCTGGAGCTTGCGGAAAAAGTTATCAAATTAACCGGCAGCAAAAGCAAAATTATCAAAGAGCCTTTGCCAAGCGATGATCCAAAGCAACGCAAGCCCGATATTTCAAATGCGAAAAAAATTTTGGAATGGGAACCTAAAATAAATTTGGAAGAGGGGCTGGCATTGACCATAGAATATTTCCGGAGGGGATTGTGAAAAGAGTGCTTTTGCTTTTATCGCTTGCTTTCCTTTTCTCCTGCTCCGATAGCAGTGGTTCTTCGTCTCCTCCGTCTTCTTCGTCTAATGCAATGGAAAAGAACTCGGTGCGGTTCAACGAAATTAATATTATAAATTCCGATTACGAAGATGAATTCGGCGATAATTCCGGTTGGGTGGAATTTTACAATCCCTATGATACTGTTATCAATCTCATGGGTTTTTCTCTTAGCACCAATGCGGATACGCCTTTGTGGACTTTTGGCAATGCGCAAATTTCACCTCGCAGTTATTTTATAGTGTTTCTCTCCGGCAAAAACAAACCGACTATTGAATTAGCGAGAGACAGCGTGGATTTGATAGCCAATGCTGTAGGTGCATGGACTTGGGCGGATAATTCCGCAACTCCAATAGCCGGCACCAGCACGGCGCAGCACAGCTTCTCAAAAACGGCAGGAACTTTTGGCGGCAATCTGGTGACAAGAAGCAGTGCGCTGGGTTGGGCAACCGCAGAGGCAGTGTTAAAATTAAAAGATTGGGATAGCCCTCCGGTTACGCATACGCTTGATATTTCAAAAACCGATCAAATTTTGCTCAGAGGATATTTGAGCAAAGATTCCAAGCTGGAAGTTCGTCTTGGCAACTATCAAAGTTGGCCGGCAGTTATAACGGGAACCGGTTTGCAAAATGATCTGTACAAAATAACTCTTCCGCCCAGCAGCGATTATCCTGATTTGACAAAAGTTTCTGCGCTCAGATTTTCAAATACGGATAAATTCATCGGAGCTATAGATTTCTCCTTTAACTCAATTATCGCACGCAAGCAAGGCAGTAATTTTCATGCATCTTTTGGGCTTAAAAATAACGGCGGCAAATTATTCCTGCTCAATGCCGAGAATAAAATCAAAGATTCCATTGCGTATCCTGCCGGAGTGAAAAATCTGTCTTACGCTAAAAAATACGGAACAGAGGAATGGCTTCTCAGCAAGCCTCCAACTCCTGGTTTTGAAAATTCAAATGAAACTTACACAGGGCAAGCACAGCCGCCTGCGTCAAACAGCCTCCCTGCGAGCGGTCACTATTCGGATCCGTTGACATTCACTTTGCCTGCAAACATTTACTGCGATAAAACCGGAGCATTGCCAACGGAAAACAGCAGCCTTAAACCGGGCGATGCAATCACCTTGGCAAAAACAGCAATTCTGCGCTGCGCTCAATTCGCAAGCGGAGCTTATCCCAGCGAGCCGGTTATGCGAACATACATAGTCGGAAGATTGCCGGACTTGCCGATTGTATCCATAGCCGTTGATCCGGTAGAGATGTTTGATAGCGCAGAGGGTCTTTATTCGCCTGGGCTAAATCCGGGTTCGCCAAATGGTTCTCCTCCTTATCCTGCCGCAAACTTTTGGCGTGAGACGGAACTTTTAACCCATATCGATTTTTTTGAAAAAAACTCCAGGCATGCGTGGAGTTATCCGGCAGGGCTTAGGATATTCGGAAACTATTCCAGAGCGAATCCAAAGAGATCGGTTGTTATAACCTTTAGGGAAAAATACGGACAAAAGAACCTGAGATACAATCTGTTCCCATCGCATCCGAATTTGAATAAATTCAAGCATTTTATTTTGCGCAACAACGGCAATAATTACCCCAACGATTACATACGGGATATGCTTATGACTTCGCTAACTGAAGGTCTTGGCGTGGACTATCAAAAAGGCCGAGCTGTGGTTGTGTATTACAACGGAGAGTATTACGGCATACATAATTTGAGAGAACGCTCAAACAGCGATTATTTTGAAACCAACTATGACATAGATGAAGATTATATTGATCTGGTGAAAGTATCCGGCGAGGTGAGCCAAGGCTCTGATGCGGACTATAAAGATATTATGTCATGGCTTGAAGGCGTTACGCTAACGGATGCGAATTTAAAAGAATTGGAACGGCGAATAGATATAGACAACTTCACCAACCACTTCCAAAGCAGAATTTATTACAACGACAGAGACTGGCCCGGAAACAACATGAAAAGATGGCGCAGCAATTCCCCGCCGTCAAAGTGGAAATTTTTCATGTACGACACAGACCACGGCTTTGGCAGTTATGGCAGCTCCAATCAAGAAACTTTCGGCTTGAGCATGCTTGAGGTAGTAACTGCCCCTAATGGCCCTAACTGGCCCAACCCGCCGCAATCAACATTCCTGCTTCGCAAGCTCCTTGGAAATTCCGGTTATAAAAACGCATTTATAAACAGATTCTCGCTGTTAATAGCTACATATTTTGCGCCTGCCAAGGTTAATGCGAGAATAGATGCGCTTATGGCAGACATACAAACGGAAATTTCGTACGATCAGGCTAAGTGGGGGGCAAAGGATCAGTGGCTTGGCCTAAGCTCCATAAAAAGTTTTGGCAATAACCGTCCGGCTGAGATGCAAGCTGAGATACAGGCATTTTTCAATTTAGACACGCCGTACAACCTGACTCTTTCCACGAGCGGCGGCGGCACTATTTTAGTTAACAATTTACCAATACCAGGCATCACTGCTACATTCAAAGCGTATCCGAATGTTCCCATAACGCTAAAAGCTCAAGGCCCTAATTTCAGGCGCTGGAGTGATGGCAATACAAATGCGGAGCGAACGATTTCTGTGAATGCGGCAACTACATTGGTAGCTGAATTTTAGGAGGTGATTATGAAAAAAGCTCTTTTGCTTTTGCCGTTTGTTTTTCTGTTCTCTTGCTCTGACAGCGAGATTCCGCCTCTGTATGAACCCGGTGGGCAAAATGGAGGAGAACCCGGCATAAGTAGCTCCGGCCCGTCAAATCCTAATAATTCCAGTTCTTCCGGTGCACCCGGCTCTTCCGGTTCTTCCAGCTCATCCAGTTCCGACGACTGGGAGCCCGGATATGTGGAACAGAACACGGTGTATTTTAACGAGGTTCATGTTGCCAATAATGATTACAAAGACGAATTCGGCAATGATCCGGGTTGGGTGGAATTTTACAATCCCAATAATGTAGAGGTAAGGCTAAGAGATTTTGTGTTGACAAACAATGCGGATAATCCTCTTTGGACATTCGGTGATGTGCGAATTGAGCCGCTAACTTATTTTGTAGTATTTCTCTCCGGCAATAACCGCCCAACTATTGTTCCGCCTAACGGCAACCTTCATGCTTCTTTTGAATTGAGAAACTCCGGAAACTTATTCTTGCTTGATGCGCAAGGTAATAGAAGAGATTCCGTGGCATACAAAGCCGGAACAAAAGATCTGTCTTGGGCAAAGAAAAACGGCTCAACACCGGCAGAATGGTCATTTAGCAAACCATCAACCCCAAAAGCACTAAACTCAAATGAGACATACGCCGAAATAGCTCCACCCCCAACAGACGATGTTCTCCCTCCGAGCGGTTTCTATACGCCCGGCTATTCATTTACAATGCCTGAAAACATTTATTGTGAAAGAACAAGAGAGTCACCTACGGATAACAGCCCTATTAAACCGGGCAATGTAATTGTCTTAGATACCAATTCAATGTTGTATTGCGCTCAACTCAATCCCGGTGCCGGAATTTATCCCAGTGATCCTATTATGCGCACATATATTATCAGCAGCAAGATAGGCGGAGCTAGAAGGCCGAGTTTGCCGATTGTGTCCATAGCAGCTCCAAGCAATTTCAAGAGCATATATGACGGCATAAGTCAAAACAGCGGAGATTTTGAAATGCTAATTCATGTGGATTTTTTTGAAAGTAATGTAGTTCACCAATGGAGCCATCCGGCGGAACTCGGTCCTATGGGTTCAGCATCAAGGGCATGGCCAAAGAAACCTGTGAGGGTAAGCTTCCGTGAAAAATATGGGGTAAAGAATATCCAATATCGTTTGTTCCCCGATGATCCGCCTCCTAAGGATTTGAAATACAAGCATTTTGTTTTGCGCAACAACGGCAACAATTGGGAAAACGATTATATACGCGATATGCTGATGACTTCGTTAACCGAAGGTCTGGACATAGATTACCAAAAAGGCCGTGCGGTGATTGTGTATTACAACGGAAGATATTACGGCATACATAATTTGAGAGAACGCTCAAACAGCGATTATTTTGAAACTAACTACAAAATCAATGAAAATTACATAAATCTGGTGAAGATTGTGGATCCGACTGTAAATAGCAGTGGTTTGGAAGTTAGTCGAGGCTCGGCAGCAGATTATCAGAGTATTCTCACTTGGCTTAACAGCATTACTACTTTAAGCAATGCGGATTTGGAAACTTTGAAAGAAAGAATTGACGTGGATAATTTTACCAATCACTTCCAGAGCAGAATATTTTATAACGACAGAGACTGGCCGGGAAAAAATGTAAAAGTGTGGAATACAACTAATTCCGCATCTACTAAGTGGAGATTC
>WQSZ01000019.1 GCA_009787645.1 Candidatus Fibrimonadales bacterium | reverse complement strand
ACGACAAACTTCACCAAGAACCAGATTATGGTTCAGAGTGCCACCAGCATGTTGGCGCAAGCCAACTCGCTACCGCAATCGGTCCTTGGATTACTTGGATAGGTTCTAGCATAGAGCTGGGGACCCCCGTTGAAAGACGGGGGTCTTTTTTTATAGCCCTACAACGGTATATTCCCGTGCTTTCTCTTTGGCAATTCCTGCCTCTTATTTGCAAGAGAGCGCAAATGCGCTACGAGCATGCTTCTGGTTTGAGCCGGTTCAATGACATCGTCCACATAGCCACGAGAGGCTGCAATGGTCGGGTTTGCGAATTTGTCTATGTATTCCTGCTTGCACTCCGCAATTTTCGCCTTTACATCACCACCGGATTCTTTCACAGAGTCAATGTCTTTTTTAAACACGATGTTCACCGCTCCGCCCGGGCCCATAACCGCAATTTCTGCGCCGGGCCATGCAGCAACAAAGTCTGCGCCCAAGTGCTTTGAACACATGCAAATATACGCTCCGCCGTAGCTCTTTCTCAAAATTACCGTAAGCTTTGGAACTGTGGCCTCCGCATAAGCGTAAAGCAACTTTGCGCCGTGCCTTATTATGCCGCTGTATTCCTGGTCGGTTCCCGGCAAAAATCCGGGCACATCTACAAATGATATCAAAGGAATGTTGAACGAATCGCAAAAACGCACAAAACGTGCAGCCTTGTCGCTGGCATTCACATCCAAGCAGCCCGAAGATTCCTTTGGATTGTTAGCCACAACGCCAACGGAAGTTCCGCCCAAACGGCCAAGACCTATTATCACATTATGCGCATAATTTTCCTGCAACTCCAAAAAGGAATTTATATCCAAAACATTTTTCACAACCTCTGCCATGTCGTAAGGCTTTTTGGCATCTGCCGGAACAAAATCCTCTATCTCTGTAGGCATATCCATGCTTGTGACAGCATTTATGGTAGGCGGAAGATCCACATTGTTGCTGGGCAGGTAAGAGAGAAGCCTTTTTACCCAATCCAGAGCATCTTGGTCGTTTTCGCCAACATAAGTCACAACGCCGCTTTTGCTGGCGTGCATTTCAGGGCCGCCAAGATCCTCTTTGCTAACAGATTCTCCTGTTACGGTTTTTATCACATCCGGGCCTGTTATAAACATGCAGGATGTATCTTTCACCATAACCACAAAGTCTGTTATGCCCGGGCTATAAACAGCGCCTCCGGCACAAGGTCCCATGATAACTGATATCTGCGGAATTACGCCGCTGGCTCTGGTGTTTCTCATAAAGATGTCGCCATAGCCGCAGAGTGCGCCTATGCCCTCTTGCACTCTTGCGCCGCCGGAGTCATTTAAGGAGACAAAAGGCGCACCGTTTTGCATAGCCATGTCCATAAGGTTGGCTATTTTTTTGCCGTGCATTTCGCCGAGTGAACCGCCGATAACGGTAAAATCTTGTGCTGCGGCATAGACCAAGCGACCGTTTACAAGCCCAAAGCCTGTCACTACTCCATCGCCGGGGATTTTCTTTTTGCCGAGCCCGAAAAATTCATTGCGAAGTTCAATATATGCGCCTACTTCAACAAATGTTCCGGCATCAAAAAAGTATTCGATGCGTTCCCAAACGCTGAGCTGGCCACGTTTGTGTTGTTTTTCAATGGCATCGGCTCCGCCTCCAAGCCTCATATTAGTTCTTTTCGCTTTTAGCGCCTCAATTTGGGCGCTGTAAATTGGATCTTTAGACAAATTAAACCTCACCGATTAAATTCAGTGAGAATAATATAGTAAATTCCTGTTGCCAACCTTGAACAGGTAAACTCCGTTTGGAACATTCAGTTGAACATTTTCAAAGCGAGTGCTTACTTGTTTGGATGATATCAGTTTGCCTTTAAGATCATAAATCTTGAGCGTTACCGGAGCGTTTGGTGTGTAGCCTAAATCCAAGCTAACCATACCGCTTGCGCTTTGCCAAATTTTGAATCCGGTTTGCGGAACTGACTTAGTTGCATATTTTATTGAAACAGGCGGTGCTTCTCTCATTGTTCCTGGCTTAGCCAGTATCTCAATATAATCTACGTTGACCGCAGTCTCAAAGCGCAACTCTATAGTATTCTCGCCGGTTTTCAGCTTTGCATCTTCAGTAAGCGTTACCACCTTGCCGGAGCTCCAGCTCCAGCTACCGGTACCTTCATAAGATATTCTGCCGGTTTGCACTCCGTTTACCACTACAATAAAGGAAACAGGGTCTAGTGACGCAATATGGAACCGCAAGGTTATAAGGTCAGAAGTGTCTGCGGCTGTAGCTTTCAATGCCGTGAAGTTATAGGTTGCTCTATTGCCATTTCCTATTTCACCTATGCCAATTAAACCGGGGACAGAGCTGCTTGGTGCAATAATAAAGTCACCAACTTTGGTATCATATTTTTCCGCCTCAATTCTTGTAACTTCGTTTCTCATGCCCGCAGCAGGGCCGCCTTCTATTATGCCAATCTGTTTGAAATAAGCGGTAATCGTATTGTGCCCGCTCATGTTAATGGTTAATTCGGCTGGAGCTCCAGAGTAAGTACCATCGCCTGCCCATTCAGAAAATTCCCAACCATCCTTAGGTACAGCCGTGATTTTTATGGCATCAGCTTGTGTGTAGCAGGTCTTATCCGGTGTGACATTAATGTCACCGGAACCTTCCGGCATAACTTCTTTCGTGAGAACCAAGCAATTAGTATTACCTTGTTGCTGGAAGTTTGCGGTGATTACAACAGAATTATTGCCGGTACATGCACTAGCTGTCGAAGCTGTTACAGTTACGGAGGTAGATGCATTGCTTACATTATTTATTGAGGCATTAGAACTAGTGATAGTCCAGCCGGAGAAAGTGTATCCGCTTGCAGGAGAGGCCGTTATTGTTTTGGCATTTCCTGCTGTTATGGTTCCAGATCCGGTAACTGTACCGCCTGTTGTTGGACTACGGTTGATAGTCAAATTGCATTCTGTAGCTGCTGTTTGAGTGAAGTTTGCCGTAATTGTAGCATTGCCAGTCAAGGTTACGGTAGTAGTTGCGCTGTTTGCATTGGCAATTGAAGCTCCGGATCCTGCAGTCCAATTACTGAAAGTGTATCCAGATGCAGGGGTAGCCGATATGCTGATAGGCGTACTTGCATTATGACTTCCACCACTCGTTGGAGTAACTGTACCACCTGCCGTTGTGTTACGATTTATAGTCAGCGTGTAGGTGGTTGGCTGGGTTGGAATTAGCGTGAAGTTTGCAGTAACGGTTATATTTCCGTTCACAGGAACAGAGGTACTTGCACTGTTTGGGTTGGCTATAGTCGCTGTGCCAACCGTTACTGTCCATCCAGAGAAAGTGTATCCGCTATTTGCAGTAGCAGATATGTTTCTCACAGTTCCCGCAGTTATATTTGCTTGAGCTCCTGATGGGCTGACTGTACCGCCTGCGCCTGCACTAACTGTTAAAGTGAATGTCTGCACAAAGTTGGCAACAATTGTTGCATTTGAATTTAAAGTAACCGTTGTAGTTGAGTTGCTTGCATTACCAAAAGTTGCTGTGCCACTTGATATAGTCCAGCCATTGAAGGCATAGCCGGTTGCAGGGGTAGCTTTTATTTCAACCGGTGCGCCTGCAATGTGCTCCCCAGCTCCGGTAACGGTGCCTCCAGCCGTTGGGCTGCGGTTGATAGTCAGCGTATATTTAGTAGTAACAACACCACCGCCCGGACTGCCTGTGGCTGCTTTTTGGTATCTGTCTTTCAATACTTGCGGGCAGGTAACCGTTTTGAATGTCATGGTTGGGTTGTTCGCTGCCATAAACCAGTCTGCGTAAAAGTTACAGCCGGCTTTAAGCCAGTCTTGGCCAGTTGCGCCGAATACCGAGTTGCATCTGGTTCTGAGGCATGTTTGAGCCTCAGAAAGATTTGGTGGGTTTCCACAGGCAGCCAAAAGACCGCCATACCGCTCGCCAAGATTATTATTTCCTATTTGGCCGGAGAAACTGTCAAATTGCCCTACTCCGCCACCGGGAATCAAAACATCAAATTGGGTGGCATGAACGTCGCCTCCCATATTGCTACCCATAACAATCAATTTTTTCCCTTTGAGAGCCTGATGTGTTTGGCCGGCATTGCCATGCTGAAAACCGCCGTCAAACTCCAATTCAAAACACTGGCCGCACTTGTCGGAAGGAGTAGCTGCAAAAGCGTAAGCTTTATTCGGGTCGCTGGCATCCTGCCACGGAACCATATCCCAGCAAGTATAAGAATTGCCGCCATCGCAACTGCTTCTATTTTGGTCGCTTGTAGTCATTAATACATTTTGCTTGTTGCATTCCTTGCACTGGCCAACGCCATCAGTATATTGTTTGCCGCTCCATGAGCAACTCGGTTTGCAGCCGTCCCAGTAACGGGACATCCAGCCTCTAGTCTGCGCATCGGCAGTAGCTGCCAGGAAAATTGTGAACAGCACGGTGGCTAAGAGCGTTTTTTTCATGTTGCGTTCTCCTTTGAGAAATTGAAATTGTTATTTGATTGGAACACGTAAAATCTCCCTACTGTGCCCAAATGAAACTTTTACAATGTACAAGCCTTTTGGCAAATCCGAAAGCGGTACCGACCAACTGCCGTCGGAGAAACTCAACTTGCGCAGTCGATTTCCATGTAAGTCGAATACTTCCAATGTGGCATTTTTTGTCACCTGCAAAGAGACACCATTTTTAATAAGCTGCATTCCATTTGCATCCGCAATTTTGGAAATCATTATACCTGTCTCCCCACCGCCACTGGAACTGCTGCTGGAACTGCTGCTGGAATTATTGTTTGAACTACTGGATCCAGCAGGGATATGTGGCTGGCCACCTATTGCAGCACACGCAGGGCCGGTATTTCCCCACCCATTAGCTTCAGTCAACTGTGTTCCGTCAACACCCCAATATGTTCGGCTGCCGCAATTTGCAATAGCCGCCGGGCAAGTTGTTTGCACTTCATTTGTGCTAAGCCGAATACAGTTACCAGTCCAATTACAGAACAATCCGCGACCTTGAGCATCTGCGCACTGCCCTTTTTGAGGAGCATTAGGACCTCCGGCAACGGGCGTGCCGGTGCATGCGGAGTTATTAAATATACCCTGTGAGAAGTAAATACAAACCTCTCGGTTGGTCATACCTTCGTTAGCCGGATCCGTGCTAAGAGCATTCGGATCTGTTAATAGATTGCAGTTGGCAGCCCCATCTCCCCATTTGCAATACTCTGTACCGCCACCGCCACCTGGAGTATTAGAACAGGAAGTGACTGGAGTGCCATGTCCAGCCGCACACTCAGTTGCTGTTTTCTCATAGCAACCACCGTCTGCACCAGTTTCTCCATCAATATAATGACACCATACTAAATCCCCTTCCTCACTCCAAACGCAGCCATTGCAAGTATATGGAACATTGCCGCCGGCTTCACAAGTACCGGAATTTTCAGAGCCACCGCTATATAATGTTCCCGCCGAGCCTGTGCAATATCCAGCTTGTATTGCGCAAGTTGATTTAGCTCCTTCCAGCGGCTGAGAATTAACTTGCCAACATCCGGCACTGGAAGTCCATTTACAAAAAACCTTTTGACCATCTGCTAAGCATGGAGCGGCCCAGGATTGTGAAACGGCTATGGCAAAAAATGCCAAAGAAACGAGAGTTTTATTTAATTGGAACATTGAGCACCTGCATTTGATTGTTGATTGAAATTTTTGCTATGTACACACCTTTTGGCATATCAGATAACGAAACCGTGTGGGAACCTTTTTCCAAATTAACTTTGCGAAGCAAACTTCCACGCAAATTGAAAATCTTGAGCTCCGCCGCATCAAAAGCCTGCACCACAACGCTGTTGTTAACAACGAACATATTGCTAACTGCAACCGGTTTAGATAAAATAGATACCGGAGGAGGATTGCGCCACTCGGCGGTTAAAGCCCAATCTGCCAATTTGCCAAAAATATACTTACCGCTATTGGTCATCATGTTTTGATTGGTGAAGTTTGCTGCCGTTTGCGTAAAAGTGCCACCATTGACTGTTCCAAAAAATGCAGAACCCTCGTATTTGTCATTTATATTCCAAGCTACAGAAGATATCTTGTTTTCATCCATAAAAGCATGCCAAGCATCGGAATTTGCGGCATTGTGGGTGTTATAATTATTTTGGCAATTGTTGTATTGTGTTGGATAACAACCGCCATCTGAATGAGTAGTGCCATATTCGCTTACAAAAACCGGCAAATTCGCATTCAATACCTCTAAAACTGCAGTGCGAAAAACTTTGTTTGTACCCGCAGAGCGACCGAGAGTCAAATTATGGGAATGAGCATAAAAATGGAGAACATAAGCTATATTGCCTCTGTTGTTTCCGGTAATCGGAGAGCTTGCCACAACATCAATGTCTTGGCACCAGTTTGGAGTTCCCACTATAATAAGATTATCCGAATATTTGCGAATTGTATCAACAACAGTGTTCGCATAATTCTTGATGTTTGTCCAATTTCCGCTATTTTCAGCAGTTGGTTCATTGTAAATTTCAAAAATCACATTATCCTTATCGCCATAATCTCTAGCCATTTGGCTAAAAAACTTGGTAGCAGCAGCAGTTTGACTGTGAGCATTGTGAGAATGCCAGTCAATAACAACATAAACATCCTTAGCTAAAGCCGCATCTATGGCTACCTTCACACGAGCGAGATTGGAAGCGTCATCCTGACCATACGGAGTTCTGATTACTTCCGCTTTCCAGCCATCAATCATTGCATCAACTGTAGTTTTGTTGAAAAACCTAGCACTTTCCCAAGTGGAATTGCTCCAACCTAAGCTTACGCCTTTTACTTGTACAGGATTGCCTGTTTTAGACCCAATCAGCTTGTTTCCGCTTGCTTTGAGCTCGCCATAATAAGAAACCGGCCCTGCAAAAAGGAAAGCCACGCTAAAAGCCAAAATCGCAATTGTACTTTTTATCATAAGCTGTCCCCAAATAAAACTACACCAACTTATAATATATATTATATTTATCAAAAGAGGTACAAAAAAATTACATTCTAATGATTATTGCTCTCATATGGTGGTAAAAACCCTCGGAATTTGCCATTTCCGCTATATTTTCCCCGTTTTTCAGCAAAGCACCCCTGTTATATTTTATAATGCTTGTCCTTTTGATAAAATCATAAACCCCAAGAGGGCTGGCAAACCTCGCCGTGCCATTCGTGGGCAAAACATGATTGGGACCCGCAAAATAATCGCCAACCGGCTCGGAAGAATACGGGCCTATGAAGATTGCGCCCGCATTTTCAACAAGCTTTTCCAGTTCATCCTGATTTTTCGCAACAATCTCCAAATGCTCCGGCGCAAGCCTGTTCACAATATCCACGCCGGCCTTCATGCTCTTAGCGACAAAAATCCGCCCATAAGCAGCTAACGACTTCTCCAAAATCTCCCTCTTAGGGCTCGCTTTCACCTGCCTATCCACGCAAACCGCCAGCTTCTTGGCAAAAAGCATGGAATCCGTCACACAAACCGAAGCCTCAAATCCCGAACCGTGCTCCGCCTGAGATAGCATATCCGCAGCGACCCACTCAGGATTCGCCGTGCTGTCTGCCAAAACCGCAATCTCGGAAGGACCAGCGATCATATCTATATCCACAGTGCCAAAAACCTCTTTTTTCGCAAAAGCGGCAAACACATTTCCCGGGCCAACTATTTTATCAACGCCGGCGACATAAGTCAAAAAACCAACAGCCTGTGCACCGCCAATATGGTAAAACTCCTTTATGCCAAGTTCCCGCAAAACAAAAGCAACTGCGCTGTGCAAACCCGGGCTCACAACAACAAGCTCCTTAACCCCCGCCACAATGGCAGGAACCGCATTCATAATCAATGTGCTGGGATAAGCCCCTGCCCCACCCGGCACATAGAGCCCAACCCTTTTAAGCGGCCGAATTTTCTGCCCCAGCACCTCGCCGTTTTTACCCTTAAAACTCCACGATTTTTCAACCTGCTTCTGATGAAATACTTTAACATTTTCAATAGCCTGTTTAAGAGCAGCTTTCAATTTTGGGCTTATTTTTGAAGCAGTTTTTTTAATTTCCGCATCGCTGATTTTCAAATTATTTTTTGCAAGGCCATCGTATTTCTTTGAGTATTTAATAGCGGCGTTTAGCCCATGCTCTTTTATATCCGCAAGAATATCCTTAACGAGTTTTTCTATTTCGCTGTTTTGCGCCGCCGGGCGTGAGCTTAGCCTTAGAACCTCTGGCGAGTTTGGGTTTGCTTTTACTATTTGCATTGAAGGAATTTAGAAAAATATGCCCCATTTTTTCTTTTTTTGCCGTTAAATATTTTATGTTAAATGCGTTGGGCTCCGTTTCAACAGGAATTCTCTTTGAAACATCAATTCCGTAATACTCAAGCTCTGAAATTTTTTTGGGATTGTTCGTGAGCAAATTCACGGACTTTATGCCGAGGTCTTTCAAAATCTGCGCTGCGAATGCGTAGCTTCTGTGGTCCGGCGCAAAACCAAGTTTTAAATTTGAATCAACCGTGTCCAACCCCTGCTCCTGCAATTCATAAGCCTTCAACTTGTTTGAAAGCCCAATTCCCCTGCCCTCGTGTCCAAGCATGTAAATGAGAACGCCGCCGTTCTCTGCGATGTATTTCATGGAAAAATCCAGTTGTTCTCCGCAATCACATTTTAAGGAATGGAAAACATCTCCGGTTAAACATTCGCTGTGAATGCGCACATTTTTTCCATCGGTGGCAAACGCAACATATTCTTCGCCGTTGATTTTATTTCTGTATGCAATCGCTTTGAATTTACCGTATTTTGTTGGAATTGTCGGGGCGGCCATGCGCTCCACAAGTTTTTCATTTGCCAAGCGCCAGTCTATTATTTCTTGGACTGTGATAAGCATTAAATTGTGTTTTTTCGCTATCTGTTTAAGTTGTGGCATTCTCGCCATTGTGCCATCTGCATTTAGAATTTCGCATAGAACGCCGGCTTGCGGCAGTTTTGCCAAGCGGCAAAGGTCTATCACAGCTTCGGTGTGGCCTTCACGTTCTATTGAGCCGCCCTTCTTTGCCTTTAGCGGAAATATGTGGCCCGGAGAGACAAAGTCGTTTGCGGTTTTTGAGAAGTTTGCAAGGGTGCGGCAGGTATGGGCACGCTCGGCGGCGGAGATTCCGGTTGTTGTGCCCTCTTTGGCTTCTACGGAAACTGTGAAGGCTGTTTCAAAGCGGCTCGTGTTGCGCATGGTTTGCATGGGAAGGTGCAATTGCTCAACTCGTTCTTCGCTAAGCGGTGCGCATACCAAGCCTCTGCCATGTGTGATCATAAAGTTTATATGCTTTTCTGTGCAAAGAGACGCTGCGCAAACCAAATCACCTTCGCTTTCACGATTTTCGTTGTCTGCAATTATAAGAATTTTGCCTTGCTTGAACTGCGCTATCGCTTTGGAAATATTTTTCAAAATTCAACTCCTTTGCACTCACCGCTCGCATAACTTCCGAGCAAAATAACCTTGGCCATTGTTTTCAACTCCTGCAGAGCCTGCTCCACAGATTGTTGCAACGGGTTTCCGGCCAAATCAGCATAAAAAACATATTCCCACGGGCTTCCGCTTTTTGGGCGGCTCTCTATGCGAATCAAATCCACGCCTTGTTTTGCAAAGCATCCAAGGCAAGCGTGCAAAGCTCCGGGCACATTTTTTTCTGCGATAAATGCTATTGAAGTTTTTGTGTGCAAAACAGGATCAACGGGCAAAGGTTCTTTTTGAATGGCAAAAAATCTTGTGGAATTTGTTCCAGGAAAATTAGCCAGCGGATTTTTCAAAACCTCCAGCCCATAACATTCAGCCGCAAAAGCAGAGGCAATTCCACCCACGCCCTTCAACTGTTCTTTGGCAATTCTTTCAACAGATCCGGCGGTGTCAAAAAACGGTTCTTTTTCTATTTGCGGATTATTTTTGAAAAAGATAGAGCATTGCTCCAGAGCTTGGGGGTGAGAGATGACCTTTGTCAGAGTCACAACTTTTTCACCTTTCAAAGCGATTAGGCAATGGTTTATTTGAAGTTTTATTTCGCCGATTATCGGCAACCTGTATTTGAGCAGCAAGTCGTAATTCTCAAGAACAGAGCCGGTAGTAGAGTTTTCTATCGGAACAATGCTGTAGTTTACCTCACTATTTTGCACCATTTTGTATAATTCTTCAAAGGTATCAACGGGAACAGTTTCCGCATCTCTTCCAAATAAATGAAGAGCAGCACTTTCGCTGTATGCACCATACCTACCTTGAAACGCTATTTTCATTGTGGGGTAATGTAGAAAATCGCTTCTTCCTTATTCTTCACCTCGCCCCTCAACTGCATCTCAAAAACACGCTTTATAATTCTGCCCAGCTCTGGTCCCGGCTTTAAACCCATGTCCAGCAGCATTTGCCCGGTGATAAAAGGTTCGGGAGCTCTATCCCAAATTCCAAGCTCCTCGCCTGCTTCCTTAGCCTCGTTGTAAATGTCAACTCCCATCGCCTGCTTCAACATCGCAGGGAGCTTTAAACATCCGGCTTTCAATGCGCATCTGCGAAAGTCACGCTTTTCCAATAACGCAAGAGAATTCAGCAACGCCGGAACTCTTTTCAATAAATTATTTACCGGAGCCCATTTTTTCAAAAAATCAACAGGCTTTGCTCCCGGCAAACACAAGAGAGCTGCGAACATGATAACCTCCGCATCCTGCGGATTTAAACTATTTCTGCGCTCTGCCAAAAAATCCAAAATATCACCGTTTGTTTCAATTTCCGGGAACATGTGTTTCAACCCTACTTCGCAAAAAAAATCAAGACCAAACGAAGGCTTAACGCCCTTCAAAAGCCACTTGCGAAATTCCTCCTCAATACGCTCTCTAGACAGATCATTCAAAGAAAGAGTTTTGCAAAGTTCAATGGTTTCGTCTGCCGCCCTAAGCCCAAAACGTGCAGCAAACTGAACGCCTCGCAGCACTCTCAGCGAATCTTCCGCAAAAGCTTCGCTCACATGCCGCAAAACTTTATGCTCCAAATCTCTGCGACCGTTGTACGGATCAACAAGCTCCAAATTCGGAAGCTCCATGCCCATAGCATTAATGGTAAAATCCCTGCGCCTGGCCGCTTCTTCAAAAGTCAAATTCGGATTGGTTTTAACATCAAATGCCCTGTGCCCCATTCCCGTTTTGCTCTCGGTTCTGGGAAATGAAAAATCGTAGTGAATGCCGTTCCTTGCGAGATGTATAACACCAAAAGCCTTCCCAATTAAATTCGGCTTACCATGCCTTGAAAGAATTTCCAGCAATTTTTCCTGGTCAATTGAATAAACCTCTATATCAAAATCCCTATACTCACCCTTAAACCCCAGCAAATAATCTCTGGTAACACCACCGACCAAAAAAGCACGGCCTCCCGCACTGTGAATATCCTCTGAGATTTTTTGAAGTTTTTGGGGAATCACAAAACGCCTTTAGTGCTGGGAATTTCATCTGCATTTTTCCCTTTGCCTATAGCCATTGCGGTGGCTCTCGCAAATGCTTTAAAAATGGCTTCCATGCAGTGATGCCCGTCTTGTCCGTAAAGCAACTCTATGTGCAAATTCATTTTAGCGTTCTCCGCAAGACTCTTAAAAAAATGCTCCCAAAGACTTGATTCCATTTCACCGATCTTCGCAGGCAAGCTCCCCCGCAAAACATAAGCAAAGCGATCGCTGAAATCCAGAGCTACCCTAGCAAGCGATTCATCCATAGGCGCAAAATAAAAACCAAAACGCTCAATGCCTTTCTTGTCGCCAAGAGCCTGCTTCAAAGCAGTCCCCATCACTATGGCTATGTCTTCCATGCTGTGATGAAAATCTATCTCCGTATCGCCACTGCACGCAAGCGAAAGCTCAATCCCGGAGTGCGCTTGGAACAAATACAGCATGTGGTCAAAAAATGCATTTCCGCTCTTTATCTCGCCACGATTTTTAGAATCCAAATTCAACCGCAGTTCAATATCGGTTTCCGATGTTTTTCGTGATATTTCAGACATGCGCATTTTCCGTATTCTCCATATTCTCCACATGTTCATCGGAGTGCTTAATAAGTTCTTCCAAACTCGCCAATGGCTTTGAATAACGTTCTTCCAGATCTTTGCCAAAAGCCTCAGCCTGTTTATTTAGCTCCACCACTTGCATGCTGGCATAGGCGAGCAGGCTTATTGCAAGCATAAAGCCCAAAAAGAACAAAGCCATGTAAAGGGTCACTGCTACCTCAATTCTCTATTCGACTTATCTATTATCTGCCCTTGGTAGAGATAAAGCGTATTGAACCTGCCATATTCAACTTTATTGTTGTTTATAAACAATCTTGTTCTAGGCGGAACAGTTATGGTCAAATATACGGTATCGTGATGATTTATATATCGGCTGGCTGCCCTTGTGAAATAAGACATCTTGGTATCAAAGCCCTTAACAGACACACCGCAAGTGTTATCCGTAGCCGTATGAACGCATTCCAAGCGAATGGTATCCTTTGCATCTAAATTCACCTCCGGCTGTAACGCTGCCGCAAGGGCCGAATCCGCAGCTTCGGATTGACCATCTCCATCAACCGCAGCCTGAGGCTCTGCAAGCTGCAAAGGCTCCGGCACAACAGACTCTGCTTCGGAAGAACTGTCCAGCATCTGTTTTGAGAAAAACAGAATAGCAGCTATCGCTACAACAATTATTATGGCAATTTTTGAATTATTGCCTACGGGAGCACTGCTCTCCTGATTTTGATCGCTCATCATATTCGCCTGAGATATGGCAAAATGCGAGTTTATTTCCAAAGAGAATTTGCTTATAACCACATGCTTATCTATCAGCAGTTTTTCGCACAAGGAAATAATATAGCTTCGCAAGTAAGCTTCCGTTGGAAAATCACTCCAGCGGTTGGCCTCTATTGACTCAAGTATATTTTTACTCAAGCGAATAGCTTTTGCCAAATGCTCCAATTCCACGCCACGAGCTTCACGAACCCTACGCAAATAATCGCCAACTTTTTCGTTGTCGCCTATGCTGAATTCACTTTCATTTTCTGTTGCCACAATGCCTCCATTTATTCCATTTTGTTAATAGCTTCCAAAGTTGCCGCTATGGGAAGCCCCATAACATTGTAAAAACACCCGTTTATCGATTCAATAAACCGTGCACCTTTTCCTTGAGCACCATAAGCGCCTGCTTTGTCTGCATATTCCATAGTTCGGATATAATTTAGAATTTCAGAATCGCTGTAATTCCTAAAACGAACCTCAGTTTGGCTTTCACCGGCAAACAGGCACTCCTCATTCCTGTAAAGAGCAACCCCGCTAATCACCTTATGCGACCTGTTTCTCAGTTTTTTCAGCATTTCAACGGCCTCTTCGGAACTTTTAGGCTTGCCCAAAGCCTCATTTTCGCAAAAAACAAGGGTATCACTCCCAAGCACGTAAGAATCTTTGAGCTTTGCCGCCACATCAAAAGCTTTCCTTTTAGCCAACTCACGCGGAATATCTTCTATTGGAATATCATGTATGTTTTCGTCGCAATCGGAAGGTTCAATGCGAAACTCAATCCCCAATTGCTCAAGGATTTGCGCCCTTCTGGGGCTTTTGCTAGCCAGGATTAACAACACAGCAGTTTCCCGTATAAAGCGAGCCGGAAAAATTGTTCACAGATGAGCTTTCACCCAAAATTGAGTTGCGCATGGAAGAGTTGGAAAGCACGCATCCGTTTGATATTATGCTATTCTCAATTGCCGTTCCCTTTATTTTGCAGTTTTTGCCTATGCTTGCAAATGGCCCAACGCTACAATTGCTGAGTTCTGTTTGGCTACCCACAAAACATGGCTGTTCAAATTTGCAATCAGGAAACCTAGCCTCCAGGTCTGACTGAAATACATCTTCCAGCAGGCAACGGTTGCTTTCCAGCAATATTTCCGGAGTTCCGCAGTCATGCCACTGCATTATGGAATCGGTGGTAAATTCGCATCCGCATTTCAGCATGTTCTCCAAGGCATCTGTCAATTGATATTCGCCTCGTGTTTTTATGTTATTGCTTATCAAATAGTTTAACGACTTTTTCAATTCTGCCGTACTTGAAATGAAATAAATGCCTACTAAAGCCTTGTTGCTCACAAATTCTTGGGGTTTTTCAACCAAAAGCTCAACCTTACCGCTTTTGTCCACCTTTGCAACGCCAAATCTTCTGGGATCTTCAATCTCCCGGACATAAAGCACATTACCAGAATTCGCATTTAACGAAGAAAAATCCGCTTCAAACAGAGTATCACCCAAAATTATGAGCACAGGCTCGTGCTCCGCTAAAAAATCCCCGCACATGCCAATAGCTTCACCCAGACCCTGCGGCTCTTTTTGCCAAACAAATTTTGCCGGTATATTCGGATATTCCGCTCTTATATAGCTTTCCACTTTTTCGCCTAAATAACCTATCACAAATATATATTCGGAAACATTCATATTCTCCAACTTTGCCAGTATATGCCCTATAATAGTGTTGCCTGCTATGGGAAGCAGGCATTTAGGAACATTCAATGTCATGGGACGCATTCTGAGTCCCGTCCCGGCAATGGGGATAATCACTTTCATATAGCCACCTTCATCGCAATGAATCCAAATATTGAGGATAAACTTCTATTGAATATAAATTTTTCGTTTCGGATAACCACTTTTTTTCCGTCTTCATCCGTTTTTCCGAAAGAACTATACCCCGTATTTGCTCTGTTACCTCTGAGAATTCAATATCACGGAACAAATCCCTGTTGTTTTCATAATAATCACGCAGTTCATTGTCCGATTCAACAGCGATTGTGCTATCCAAAGATAGCCTTAGCCTGTCCACCAAAATTTTTTTCTCTGCATTTCTGATCAGTTTCTGCACTGCCGGGTCTTTATGCAAGCCTCTTTTCAGAGATTCTCTATACATAACCTCAAAATTCACCCAGTATTCTATATGCCTGATCCATTCTTCTTTTGAAATTGAATCTCCAGGAACTCTCGTTTCTTTCAATTCATGGATGTGCAGACGGGCATTTTCAACCTCTGCGATAACGGGCGAGACCGGCTCGCACGCAAGCAAAAAAGCGCTTACTAAAAGGAGATTACATAGTCGCATATAACACAAACTCGATTGCTGATTGCATTTTTTCCGAACCAAAGGGCCTAGACACAAACTGCTGAACGCCAAATGCAAGGTCGGATTTTTGCAAGGCTTCCGCAAAATTTAAAAGAGATGGATAATCCGCTTCCGTAATTGTTTTCAAAACCACTCTGCGGTAAGTTTCCAACTCCTCTTCAATAGGCTTTTCCCAACCGGTTAAACGAACCTGATTGGCAACAGCCAAAGTACGCAAAGCCATAATTTCAGATTTAACTCTAGATGGCTTTATCAAATTCATCTGCTTAAGCTCGGCAAATTCCGGTTGCTGAATGCTACCGATAACGCTGAATTCAATGCTGCCGTCTCTTGTGGTTGAAGAATCCTTCACAACCAAGTCCGGCATAACCTTTGATCTCAACTGATTTAAGAATGTGCTGCGAGTACGGGAATCCAGGGCAATAGCTCTGGCAAAATAAAAGTTTGGAGCCTGATATGCAAGGTCTAAATACCCTACGCCATCCGGTGTTGCCTTATAGAATGTGCTGAGCATAATATGAAAAGCCTGTTTTTGATAAGGAATTCTATTGCTCAAGGCCTGTTCCTTGTATTTGTAATCCTTAGCCTGCTTGTCCTTAAAATAAATATCGGGCCGCATGGTTCTAACCACTTCTTCAACCGTACCGTTAATAGGAATTGAAGGGTCATCCATTCTGGTACCGTGAGCTGTCAATTTTACAGCACCGGCTTCCCGCAAAACTTGAGATGCAGCAGTTTCTTCGCTTAACCCGAGAAAGGCTATTACGCTTTCCGGTATAACACCGTGCAAAAATGCCGGCACATTGAAAATCTGCAAATACAGCACCGAAGCAATTAATAATGCCATAAGCATGTAAAAAACATTGGCTATGGAACTGGAACGGCTTTTAGTCGCCGGCCTCTTGGAAGCACCGGACTTTACCTTTATCCCCCCGCCTTTAATAGCTTGGGGAACCGCCGTAGCCTTGGCGGGCGCGCGAGATGGCATTAAATTGGACTTTATCATTTCAATCTCCGTTTTTATATGACAAGCAAAAAGCGTGCCATTTTATACGTTTATGCACAGCTCAAGGTAGCTCCTATGGCTCCCAAGCACTGTGATAACTTTGAAAAATCCCCAACTTTTTCCAAAGAGAATTTCGAAAGCGACTTCCAGGATTGCACTTCTATAGGCTCTCTAAGCTCACTTACGGCATTTGCAAGCTCAGAAGTAAATTCGGTATTTGCAGAACATTCCCCACATAATTTTACAATTCTTTTTGCCTTTGGCAGTTCATTAAACCCACTGTCCAAAATCTCAACAATAGCCTTTGGAGAGATAAAATCTTTGGGTAAAAGCCTTATCGCCAAAGGCCCGGACTCGTTTCCCCAAAAAACTACGGCAAATTTTCCATCGACTTTCAATACGCATTTGGGCTGGCTGCCCAATTTTTCCGATACTTCCAAAAGATTGAGCAAAGCGCATATATCCGCAATCAAGCAACTGGGGGTAAAACCGCCTTTATCAAGCTCTTCGGAGCCAAAAGTATCCATAAGTTTTTTGCTCATGGCCGTTACAACCACACGTTCGGGTTTCTTTTGGTTGGGATAAAAAGCCGCATCCATTTGATAATCGCTAATCTTTAAGTTGGTCGCATGCGAAAATTCCCAGTTCACATAGTCATAAAAACCGCTTTCTATCTCCTTTGGGATAGGTACCAAACGCATTATGCCGCTACAAGCCGGGAAAGCCACAGCCGTTGCGCTTATTTGCGGCAGCAGGTTGCTGCGAGACCAAGAACCCAATACAGAGGCATAAATTGAAGCATCTCCTATTGGATTGCCCGAAGTTGGAACTACATCTACTTTAATAATATGCTTGCGCTTTGGATCCACCAGAGCGACTTTCAAATCATCTTGGCTAATTTCAACGCCTAAACAAATATTTGCTGCCATTACTTTAATAAAATATAAAAAATCACAGCATTAAACCGCAAATAGCCAGTTCAAACGACGGTAAATCGCCATAAGATCCCATTTTTATGCCGTAAGAAAGCTCATCTAAGCGTAAAATAGCCTTTTGAAGGCCATCAAGCCTCCACCTTGAGCTCTGCTCCGGCATTTTATTTTGCTGGTAAAATCTAGCCTGGTTAGGTAACATAACCCGGTTTATTATCTCATAATCGGGTATTTTTTTTGCACGCATGGTATTTATATGCAAAAGAGTTATGCACTGGTTCCTAAGCGCTCCTATGACCGGCATCATGGCTTCAATGCCGCCTTCTGCCAAAATTCTGCGAAGCTTGGGCAAAAATTCCGCCGGATTTCTAAGACCAAAGGGAATTTGCAATTCATAGGCCGGAACTTCCCTGTCCTGTTTTATGAACAGCGAGCAATGCTGCAACTTTATTTCCTGTATGGCAGGATCGTAGGTTAGTATTTTTTTTATCTCATTATGAACACGTTTGGTATCGTTGCCAATGGCATCTGCAATGTAAAGGGCAGCCGAGTGCTCTATTTTTCTTTTGTTAAAATATTTTTGAACATGGTTCACTATCCATTTTTGAAAATCATATTTTGGCGGTACAAAAGACTCTACACTCCCCTGTTTTTCCAAAAACTTGCTCAAAGAGCTTCTTTTATCAAGTTCACTGAAATCAAGGGCCAAATTCCCCTGAACTCCCGGCAAAAAACCGGCAAGCCTCCGTTGCTCCTCCGCAGGCAGGTATTCGCAGTGCCGCACCAAAACGCTTGCCCCCGGCCCAAAAAAAGACGGAGCCATAGCTTGGGACACAGCCGCCGTAAGCGAACTTTCGTCTCTTATATATTCGGTAGCAAAGAATACCATGCGCTGCGAACCATCGGCCAAAGCCTCTTTCCAAAACAGCTCAAGCCGCTCTTCTTTCCCAAATTCGTCTGAACCTACAAGTGCAAGGAGCATAGGGGAAAGGTAGAAAAACGTCAGAGGCTACCTCACACGCTTATCCACCATTTTGTTTTGCAATTTTACTTACTCAGCTTCTCTACTTTCCAAGCATCCTTTTCTTTGACAAGACCTACCTTGAAAGCAGATTCTTTTTTATCTTTGTTCACAGAGATAACTTTTACGTTAGCGGAGTTGCCATCTTCGCTGATTTTGGCTTGTTCGCTGCCCGTTACGGTCATAGCTGCGTAAAGTTCCTT
>WQSZ01000018.1 GCA_009787645.1 Candidatus Fibrimonadales bacterium | reverse complement strand
GAAGCAAGCTAATGGACTCCTAAATTGAACATATTACAAATATAGAAATTTTCCGGCAAATTTCAAGGGTCTAAAAAAGATCTTTTTCCCTTTTTTGGAAGTTATTCAGCATTGTCCATGAGAATTTTACCCCCGCAAACACCCTGTCTGCGTTTACATCGCCTCTGGAAGGCCACACGGCAGGAGCAACACTTATGTCATCCCAGCCATAATGGCGAACAACTTTGTAGCCACCATATAAACCGGCAGAAAACTGGCTCCACTGCAAGCGAAGCTCAAGCTCTAGGTTTAAGGTCGGGCCAAAAGAGCTTGCGAGTTCCAATTCATTGCCTGCGCGAATATTCATCAATTCAAGACCCGGACCGATAGAGGGAATTATATTGAAAAGAGAGTTCTGATGCAATAACTTATAGCCCCACATCCAGGTAATTCCATAGCTAAACCACTCGGTATCGCCTCTTTTGGGAGTTATCGGCATAAAGTCAATATCAAACCATGTGCGCAACTGAAGGTATTCGGCACCAATTTCAACGTGGAAATCCAAATATTCTTTCGCATAGCTTTCTCCGGTAGCAGTGTTTATAAGCTTCACTCCATCGGACTTCATACTGCGAAAATCACCTTTAAATGCTAGGAATCCACGCACCAAATCACGATCGTAAATACCGCCATCTGCCACAGCGGAAGCCGGGACTAAAAAGGCAATGATCAGTGCCATTGATAAAACTTTAGAAAAAATACGCATACGGTAAATATAGTAAACTAATATTTCACATCAATTTCCGGAATCGGTAAATTTTCACCTTTTTTTTGCGCTTCTTGCAATTTTTGCGCTTTTTCCGGACTATACCACCAGTAAACCGGTATGGATTCTTCTCGGTTGAACTTGTCGTAAAGCGTTTTGGGGTATCCGAAACGATTCCAATGCAGAATTTTATTATTTTCGGACTGCCAAAGTAAAATATACGGAACTATTTCGGTAAGGCGAGCGTCAAGGCTTTGCAAAATGGAGTTGCGAACATTTATATCGTACTCGGTTTTTTGAGTTTCTATCAAGGAGTCTATTGTAGAGTCTTGCACTCCGGGAACATTATTTGTACCCTTATCGTTTGCGGTTCTTGAATGCCAAGCCGCTTCGGGATCGCTCAGCCTGCCGGCTCCCCAAGCCAACCAGCAAAGATCAAAATTTGCCTCGTCTATGCGTTGGCTGAAAGTTGAGCGTGACACGGTTTCTATCTTGGAATCTATGCCTATTGTTTTTAAATCTTCCTGGAACTTTGTTATGTGGCGAAGGTCTTCGCCGTGGTGAAGAAATGTGAGTTCAAAAGCCAGGTCGCTTGAATCAACAAGTTTGCCGTGTTTATTTACAAAATATCCGGCTTCCTCAAAGAGTTTGCGAGCGGAATCCGGAGCGAACAAGTAAAGTGGCGCATTGGGATTTTGATGCTTCTCCCAGAGGCTCGGGTAGTAGGTATTGAGTAAAAAGTATTGATTGAACATGAATTTTTCATTCATCAGCTCACGATCCAGCATAAGGGAGAGTGCTTTGCGAACCCTAACATCTTTGAATTTATCTCTGCGCAAATTGAGCGCAAATCCTTGAAAACTTTTAGGTTCTTCATTGAAAACTCTGTTTTTTAACACATAGCCTTTTTTTACTGCGTCAAAGCCGGTCTGATTCATCCATATAGACGATGTGTAAATTGGATATGCGTCAAAGTCCCCTTTTTTGAGGGCTTCCAAAGCTTTATTGCGGTCTTCCATAAAGCGATATACTATTTTGTCAAAGTTATATTTGCCGGCATTGTAGTTCTTTTGCCTGCCCCACCAGTCTGCACGGCGAGATAGTTCAAGATTGCGGTCTATTTTCACCTGTTTTACTTCATAAGGGCCGCTTACAACGGGAAATTCAAAACGAATGGCATTAAAATCAACATTTTCCCAAACATGCTTTGGAAAAGCGACCATTCCGGCGGCTTCCCAAAAATTATTCCAGTGCGGATCTTTCGCTCTCACCGTAAAGCGCAGAGAATCATGTACTTCCGGGCGTTCAAGGCGGGAGAGACCGACTTTGAATACCGGCGTTAAATTTTTAGGATCCATTATAACATCGTAATAGAATTGCACATCGTAGGCAGTTACGGATTTTCCATCGCTCCATTTTGCACGGCTGTCCATTTTAAACGAATAGCTCATGCCATCTGGCGATACATCCCATGAGCTTGCCAATACTCCAACTGCTCTGTTATCCGTTGAGTGAAGTTCAGCAAGCGGCTCAAAGAGCATGGACATTATGGAACTTGAAAATGAATTCACATCTCGCCACACATTCAGCGACTGTGGCATGGGCCCACCCCAAAGGCTTATTTCCCCGCAAGGAACAGCATCGTTCGGAAGAGCTATGGGGTCGAAATCGCCTGTGGCATTTTCATAAACAGGTGGAGACGACGGGCAGGATATACCGGCTTTTGTTTGCGAGTATTTTTCGCAGGAGATGAGAAGCAATGCGAGCAGTAAAAGAAATGGCATAGAGAGAAATTAGAAATTTCTACATTTCAACACGAGGGAATTATGACCACCCAACAACCATCATTTGAAGTCTTGAACAAAAAACTTTTAGTAAAACGCCTGCCGCCGGAAGAAAGCAGACCCGGCATATTGAATATTTGCCCACCGAGCGGATCCGCAAATTTTAAAATAAAAAGCCCATACTCCGCCGCCGGCGATCAACCCGAAGCTATAAAGGAACTGACAACTGCCTTTGAAAAAGGCGAAAAATTTCAAGTGCTCCTGGGCGTGACAGGAAGCGGAAAAACTTTCACAATGGCAAACTTGATAAAAAATCTGGGGAAACCTACACTGATTTTAACCCACAACAAAACACTCGCCGCACAACTCTATCAGGAATTCAAAACCTTTTTTCCGGAAAACGCAGTTGAATATTTTGTGAGTTATTACGACTACTACCAACCCGAAGCATATATTGTCACACGAGATCTATTTATAGACAAAGATGCTGCCGTAAACGAAGAAATAGACAAGCTGCGACTAAGAGCCACAAAGAATTTATTGACAAGAAGAGATACCATAATCGTAGCATCCGTAAGCTGCATATACGGACTTGGAAGCCCGGCGGAATATTTTGAACTGATGGTGCGCCTCAAAACAGGAGAAGAACGGGAACGGGACAGCATTCTGCGAGAGCTTGTTGCCATTCAATATGAGCGCAACGATTTTGCATTGGAACGAGGAACATTCAGAGTACGTGGGGATAGAATAGATATTTACCCAAGCTATGATGACATTGGATTGCGCATTGAACTTTACGGAGATACCGTAGAGAAGCTTTCATGGTTTAACGTTGTTTCCGGTGAAACAATAAAAAATGCCGAAGAAATTATAATAGCTCCGGCCAAACATTTTGTCACCAGAGAAGAGAGCAGGAACAGAGTAATAAATCAAATTAAGAGAGACTTGAGCAGAAGACTGTTTGAACTGCAAGAGGAAGGCAAAGTGCTGGAAATGGCACGGCTAAAGACCAGAGTTCACTACGATATGGAGATCATGAGAGAAACCGGAATTTGCCCCGGCATTGAAAATTATTCACGCATAATTGAAAACAGAATGCCCGGCACCAGGCCCTACACGCTTTTGGATTATTTTGGCAAAGACTGGTTGCTGATAGTCGATGAATCGCACGCCAGCATTCCGCAGGTAAACGGCATGTGCGAAGGCGATAAATCTCGCAAAACAACGCTTGTGGAATACGGCTGGCGCTTGCCATGCGCCATTGACAACCGCCCTATGAATTTTGCCGAATTTGAATATGAATTTCCGCCCAACGTGCTTTTTGTGAGCGCAACGCCCGCAGAATACGAACTCAAAAAAACCGGAGGGCAAATAGTTGAGCAAATAAACCGCCCCACAGGCCTGCTGGATCCTGAAATTTATGTTAAGCCAATAGAAGGGCAAATGCGAGATTTGCTGGACCGCATCAATGAAACAATATCCGAAGGAAACAGAGCTTTAATCACAACACTCACAAAAAAAATGGCTCAGGATTTAACGGATTATCTGCTGGAAAAAAATATAAAAGCCCGGTATTTGCACAGCGATATTAAAACCCTTGACAGGCATGGAATTATACGGGAACTGAGAATGGGAAAATTCGATGTTCTTGTTGGGATAAATCTTTTGCGTGAAGGCTTGGACATTCCCGAAGTTGCTCTGGTTGCAATTCTGGATGCGGACAAAGAAGGCTTTTTAAGGAATTACAAAAGTTTGATTCAAACCATGGGGCGCGCAAGCCGAAATGTAAAAGGCAAAGTTGTTCTCTATGCCGATAAAATTACAGACTCCATGAAAAAAGCTATTAACGAAACAAGACGCCGAAGAGAAAAGCAAATTGATTTTAACCGCAAGCATAAGATTACGCCCAGAACCGTTCAGAGAAAACTGGAAGAACTGCTGGAAATTCAAGATCCGCTGGATGAAGTTAGAGGGAAGAAGGATGGAAAAGGAAAAGACAAGAAACAAGGGACAAGAGATGATAAGCGCAGCGTTAAAGAATTGGAATTGGCTATGAAAGAAGCGGCGGCGAGACTGGATTTTGAGGAAGCCGCACGGTTAAGGGACCAGCTTGCTGTCCTCCTCCCTTAGCCTGTTTGCGGCGTCTTGGAAAATTCCTGTCACTTTTGAGCGAATTTGCCAGTTTTCAAGTTTTGAATCCGATATAAAACCAAAGCCCTGCAACACATCGCCGTTTTCTCCCACAACACGTACCGGACCATCTGTGCGAATTTTATCGTCTCTTTTTAGCCACAAAAGAGAATCTGCTCTTACAGCAGCGCCTTTCGGCGAAAGAGCGTAAACCCTGCCATAAGCCCTTACAAAAGTCATGCGCATGTTCAGATTGCCGGAATCTGCACGTAAAAATGCGGCTTTATTCCCAAGCGAATCGTAAATGTCTGCAAAAATCGGTTTCACAAAAATGCTGTCCGAACCGCCCCATCGCTCCAAATATGCAGTTTTAACCTTCCATGAAATATTTGGTCCTTCATACAATTCCAAAACTGTTGTATCGGAAAAAAGCATAACCGGATGCTCTTTTGGTTCCCAAATAACATCTTCATCCTGCGTTTTGGTACAACTCAGCAACAATATTAAAATACAGCTAAAAAATATCCACATTTAAATCCAACCCACGTATTTTTATTTTTTCCATCAACTTTTCCGCATCTTCGGAAATCTTTTTCATTTGAATCCTCAATTCTCCATTATGCTTTTCATCCAAAGCAAGTGATATGGTATTGTTGCCGCTCTCCAGTTTTTGCGCTATTATACTCATGCTATTTTTTATGCCTTCCAAAGATTTTTCAAGTTTCACAAAATTCTTTTCAAGTTCATCCGCATTTTTTACCATGCCGTCAAAATCCGAATTCATGCCGTCTATAATTGCAGCTACCCTGTCTTTTGCCATAACTAAAGAATCAACCGAAGACATTGCAGATTTTTCTGCCTTGCTCACAACTCCGGATATCCTGTTGCCCAATTGCGCAGCTTTTTTCTCAATCCTTTTATAATGTTCCATTCTCTCATCAGAGAATAAAGTGTCCGCAGTTTGTGATAAAACATTTGATATGGCATTTGCCTCATCTAAAATATCCAGCACAAGATTGCCTATGCTCGTACTTCCAATATCAAAATAACCGATAATCCGTGCTCCCGGAGAATAATAATCGCTTGACTTTCCCAGCAATATCTCTACCACTCGCTCACCCATCAATCCGGCATTCGCTATGCGAAATTTCGAATCCTTCGGCATTTTAATATTAGCCAGCACGGCTATCTCAACCCACACGCAGGAATCCGTCAACTCAAAATCCTTTACATAACCTTTGAACATTCCGCTGACATTAACATGATTGCCTGCCTGCAAATTGCCAATTTCTTCAAAAGCCACTTTGTAAATACTGCGTGAATGCCAAGGGCTGTTCGGATGCAAAAAAAACCACAAACCGAATAAGGAAAATAATCCCAAAACGACGATTGTATAAAACAGCACAGGAGTTTTTGCGGCCTTTTTGTGAATTTTAGCTGGGCTCATGTTTTCTTTCCCAAGTTTTATTTCCCATCTTCTGCTTGATTTGGAAAAGCAAGAAATCATTTATGTTCTTTGAGCTGTTCACCCCTTCTTTCTTCAGCAAATGGTCCATAGCCACAACCTCAGATATAACCGCTATATTCTTGCCGGGCAAAACAGGAATCACTATGTGCGGAACATCCAAACCCAGAATTTTATTCGTAACAGTGTCCAGTCCGGTGCGATTGTAGCGTTCCGCAGCATCCCATTTTTGAAGTTCCAAAACAATATCCAGACGTTTTTCGTTTCTCACAGCTTTCACTCCGAACATGGAGCGCACATCTATAATTCCGATTCCCCTTATCTCAATATAGTGGTTAAAACCTTCCTTGCCCGCACCGAAAATTAAATCACCAACACGCCTCAAATCTATGGCATCATCGGAAACAAGGCAGTGCCCGCGTTCAACCAAATCCATAATACATTCAGATTTTCCAACGCCGGATTCTCCTATGAACAATGTGCCGACTCCGTAAATATCTATCATGCTTCCATGCAAAAAAATTCTGCGGGCAAAATAGTTTTCCAAATTCCTTTGCAGCGGCCTTGCGAAATCCACAGTAGGCAATTCGGTAACTACAAGAGGAGAGCCAACAATATTGCACATCTCCACAAACTCCTTGTGCGGTTCCAGCCCATGCGTTAAAATCCATAGCGGAGACTTATACTTTACAAGCCTTGAAAAAATCTCAGTTCTCTTATCTTCGCCGCTGGACTCAAGATAATTCCATTCCGTATGCCCCAAAAGCTGTATATGCTCGCTGGCATAATCGCCGAAAAAACCCGAGAGAGCAAGTCCCGGCCTGTGCAAGTCAACGCTTGTTATTTCCGAATCCGGAGCATTGTTTTTTAAAGACAGCCTAAGTTCCACGCCATATAGCCTCAGCAACTCGCTAACGCTAAGAGGCTCGTGTGGTTTTTCCGCAGTCTGAGACAAATCTCTATAGTTCATTTTGCTGCCCCCTCTGCTTTTTTGAATGGTTCTGCCAATCCGAGTTCTTTAAAAACCGCTGCGCTCCTTGCGGCATAGTCCTTATTGCCGGTTATCTCCGCAAGCCTGAGCAAAATTATGCCGGAAACAAAAAAACGCTTTTTATCCGTAGATATTTTCAAAGCTTTTTCGTAAAGTTCTTTGGGGCTTTCGCCATTTAAGTCCGCAACCCTTGCCTTGTAAAAAGCCAATTGCCCGGGAGAATCTTTTTTATTTATTTTTTTCAAATGAGCATCCGCTTCGCCGCCGTTCCTGCTACCGGCTGCGGCTATGGCAGCTTCTCCGGAAAAAGCGGCGGTTGGCTTTTTGAACGAATATCTGTTCGCAATGTCAAAAGACTCTCTATACTTGCCCTGCAAATTGTAAAATTCCATATAAGCCATATAAAAACTCTCTCTGCTTTTTTCGTCCAAATCATTAACACGCACCATATCCAAAAGTTTTTTCGCATCTTCATACTGCATAGCATGGCTTGCAAGAATAGCCATAGATATCAAAATTCTCCCCTCTGCCACAAGATCCGCTTCTTTGTGAGCTTCTTTAAGAGCTAGCGAATATTGATTGTATGCCGCTTCATAGCGCCCCTGCGTAAAGTATTTTTTTGCCTGAGCCGCAATGCCACCGGAAGCCGCAAAAACATTGGCCGCCACAGCTAGAATTAAAAATATTCTCACCATGCGTCCTCCAAAAGCGGAATTGTGTCTTTCTTTGGAATTTTGCCGCGTATAAACCAGAATTTTGAAACTCCGCCCACAAGGTCATCGGTTTTATTAATAGTTTGCGAACCGTCTGTCAATATATTGCCCACAGAACCCACTACCGGAGCTAAATCATCAACTATGCCGCTGACATTGCGCAAAGTGCTGTCCAGCGAGTTCATCATAACGCCGGCCTTTCCCATTACCTCCATAACACTTGTGGAAAGAGTATCCGCAAAAGCCATCGCTTTGGGCACACCGCTGTTCATAGTTCTAACCATGCCGTCAACATCACCCACAACACCATCAACATCCTTAAGCACCCCATTCAACATTCTAACCGCATTGTCCAGACGGTCGTATAGAGCTCTGGAACCGAGCAACATGCCTATGGTAGCGTTGGTATCTATTGCCAGTTTTAAAAGAGAATCTCCTACAATAACTAAATTGCTTATGCTGGCGATAAGTTCGTTGGCCGTTTTCAAAACAGTTTCTATATCCTGCGCTGTGCCGCCAATTAAATACTCCTTGTCTTCCAGAATTCTATTACCTTTTTGCGAAATATCTATATTCACAACTCGCTCGGAAATTATGTTTTGGTCGCGAGTGGCAAATACTACGGATTTGTTGGTAATCCATTTTTTATAAATAGTATCTATGGTGAGTTCAAGCCTAACCGCACTGGCAGTACCATGCTCGGCAAGGGAAATGTCTTTTACCGTTCCCACATTAACACCATTTATCTGCACTTTTGTGCCTTTGCCAAGCCCTTGGCCGGTAGCCAAATCGCAGTAAAGCGTATATTCGTATTTCCATAGAATGCCCTCCGCTTCCAATTTAAGCACAAGCATTATTGCCCCAACGCAAATCACTACGGCAAGAGCGGCTCCTACAAGCAAGCCGGAAAGCTCTGACCAGTTTATATTGCGCAAATTTTTGAACATGGCTATGGTGAAAATAGAAATTTCTACTTTAGTTTTGTGCATTTAGCAAAACTAATAGCCTTTATTATTGCTCCGCAGAACCTGATAAGGGAATCCACGGAGGAATGCCCTTACAATTCTGCGATCTTTGATAAATTCGGCACATTTGAGCATAAAGGCGAATTTTTCCCGTTTTGCAAGACGGATTACTACAAAACCGAGATGGGCGAAAATTTGTATAGGAATGTTGTTTCTTTTGAAGGGCTGGTAAAACCGGAAAATATAGGCGAGTACAAAAATAAAGCCATTGAGTTGGAAAACAGCCTTAAAAACGAACACGGAGGCCGCATATTAAATATAGATATCGGTTATATGGATACCGATAAAATTGTGCTACCCTCCACAAAACGTGGGCCGTTCAAGCTTTACGCAGGAGGCGGTATGTGGCTGGATATGATTTTAACCTATGCAAAAGGCGATTTTAAGCCTACGGAGTGGGCTTTTGCCGATTTCAAGGAAAACCCATACAAGCGAGATTTACTGTTGATAAGGGAAAAATACAAGAGGGCTTTACATGGAAAAACCTAAATTAAAACCCAGCCGGCAAAGCCTGGATATTTTGCTCCGCCGCCACGGAGTTGAGCTGAAAAAAGAAACCCTGGACAAACTCTGGATGTTTCACGGCTTGCTCCGAGAGCATAACAAAGACCAGGATTTAACCCGTTTAAACGCCTTTGAAACCATAGTGGAACGCCATTATGCGGACTGCATAATAATCAACTCCTTTGTGAAAAAGTGGCCCGGAAAAATGCTGGACATAGGCTCCGGAGCAGGCTTCCCCGGCATACCATTGAAGTTGGTGAATCCGCAAATAAACCTGATTTTATGCGAACCACGCCCGAACAGGGTAAATTTCCTGAGAATGGCAATAGAAAAACTGGGCTTGCAAGGCATAAGCGTTTTTGAGCACAAAGTCACAAGCTCTTCAATGAATGAACCGGTGGATGGCGTTATTTGCCGGGCTTTCGGCAGCATAGCAGAAACTTTGCCACGGCTTGGCAACAGCCTTAAAAAAAACGGAAAAGCCTATTTTATGAAGGGCCCAGCCGTAAAAGAGGAATTGCAAAACTGGAAATCCGATGAATACAAAATAGCGGAGTCTCATTTTTACACAATACCGGACAGTGTTCAGCACAGGTCGCTGATAGTTTTGGAGCGCACAAATTTCTAATTTACCACCATGATTTTTATGCTCATATTGATCTCTTTGGCAGGATTTATTCTGTGCGGTTTGTTTTTTTTCAAGAATTTGAAAGCTATAGAAAAGAAAAACCGACATGAAAAGAGCAGTTGGAAACAATTTTTTAACTATCCGTTCACCATTATATGGTATAGCTATCTGCTGATATTTTTTGTTTGCCTGACTGTAAACAATGTTTGGGGCAATACTTTTGTGTTTGAGCCTGTGGATTTGGGCGTTTTGCAGCAGGGCATTAAAAAAGAAGTTGAGATCAAGGGAAAAAATGTATCTTCGCAAACCGTAGAAGTGGAGAGTGTTCATAACCTGATGACTGGCGGAGAAAATTTCGTTTACCCGCAAAAAATAACTCCCGGGCAGAATTTCAAGATAAATTTTACGCTGAATACCGCATATATGGAAGGCCCTTTTGAGCACAAGATTATTTTGGTGGACACAAGCGGCAAACCGTGGGTAGCTTTGGTACGAGGCTCTGTTGATAATCCTATTGTGTTCAGCGAGAGAATTTTGGACTTGGGTTTTTACAAGAAAGGCAATAAGAAGGCCTGGGCATTTTATGTTTGGAACCCCGAAAACAAGTCTCTTAAATTCAAGCTTGCGCCGGCATCGCAAAAAGAGTTCAATGCGGAGTTTTCGAATGTGAAGCTGGATGTCCGTGATTTTGCAAACCTGAAAGAAGGCGGAGCAACGCCTGCGATTAAGGTAAACTTATCTGTTACCGAACTGGAAACGCCAAAGAACAATCAAAAAAGCATA
The DNA here is from genome assembly GCA_009787645.1 of Candidatus Fibrimonadales bacterium. Classification (GTDB taxonomy): domain Bacteria; phylum Fibrobacterota; class Fibrobacteria; order Fibrobacterales; family Fibrobacteraceae; genus Fibrimonas. The sequence continues at coordinate 8,359 of WQSZ01000018.1, read as the reverse complement.
CGCAAAATTGTCTCTTTTACCTGTGAAAACTTTCCCAACGCAACGCCGGAGCTCCTGGTTACGGGTTATTGGGAGTAATTCATTCCCATAAGTTGAAAAAATGCCGCTTGAGGTTCAATTTTCTGTTTTGACAAGTTGTTCAAGATAGATTCTATTTCATCTATTTTTGAGTTGTCAAGCACCCTTGCAGCTTTAACAGCAAGCCCTCTTTGAAAGCTTTTATATGCGGGGTTTAGGCTATCATCTATAATTTGCGCTATCGCCACGTCTGTAGGCATTGCTCTGAGTTCAAAGGTTCTATGAGTCCCTTGAACGTATGGCGGTACCGCAGTGTCATTTTCAAAAGGCTTCATTATTTCTGCGGCGTAGGCGTAATCTTTGCCGGGGCCATTAGCAAATCTGAAAGCTACGCTAACTGCTAATCTCCAGTCATCCGGATAGGTTTTTACTCCCCTGCGTAAAAGCGCATAATCCGTGGTATCCTGTTCATTGCTAGCCGTTATTGCCACGACAAATGTATAAGGAGTTTTGAACAAGCTATCCAGTCTTGTTGAGGCGTCTGCCAAATGCGAGAGCCACTTGAATATTTTTCCGTCAAACATTGTTTCGCTGTATGCGATAATGCCGCTTATCCAAAAAAGGCTTGCGGCGGTGGAATTGTGCCCTAAAGACATCCATTTAACGGTTTCGGCACGAGGCACAAAGGCCCCTGCTTCTTTAATTTCCGGCAAGGGAGGAGATTTGGCAAAACCAGAAATAGCGAATATTATGGCAATGGCGATTGCCAAAAAGAAAAGCGCAAATTTCTTTAAGCTGCTCATTAATACCCTCTCAGCAATTCAAAATAAGGCGTTAAAACCGCACACTTTGCTATCGGAGCCTCGGCAACTGCGTTTCCCACAATTTGTTCCGGGTTTCCGTAGGCGAACCATTCGCCTTTACGCTTCCGGCACTCGTTAAGGCTAACTCTGTTTATCGCTAAAAACCGTCCTTTTCCGTTAGCCAGATCGCTGTTGTATTCAAAAACATCGCTTTTGCTGCTTTCGCCGTCTTTTGCCACTTTTCCGATCGGCACATAGCCTATTTCCGTGAAAGACCCAAGTTCTTCATTCTCAATAGCATAAGCCACTAATAATTTATTCCATTGCCCGGCTTGTTCAAGCACCTCTACAGCCCTGACTTTAGCATCCACGGCAAATAACTTATGAATCACAATAAATACCAAAGCCCCCATCAGCACTATGGCAACGCTTAAATTCACAATTGTAATGCCCGTATTGGACCTGTTCATCTTATACCCACAGCACGATTCGAACGTGCGACCCACTGCTTAGAAGGCAGTTGCTCTATCCAACTGAGCTATGCGGGCTTTCTTCGTTTTTCGCTTGAATTCGCCATTTTTAACCATCTTTTCACCACTTCTACAAAGCAAAAATTTTGCTTTGGGACAGTTTAGGGACGGTTAAATGCTTGCTTCAAACGAAGTTTGCGTAATATAGAAAAATTTACCGAGCTTGGGGTGGTGGATTAACCTTGTGGAGTATTTTTTTCTACATTACTACCTATGTACTCAGCCCACAAAAAAACAACATCAAGCCTATAGACTTGCAAAATATGAGATAAATATGCCAAAATTTTTAGTTATCTTTTTTATTGTGATGTCCGTTTCCGTTTTTGCGCAAGAGCAGCAATTACGGAATCAAGAACTAAAGGAGTATTTTGCCGAAAAAGAACAAACAGCAAAAACAATGGCAATTCTAACAGGAACGGCTATGAATCCTTTGCTTATTCCGGGTGCTCTAGGAGTTTATAAATATTATACTGCCTCAGAAGAAGAAAGGCATAAACTATTTTGGTACTATCAGCCCTGGTTTTGGGGAATATGTTTAGGTTTGGCTGTAATCGGATTTATTATAAGCATACCGTCTATAACTCTCAATTTGCCGTCTGTCCTATCTTCTTTTGTTGAATTATGCAATAAAAAATTAGGATTAGTGTTGTCTTCTCCAATGGTTTTTGATCACGGCGTATCATTTGCCAAACAACTTTCAAATGCCGTGCCGCCACTTGAGGTATCTTATGTTTCTGCGTCAATGATTCCAACGGAATGGATTTCAATAACAATTATTGTTCCTGCGATCTTTTTTGTTTTCATTGCCATATGGCTTTTGAATTATGTTTTTGAAGTACTTTTATTCATCTGTCCGTTTGGCTGGATTGATTTAATCCTAAAAACAATGAGAGGAATATTTTATGTTTTATTGTTTGCCACAGCTATTTTCTTTCCCTCTTTAATATATGTTTTAGTAATTCCTGTGGCGGTTATAGCTGTGTTGCTGTTTGGCTGGTCTGTTCGCCGTACTATTATGGGTTTTGTGCTTTTAGAAGATTTCATATATTATAGAAAAAGAGAAGTTTCTATTGACAAAGGCGGAGTCCTCGTTTTCAATTCAAATAAAAATCTCGGCAGATTAACGGAAGAAGACGGCAGATTAAAGTTTTCATACAAGCGTTATTTTCTGTTTGCTAAAACCGTAATCTTAGATCGCTCGGAAACTTTTCTAAAGAAAGGATTTTTGCATTCCACAATTCACAACAAAGGAAAATCTGTTTATATGCTATCGCCCAGATATCAAAAAAAGTTGGAAGAAGTAAAGGCATATTTAGGAGCGCAAAGAATAGAAGATAGTTGCTTGAAAAAGGGAATAAAAGGCATAATAGAATGGTCTAAAAGGCTTAAATATGAAGCAAATAATCTGCGATTTAATTGAAATCTCCGTTTTTTCTTAAAAATTTAATCTTCTTTAAGAATATCCTTGACAAATATCAAAAAAATTATTATCTTTTTAAAAAAGGAGAAAAAATGAAAAGAGCATTCTTAAGTTCAGATTTAAAAATTGATTTGGAACGTTATTATCCACCTCAAGAGCTTTTTGAGCTTATGAGAGAAAAACTCGAAGAAAAATTCGGGACGATGATCTTCAAAAAAGAGCTGATGATACTAGAAACAATATCAGTCCAGGGTGTAGATGGATATGTAAATAAAGTAAACTCAATGAAATGGGGGCTAGGAGCCAAGAGAGGAAGAATAATAATCCGCCAAGAAGAGCAAAAAATCAAAATAAAATCTCGGGATATTCTGTGGTGGATTCTGTGTGTCATTACACTTGGACTGGCTTTTGTTGTATATCGAATAATTGAAGTTGCATCGGGAATATTAGGTCTTGAAGGAACTAAAGCAAATCGGGCCATAATGAGAACTTTGGGCGAAGAAATAGAGAAACTTGTAAAAGGATAAATCAGAGAATAATTCTGAAAAATTCCATAAATTCTGGTTCAAACAAGAGGAATAAAGTACAGACCTGTTTTTTTCTCACTTAATATTCTTCAGCAAATCGTTTGCCTTAAACTGCATTATTTGAAAAAGCAAACCACCGCTTGTCCAAATCTTTAAAACTAGCACCAATGTAGTATGTGTCATTGTCAATAAACAAAAATCTAGAAAAACTATTTTTTCATCAATTCAATTCTCTTATTCAGCTTATCGTCAAAAGCTTTTATTTCATCGCCCATAATTATGCTGTTAAATTTGTATATTCTATTTCAACAACATCAACAAGTGAGATAAAAAATGGCTAAAAAAACTTATCCTATTGCTACAAAAGCATTGGCAGAACCAGAATCTGAAGTGATTGATGCGGAAGCTACCGTTGTCAAAAAAAGTAGAAAGAAAAAAACTGTAGAAAAGAAAGAGGAGCCTAAGCTTACGGGTTGGGCGTATAAAAAAGAGACATTCGGAGTGCTTAAGAGCACGAAATACACAATTTCCTTAATTTGTGATCCGAAAACTATGAAAGGTTTGGGCTATATAGTATCTACATATGGATGCACTAATAACCCTAATGCTTATGAAATAAAAGCATCAAGACCAATTTTTCCAACACGTCCAACAAAAAAGCCATTTGAGATTTTTTTCATTCCGTTAGATTTTGATTTTGGCAGTTTTTTTGGTGATCCTCATGAATTTGTTGGCGCTTGTGGTTACTTTGATCCAGCCGATTTGCCAGAATACATTGAATTGCCGGAATTTATGCAAATAGAGGCTATAAAAGCCGATTTTGAGATTATTAAGGACAAACTCAAAACTTTGTCGCATTCAAAGTTTAAAAGACCGAAAGCGGCAGCTATTGAGACTTTAAAGCTCATTGGGTCGTTAGAGGAGAAAATGTATGAAGAAGTTAAGCCTGTTGCAATAGGAGTGGGCATTAAAAAATCTGAATAAGCCTTATGAGATAGATTTTTCATTTAATTTTTTATTGGTTTTTTATTGTTTTTTTACGAAGCTTAAATTGGTCTTAAGCGAATTTGCATAGAAAAATATTTTTGAAAATTTCTACTCTATTTTACCCCAAAAGAAGCGGACAAAATAAATATCGTCTCTACGCATATTTTCCTATTTTTATTTTCTATATTATAGAAAATAAATGGCTCGTTCTTTCCATGAGCAAGCCAACGATAAACAAGCGATTTGCTCTTCCAATGAACAAATCGGAGATAAACAACAGTTCGTTCTTGTCCAAGGCGAACTAAAACCAAATAACAGGCGCGTTCTGTCCCTGAACGAACTGAAATGAGAACTGCAAAATTGCAATGTTCAGTTTCTGCCATTTTTCATACATATTTCCACATATCTGTTCCCCAGAAGCGAAAAGCAGTTTACGGAGCGTATATGACTTTAGAACTTGATGATAAAATGTTGACGCAAGACACTTCAAATGAGCTTGCAGAAATTAACGCTAAGATAGCAAGGAAGCACGCTAGAATAGTGCAAAAAAATAACGGAGGTCGCAATGGAAAATTTTTCTAAAGACCGAGTAGTCAATTTAAATGATTTAGAAGATTTGCTTAACCGAATTTGCACAGAAAATTTTTACATAAAAGCAGATGAATATCGTCGTTTAACTGGATTAGGTAAAACTCAATTCAATTTTCTAAAACAAAGTGGAGCTTTAGACGGAGGTATCCACCCTGCTACGAAAAACAGCCGACGTATTCTAATCCATCGCTACTATTCATACAAATTAAGAGCTATAATTTGTAATGACGATGTTATAAGACCTTAGCGGTAAAGTGCTAAGAGTTTACAGGTTCTGCCGTTTCTAACGGCGGTTCCAGTTCAGCTTGTTTTGTTAAAAATCAAGTTGCTGAAACCTTCGCTCCGAACATCTTACCAAATTCACGAGCTGAAACTCCCAAAGCACGGAACGCCCTAAAAAGGGAATCTAAAGTGGTATTTTCCGCATTCTCCAAAGCTACAATGCGAGCCTGCGAAGTTCCCATTTTTTTAGAAAGCTGCGTTTGTGTAATGCCATTGACAGAACGCAACTCTTTTATTTTCCGAGCCATCTGAAACTTAGTCTCTTCAAGCTCCGCTTCTTCTGGAGATAAGCCGATTGCTTCCCACGCCGTATCGTAATACTTCAAGCCGTGAGATTCCCAATATTCTTTCTCTGACATCTTGCTTTTAGCCATAAAACCTCCTAGTTTTTATTCCTCTCAGATTGTTTTTGCTCATAGAAACGCAACCGAGATTTGCAAGTTTCAACCGTTGTCTGCGGTATCGCTTTGGACTTTTTATCTTCCAACAGCAAGACCACTATAATATCTCGTACAGCCAAATAAACACGCCAATTATGTTGTGCAGTAGGATAGCGTATTTCATGGCAGTTTTTACCTATTTGTTGTGTAACCGGTTTCACCAAAGGCGCACCAGGGGTTTCACCATTTTGAAACTCTCTTAAAATCTTACCCATTTCCATGCGAACATCATTCTCCAATGGAGGAGTTTTAAGTTCGTCAAAAAATACAATACCTTTAGCCATATACTATAAATATACTAAATTTGAAATAATAATTCACTCAAAATATCCGCCCTTCAACCACTCAACCAACTCTTTCCGCTCCTTGATAGCCGCCTCAAACCCAACCTTAAAATGCTCCGGCACAAATTTGTCGTAAAGATTAGCCGTTGTGCTTATGTCGCTATGCCCCAACTGGTAGCTCACCATTTGTAAAGTAGCCGTTTGGGAAAGCAGCTTATTAACGGCAAAAGTATGCCTTAGCCTGTGAGGGTGAATGCCGGGAAACTCTTTGGCAAAAGAATACCTTTTAACCGCTTGGCGAATGTAGTAAAATAAAAGGCAAAAAATTAGCTTACCGCTTAAAATGCCAGTCTCTATTTTTTTTATATTATAAATAAGTTTTTAACATAAAGGAGATAAAAATGGCTAATAGTGCGGTTCACGATGCGATAGATTTGGAATTTCAGCAGCTAAATGCCGAAATAATGAACATTTGCAAAGCCTATGAAGAAGGAAAGGAATCCATAGAAGTAGAGGTTCCTATTCATAGGAGAGACGAATTTCGTAGATTGCTGGACAAACAATTCGGAATGAAAAATACCGTTTTTGTAAGAGAAAAACTAACGATGTATATAGACGTCGGTAAATTTGAATACAAAGGAAAGAAAAAGTGAAGCACACACCTCCAAAAAGTTGATGCCACCGAGCCTAGGGGTGTGGATTAACTTTGCGGAGTATAGGGCTTTGACTTCAGTTTGAAAAAGCCGCCATTTAACAATTCTACAAAAGCTTCGCCAACTCTATCTTTAAAGCTATTGGCTTCATCTCGCAGCTCCCCTTCGCTTTGCACAAAAAGATGTGTTTGCTCGGCGGCTTCTTGTCCAAACATTTCCTCTATAGTCATACCTAATTTTAGAAGTTGCTCAATTTTTTCATAGCTTGGAACTGATTTTTGGGAAGCGTACATACCAATTAAGCCAGGCGAACACTGCATTTTTTTCGCCAAACTTTCGTGCGTGTACCCCGTCCTAGCTAAAAAGCTCCCAATATTGAACATAAAAAACCCCAAAAAATCAATGACATTTACTACAATCCTCAATAAATTTAATAAAAAAATGTGGAAAAAAGGGGTATTTTTCGTATTTTTATATTTTCCTCAATTTTATTTACTATATTTAAAAGTGAAGTTTATTATTCAACAAATAGTATTGATAAATTAACTTTGCATCTTAATCCCGTCTTCCCTAGGGGTTAGGCATGGTAACCAAATGGGAGAATAGGAGTAACACCATGAAGGTCGCATTTTCAAAATTTCTCATAGTGGCAGGTTTATTGCTTGCTATAACATTCACCCTTTCCTGTTCTTCGGATGAAGGAGAGTCTAATTTACCACCCCTAACACCAAGTTCAGACAGTTCTGCAGAACAGAAAGTTTTTTGCAAGCAAAATTCAGGAGCTTGCTTGGAGATGTCTCTTTCCACATGCATGGAATTGGTTAGTGCAGGAGCTGCGCAAATAGTTTCCAATTGCAACGAACCACCACCATTGCCTTACTCTTCCTCTCAACAAGGGCAACCATCGATTTCTTCTTCCTCTCAAGGTACAGGACGTTTGCCGTGCGGAAGTTCGGATTATAATCCCATCAGCCAGTTTTGCTATAATAATACCACAGTTTATGCATTGTGTGGCGGCAATAACGGAGCCGAATATAACCCTACAACACAACTTTGCCAAAATAATGCTGTAGTAAATGGCTGGAGAGATATAAGTGGGTTTGAAACTCCAAGTACAGCTGCTTGGACATGGTTTAATGAAGCTGGCGTTACTGCTAGCATTACAAAATCAAACTTGCAGGGAGTAGAATTTTCTGCTGTTTCCGGTAGCTCAACGAATAATGCTGATATGTGGAAAGTGCAACTTGCACAAAAAAATCATAATATTAAAGTCGGAGATTGCTACTACGTTGGTATGCAAGGAAGAACAACTACCGGAACCAGAACGCTTAATTTCGGTTTTCAAGAAGATGGTGGAAGCTATGATAATTATGGAGCGGATGATTTTACATTTAGCACAACACTTTCTATTATTGAAAAATACTTTTATATAAGCAAAGCAGACCAAAATGCTGTATTCTATCTCAATTCCGGCCTTAATTCATCTGGGGTACTTGCCATTTCCGCTTTATTAGTTGAAAAAGAATATTCAAATACTACGCAAAGCCTCTGCGAGTCGCTTAACTAATATTGCCAATAATAAAAAATGTATCCAGATTTGAGTGATGAAACGATTATACTTTGATAGTGAGGTGTTAATAGCTTACTGGTTCTGCCGTTTTTAACGGCGGTTCCAGTTCTGCTTGTTTCGCTAAAATATAGAAATTTAAAATACTGAAAAAATAACTTTACTTCTTCTTATCCTTCACAATCTTCGCATCAACAACCTTTGGCGGATTGCCGCTTGGGGCTGTTCCCGGCAATGGTGAATTGCGGCTTATCACT
>WQSZ01000017.1 GCA_009787645.1 Candidatus Fibrimonadales bacterium | reverse complement strand
AGAGCTATTCCGATTTGAGCACCGGGTTTGTATCCGGCTTCTTTGATGGCTTTCATTATGTATTCAAGAGCTTCGTCGTTGGTGAGGTTCGGAGCAAAGCCACCTTCGTCGCCAACGGATGTTGCGTGTTTGTCTTTTTTGAGCAAGCCTTTGAGAACATGGAAAATCTCGGTTATCCAGCGCAAGCCTTCCGAGAAGGTTTTTGCGCCGATTGGCATGATCATGAATTCCTGGAAGTCGATTTTGTTATCTGCGTGCTTGCCGCCGTTGACAATATTTGCCATTGGAGTCGGCAACACATATTTTTTGGTACCGTGTAATTTGCCGATGTATTTCCAAACAGGCATTTTGCTGAGGTGTGCGCCAGCGACCGTTATGGCCATGGAAGCTCCAAGCATTGCATTTGCGCCGAGTTTGGTTTTGTTTTTTGTGCCGTCAAGTTTAATCATAGCCATATCGAGCTCTTTTTGCTTTGAGGGGTCTTTCCCTTTGAGCAATTTTGCGATAGCGCCATTCACATTGGCTACGGCTTTGAGCACGCCTTTGCCCATGTATTTCTTTTTGTCTCCGTCGCGCAATTCGCAAGCTTCATGTTCACCTGTGCTGGCTCCGCTGGGGACAGCAGCGCGGGCAACAAAGCCATCGCTAAGCGTTATTTCTACTTCGACAGTCGGATTGCCGCGCGAATCTAAAATTTGCCGGCCAACTACAGATTTGATCTTTGCCATTTTGACAACTCCTTTTGGGTTAGATATGGGGAATATAGAAAAAAATTGTTTTCTATTTTGAATTACATGAAAATATTATTTATCGGTGGAAACGGGAATATCAGTTGGAACTGTACTGTGCAGGCTTTGGAACGGGGCTTTGAGGTGTGGGTTTTGAATAGGGATAGCGGGTCTGTTATGAGGCGTGAGTTGCCTGGCGGCGCACACAGATTGAAGGCTGATATTGGAGATAAGGAATCCGTTAAAAAAGTTTTGGCAGGATTGAAGTTTGATGTTATTGCGGATTTTATTTGCTTTACGCCGGAGCAAGCTCAAGCTGATGTTGAGATTTACAAGGATATTTGCAGCCAGTTTATATTTATCAGTTCGGCTTCTGCTTATCAGAAGCCGCTTACTGCAGTGCCCATTACGGAAAGCACGCCTTTGAAAAATCCGTTTTGGCTTTATTCACGGAATAAGATAGCCTGCGAGGAATTATTTTTTGAAGAATACCGTGAGCATGATTTTCCGATCACTGTGGTTAGGCCTTCGCATACTTATGACACAATTATACCTGCCGCCATGGGCAGCTCGGGATGGACAAATTCTGCTAGGATGCTTGCGGGGAAACCCATTGTTCTGCATGGAGACGGAACTACGCTTTGGACTTTGACACATGCGGAAGATTTTGCGAAGGCGTTTGTTGCGTTGCTTGGAAACTCTGCGGCTGTGGGGCAAGCGTTTCATATCACCGGCGATGAACTGCTGAACTGGCGGCAAATTTCCGAAATTGTCGCAATGACTTTGGGAGGGCCAAAACCAAATTTTGTGTACGCCCCCAGCGAAAAAATTGCAGAAAAAAATCCGGATTTAGGCGCAGGGCTTTTGGGAGATAAAGCATGGTGCGCAATTTTTGACAATTCCAAGATTAAGAAATTTGCGCCCGGGTGGGAAGCGAAAATTCCGTTCAGGGACGGGATAAAAAGAACCATCGCCTGGTTTATGGAAAATTCGGAGAGAATGAAGATCAATAAAGAATTGGATTCATTTTTAGAAAGTATATATAGCTGATATGCGGCTTACCAAACGGCCTGTGCCTTGGAATGGATTGCGAAACAATATATCTTCGGCTAGGGCAGCGTCTATTTTCAATTTGTTGTCTATGTTTAAACCTATGCCAAAACCTATGTTATCGTCAAGGGTGCCGTCGCTATAAACATTGGTGGACCAGAAATTGCCGCTTTGTCCGATATGCCCGTCTATCCTATCGGGACAGATATTTGTTCTTTCGCTGTTCTTGGTGCATTCATTATACATGAAACTCTTTTGAGCACCCGCACGAATAGTGAGCCATTTGCCCAATACATTGCGCTCTATGCCAAAACTCACAATGCCGCCAAAACGCCGCGCATTGTCTGTGCTGAATATTTCATGCGAACCGGGCTCTCTGTAAACAAAATATGTTTCGCCTTCTTTAGTTTCTTTATCCCAAGTGCCTACGGTTTCTTCTATCAAAATGCCATCAATGCCAATCCAAAGGAAGCCACGAGAAATAGCCACGTTCAAACCGGTATTCAAACCATAGTATTTTTCTTGCCAGCCGGGAACTTCCATTTTTGCCAATTTATAGCCGGTTACAAACTGGCCGCCAATAGCATTTACATCCAGGAATGTGCGACCCTGCGAATAAAAGGAGAACAGACCGGGATCCAAAAATGTTCTGCGGCTTGGCCCATATTGAATACGAGCTATGCCAAAGGTTAACTCAATAGATGTATTATTTGTGATCAAAAAGTTTGCGCCGTAATCCATAGATAAAATAGATACGTGGGCATTCGGAGCTATGGTACCCTGCGCCGGATCTGCGCTGGCGTGATCCTGTTTGCCTTCTTGAATACCTACATAAACATGAGCGCCTATGGCGGAGCCATCCATCATGGTGCCGGCGAGAAAGGCATCAAAGTTTGTTATTGTTTGCGGAACTGCAACGGTATCGCCGTCAACAACAACTTTTCTCGGAACAAAACGTGTGAAATTGTAATGCTCACGACCAAAAACTCCGCCGAATGTGATTTGCGGATCACGTGTGCCGCCCTCTGACAAGCCGTATTTGAACAACGCACCGAACCAGGGAGTAAACGGGTCTTTTGAATAGCCTACATCTTGCGGCCCAAGGCTGTTCTGCTGGTAAAAGCCTAGTTCGCCTATTAGCGATCTGGAATAAAAAGTTGCATTCGCCGGATTTTCAAAGATAGAGACATCATCTAAAAAGAAAGCCGAACGTTTGCCCATGCTCTCTACACGGGCTTGAGTGGCGAAAAGCGATGTTGACAAAATGAGAATGCATATCAATATGTTTTTCATTATTTAGCCTCCTGTTCTACTTCTTCTATGTCTTTTATTATCTCTACTTGTATTCTTCGGTTTTTGCGACGATTTTCTTCGCTTGTGTTGGGAACCAGAGGTTGTTCATCTGCTTTTGTTGCGGTTTCTATACGGCTTTGGTCTATGCTTTTTGCGCTGACAAGATAGTTCTTTGCACTCTGCGCTCTTTGCATGCCAATGCGCAAGCTGCCTTCGTTTGTACCCATATCGCAAGTATGCCCGATTATGCGCATGCGCAGATCGGGATAGTCCGTCATCAGCGCAGCAACGCTGTCAAGCTTTTCTTGCGTGCGACTGTTCGGTATAATCTGAGTTACACCGTATTCATCCAATCCGCTTGCAAGCAATCCAAGCCGAATATTGAATTCCGCCAAGCGCATGGCATTCACCTGCTCAAGTATCCGGGCACGTTCAAGCGAATCAATTCTGGCACGTTCAATGGCAACGAGCCTCGCCCTTTCCATGTCTGCACGCCTAATGACTTCCAATGAATCGAATCGCCTCTGTATTGTTTCTCTATCAACGGTCGCAGGCACTAGAGCTGCTGTTCTATGCATGAGCATTGCGAGAGAGTCGGATTTTCTTATGCTATCTGCAGTTAGCTTGTCTATGCGGGTGATGGATTCATCAAGTATAGCATCTTTTTGCAGCAATTTGCTAACCCAGCGCACACTGTCTGCAGTTTTATGGTGACTACCGGCTCCAAACGCAAAGCGAACGGTAAAGCCCATTGAAACCGGAATAGCTCTGCCTTCAGTGCGGCTTCCGAATGTAATTTTTCCGCATGGAGTATTCGGGTCTTCTTCATTGCATGTTACAGGCTTCCATGTGAACGGCATGTCATTGACACTGCGTATGGCAACATCGTTCATGGCCCAGTCCACCCAAAAGCCTGTATATATCGCAAGTTCATTATAGAGCCTCCATTTTACGCCGGCTTCTATTGATGCGAAAAATGCGGTATTGAGCTTTAATTTTTCATAAGAGCTGATGGAGCCGTAATCGCCGAAGCCGATTTTTTCATAGCCTACTCCGAACCCTGTTTTTTGGCATTCATTAAAATTATACCCGGCAGGCAGCTCACCCCACAAGTTAGGATAATATCCGCAAACCATTGCGCTGTCCACACTACCTTTGTAATCTCCGGCAAACGGGATACCCATTTTTACACCTGCCGCATAGTAAAAAGCTTTGTTTCGACTTTCATTTGTTTGATATTGTAGCATCAGAGGAATCATAACCATCATTGACCATTGTGTTTCTACATATCCTCTGAAGTCGTAGTAGAGAATAACTTTGTCTATTCCGTCTGCTTCAAAATCGTCTGCTTCCATATAGCTGCTGAAATATCCGTTTACGTCTGTGCCTCTGTTGTTAAAGATCTGCAAACCGCCGCCAAGCGTAATAGCCCATCTGGGCGTAAAAAAGTAGCTATAGGAGAAACCGGCTCCGAATCCCGGACTGAACTGCGTTCCTGTCATGTCCGGGTAATCAATTTTGGAAGCACCGATAAATGTATGCAGCGATATTTCGTGTACACCTTGTTCAACCGGAATATTATAATTCAAATCGGAGATTCCCGGTGTTCGCGGGTCACCTATGGGTAATGCATGCAATTGGGCGATTGATATTATTGTTCCTATTATGGTGATGTGAATATACTTGGTTATCATTATTTGGCCTCTAATTTGACTATGTACATTCCCTGGGTGGTTGGCATTTTTATTATTGTTCGGTTGTCTATAGCTTGCATTCTGCTCACTCGTTCGCCTTTTATTGTATAGATGCTGATTGTACCGCCGTGTGGGGTGTTCAAAGTAAGTGTTGTTCCGCCGGCCACTACCTTTGATGAGAAGGAAGAGGCGATGAAGTTTGTGTTTGGCATAATAGGAACTGTGATCGGCGTTTCGCCGTTTAGGTAGCACGAGCTGATCACATAGTCTCCGGATGTGCTATAGAGTTTTACCCAATAATCATCCGTGATATTTTGTATTGTGCCCAAGCTACGACCGGTGGCTACGATGGTTTTGTCTTTGAGCCACTGAGTTTTGTGCGGATCTATGTTATATTGGCGAAAGAAATGTTGTTCTGCGTATTGCGAGGAATCTAGCCTGATGGTCATGGCTCCTCCGCGTATTGTGTAAACTACTTTGTCGAATGGCAGCAAACGGTTATAGGGCACTTTGTACTCAGCCGGTGTTTTTGCTTTGTCATAATCTTGAGCTTTAATCTGGTAGTCTATGTTGTGGTATCCATAAGGTCTATCCGGAACGGTGAAGGTTTTAGCACGTGCTTCACCATTGAACCAAATCGTGGCTGCAACACTGCTGGGTTCGATATGCAATGATGCGGTAGATGTTCCGCAAGTACCATTAGCTTTTGCATCGGCAGAAATTACACCATCGTCTGTGCTTCTTTTGTTGATAGCGAGCGTAATCTGTCGTTGATCCGGATAATAGTTGTCATAATTATCGCCAAGGCAGCGTTCAGCTCGATAGTTGGCCACGTAAACTTTTTCTATGTAATCTTTTGCTGAGTCAGCAGGGTTTGGAAGTCTAACTATCGGTGCATCCCAACTCCAGACATTCCCATTATTGGTGAACTTCACCAATTCAGCCAGATTAAGTGTATCATACACAATATTCTTATTAAGCATAGGCTCGGATCCTGCTTTGCAAAGCGCAGGTCTTATAGTCACTCTTGGTTTCGGTTCCGGAAGAGCGGGCAGTTCATAGAGCTCTTTCAAAGGAGATGATGTCGATTTCCAGTTATACGAAATATTAACCTCTTTTGATTCTTTTGAGGCATCACGATTAGTCACACTTGCAAGAACCACAACCTCTCCTCCTTCAAGTGCGGCTTTATGAAAATATCCCTCTTGATTCAAAGCGTTATTTATGGTTAAAACTGTTGCAACAGAAGCAGAGTTAATATCATACTCTCTATCAATAGCGTGCACCTGTGCGATCAATTTTTTCTTGTGAACCTTGATTGGAACCGGAATTCCCGTATCAAACATTTCATAATTGCCGCTGCCATGCGAGAATGCTACATAACCCGTGTGATCAGCAATTTTGAGAATCTGGTCATTGTAGCAACCATTTTGCAAACCTGGCCTACATGCCATCCAATTCCAGGAGATTTCATCTTCTTTATCAGGAATGTCCCCAAACAGATCACCCATTTTAGTTGGCAATGCTTTTTTGATATTGTCAGAAAATTCCCAGAAGTAATCTCCGTAAGAAGCCTCTACATGTTTTGCTTCGATCTTTTCAATAAAACCCGCAACAATATTTTCCAGATTGCCCCTATTGCAGTCTTCATTAGGAATCTGTAATTCTTTGCACGCAAAGTCTATAAAGCTCGCTCTCTTAATTACGGCTATTAGTTCTGGCAATTGAAGGTCGTAGTTAGTGACAGGATAATCGCCCAGCTTAGGAATAAGCTCAATTGCTTTTGCTGCGGGAAGCGGAATTAGTTTTCTAGGTATGTATTCTGTCGTGCTACCCAATGCAAACTCACTGGCTTGAGAAGTCTCAAATTCAAATAATTCAAATGCAGAATCTAGAGCCGAATTTATGCTAGCCTCATCACCTATAATACCACTAAGTTGAATATTATTGTATCCTACTTCCGCCTTTTTATTTCCATCGTAGAATTTGTCTTTCGGAGCAAATCCGGATATAGTCACAGGGCGTGGCACTATACGTCCGCTATTATAATGAGGTTCCGGAGGCAAGAAATCCTGGGCTCCAGAGCCTTCTAATTTATACGATATGGTTATTTGATGGTTTCCTGCATTCTTAGAACTATATTTAGCAGTTGCTACAGTTACTTCACCTCCAAACGACGGATGCGGACTTTCCAAGGTGCCAATGGTTACCATATTAGAAGGATAGCTTTCCGTCCCATCATAAATTTTTATCCCATTGCCTTCAATAGTAGGTGGTCTGATTTTCAACTGAAAAGGCTCAACGCACAAATGTACATCAACTAGAAGTTCTTCGTAGTTGGAATTGTAAGGTATGAACACCGCCGCTTTTTGTTTGAGCCTAGGATAAGAAGTTTCAGTAGTTGTGCCACTCGGAGCCGGGCATTTATAATTCGGAGAGGTTATTTGTGAAGCGTGGCCAACATCATCATCAAATTTCCATTCCCAGTAGCCATAAACATCTCTTCCATCGTCAGAGCCTTTCAAAAATGGAGGCCAGCCCATAGCACCCTGTGTGACAATGTCTATGTCGGACAATTTAGAACCATAAATGCTGCGTTGCTTTAATACAGTATTTATAGAAATCGGCTGCTGTTTAATCTCTATTGAGATAGGCACTGTTTTTGTGAAAGATACGGTTTCGTCATCTTCTTCATATTCTACTTTTATAACCAACTCACCTTCATAAGTGTTTACATCTACTCCTTTCGTAGATATTTCAAATGTCACAGATTCTCCGCTTCCCACTTCATCTTCGGAAAGAGAAACATTTATATTACCTGTAACATCATAAGTTACTGCAATAGAACTGACGCCATTATTAGTAAGTATAATTTCTTCGGTTGCCGGCTTATTATTGTAAATATGATCACTTTCAATGTCTTCTCTATCCAACGATACATCACTAGCCCAAGCGCCCTGCGCCATAAACGCAATAACAGCCAAAAAAAACGCCAAACCGAGCCGACTCGGCATTCGAAGCGTACTAACTCTGTCTGTAGCCACCTTAATCCTCTCTTTATTCAAGCAAACCAACTAACGATTCACAGCATTTTATAAAGTCTAAGATAGAAAATTTTGGCAATAAATTTGCTATATTATCCTTAGACACCTCATTGTTAGGGACACCCCCCGCTTGACCTTTGAGAATGTGCACGCCAGCAGGGTTTGAAAGGGCAACCGTGGGCTTGAGAGGCTAGTAATCTCAAGCGCAGTGGCAGAAATGCCGCTGTAGGCGGGATAAGGAGCCATTTAACTAGCGGCAGCTTCGGGGACGGAGCTGTCTTTTTTATATGACACTTTAAAGCTACCGTCAAAAGGAGGAGTAGTTAGATTAGGCGAATATTGCGTCAACAAGCCATCCTCATTTCCCTGCTCTATGATATTGCCTCTTTTATCCGTTACCACCATATGCGTACCTTGCTTGTAGTTTCGGAAGTAGTATATTCTGTCTTGGGAATCATGCCGCCCCATAGCCACTAGATCAGGGTCAAGGAGCGTTTTTGGAATTGCGGCCACAAATGGATGCCTTGTTACATCGCGTTCTCTGATGGTTGGATTGTTTGTCGATCTAGTTATCAAATGAAGAGCTCTTTGCCTAACCGTTGGAGGCTGGCCTTCAAAACTGTCTGGGTTTGCCAAATTGACTCGTCTCCCATCTGCCGCATCAACTACGCCTTGTTTAGTGATGAAATCAATAACCCGATTAAGCATAGACCCCTTGCTTTCCGGTAGCTTTGGCAAGTTTTCGCTTGATTTAAGTTGCTTGAGGAATTTCTTTACCGAATTCAGAGTATCGCCTTTGCGTACGCCTGCCCAAGATATTGCCTTTCCTTGCTCCCGTCCAATTTCGTTTTCAGATAATGTTTTAGACACGAGGGGGAATATACAATTATCACAAGCTATGGTTAATTTTTATCCCCTCAGCCACGCCACTGCCTCTTCCAGCCTAGCAAACTTCTTGATCTCAACTCCCTTCACAACAGGAACTTTGGCGTTTGCCGGCACTACTATTTTCTCAAAACCCAGCCTATGCGCCTCCTTAATCCTCAAATCCAGCGAACTTACAGTGCGAATTTCACCCGAAAGACCAAGCTCACCTATCACAATGCTGCGTGAAGGCAGGCTTATGTTCAACGCATTGCTCACAACAGCCAAGGCTAAAGACAAATCTATGCCAGGATCGTCAAGCCTAAGACCTCCGGCTACGGAAACAAACACATCCGAATTGCCGGTTTGAAGCTTTGCGAAACGCTCCAAAAGCGCAAGAATTATCGTCAGTTTTTTTGCCTCCACTCCTGCGGAAACACGTTGCGGAATAGCATAACTGGTTTTGCCAACCAACGCCTGAATTTCAAAAAGCAACGCACGGCTGCCCTCTATGGTGCAACTCACAACGCTGCCGGGCGAAAGCTCTGCGCCCTCCTGCAAAAAAACTCTGGAAGGATTCTGCACGGGTATAAGACCCAAAGAAGTCATCTCAAAAACCCCGATTTCATCCGTTGCCCCAAAACGATTCTTCACCGTTCTCAAAATTCTGTATTGCCCCTTTTTATCGCCTTCAAAATATGCAACCGTGTCAACCATGTGCTCAAGAATTCTCGGCCCCGCTATTTGGCCATCTTTTGTGACGTGACCAATAAGCATGGTAACCGTGCCGGTATTTTTCGCATAGACCATGAGCTTCAATGCGCACTCACGAAGCTGAGAAACGCTGCCCGGCGTGCCGGGAAGTTCTTCGCTGTACATGGTTTGAATGGAATCTATCACCATCACCTGCGGCTTGATTTGATCGGCACATTCCAGAACCTTGTTGAGCGAGGTTTCGCAAAGCAAAAGCATATCGCTGCCTGCCGCACCAAGCCGCTCTGCCCTCAACTTGACCTGAGCCGCACTTTCTTCGCCGCTCACATAAAGAGTTTTGCAACCCGCCGCCGCCATTGTGGAAAGTGTTTGCAAAACCAGCGTGGATTTGCCTATGCCCGGATCACCGCCTATCAAGACCAAAGAACCCGGAGCCATGCCGCCACCTAATGTTCTGTCGAATTCCGGATTTGCAGTGGATAAACGTTTTGTGTTTTCCGTGGGAATTTGTGATATTGGGTTGTAAGGGTAACCACAAGGTATTGCTCCTACAACCCCGATGCCGCGATTTTTGGTTTCAACTTCCCGTTCATCTAATGAACTCCACGCTCCGCATTCGGGGCATTTGCCGGCCCATTTTGCGAACCTCTCTCCGCATTCACGGCATACATACTGAATGTTGGATTTCTTTGCTGGCATGTATGGGGAAGGTAGAAAAATTCCGGGATTTTTTCTATATTGTTCCTCTGCTATGCCAAAGTTCATAAAGAAATGCTTGCAACTGAAAGATAAACGCTCCGAAATCAAAATAGGAGCCGGCATTGTTATTTTGCAGATTTTGATCTTTGTAATAGTTGGGATTTTTCGCATTCCGGAAACAACTTATCTAAGCCTTATACCTGTGATCTGCGCCGCTTTCTTTTTCGGTGAATTTCGAGGACTTCTGTTCGCAATAACGGTAGCCACGTGCTTTAGCCCGCTTGGGATAGATCTGAGCGGATATGGGTCTGCCATGTGGGTGATTGTCGCATTTTGCTTTGCCGCAGTTGCCATCGCAGTCGGAAGCCTGAGCAATATGCTGAAAAAATATTTGAAACATGAGAAGGATATTCGCCTTGTGGACATTCCAACGGGGTTGCCTAACAGGCAAGCTCTTTGCGAAAAATTGCAGGAGCTCGAAAACATTCATGCGCCCGGACATTTTGTGATAGTGGCTATTCTAATTTCGAACAAGAAAATACTCTCGGAAACATTCGGAAACGATGTGACAAAAAGCATATTCAACCAATTTAGAAACAGAGGCATTGAGCTTGCAAAAACCATAAATGCGAAAATAGATACATACTCCATAAATCCGGACCAGATAGCATTCTTTTTCAGAAAAAGCGATGGGGAAATTAAAAAAGACAAATTTGAAGATAATTTGAAAAACTTAACTAAAAAGAATTTTCTCCACAGCGGTTTTTTTATACACGCAGACGCTCATCTTGGCTTTTACCGCTTTACCGAATTTTCGGAGATCAACTCAGGCAATCTGCCGCTGCGCTATGCAGAAGAAGCCGCAGATACCGCCGCAAGGCAAATGAAAGATCTGGCTGTGTATGTTCCCACGAACACAAACCAGCCTCATTCAAAAGATACCGATATTCTCGGCGAAATAGACCTTGCGATAAGAAGCAGATGGATGTTCTTGGTTTATCAGCCGAAAATAGATCTGGCAACAGGGAAAGTGCGCTCAACGGAAGCGTTGATAAGATGGAATCATCCGGTAAAGGGTTTTGTGCCGCCTGGGTTGTTCATTCCGCAGGCAGAGCAGAGCACATTGATTGAAAACATCACGGAGTTTGTAATTAAGCAGGCTATTTTGCAACTGACGCTCTGGCAGAGAAGCGGCATTGATGTGAACATCGCAGTTAACGTCTCTACATATAATTTGCTGCAACCCAATTTTGTGAACAGGGTGTTGGGCTGGCTGAACGAAAAGAACTTGCCGCCCGAATGTTTGGAGATTGAGATAACAGAAGGCGCGATGATTGCGGATTTTCAGCATGTTCTTGATGGCCTCAATCGCTTTCACAAAGCCAATATCAAAATTGCGCTGGACGACTTTGGAACGGGTTATTCCTCGTTCCAGTATTTGCAAAAATTGCCGATAGACTACTTGAAAATAGACCAGTCTTTTGTTCGCAATCTCGGAGAAAACAAGGAGTCAAAGGAGATAGTAAAAGCTATAGTCGATCTGGCTCATTCTATAAATATAAAAACAATAGCAGAGGGCATAGAAACCCAGCCAGACTACGAATATTTGAACGGCGTAGGCTGCGACATAGGGCAAGGCTATTTTATGGCAAAGCCGTTAACCGCAAATAATTTCATCTCATGGTACTCGGAAAACAACGGAGTATTTAGCATTCCTCAGAAATAAATGTGGACTGCTATGCCTGTGACCAGCAATGCGCTTCCTATCGCGTAAAAAATGTTTCTATCTGCTTTTGCCGCATCAACATCTTTATAAACTTTGCTGTATTCCTCTTCGTTTAAGTTCGGCGGCATGTTTTTGTATTTATCGTATTTATCGCTTGCGTCCATGTGCGTGTACAAGCCAACGCCAAGAATGGCCGCACCGACTATGTCCAAGCCAAGAGCAACGTAGAATGGAGTTTTGGATTTCTTTTGAGATTGAGAGTTAAGAGTTGAGAGTTGAAAGTTATTTTCCTGGGTTTCCTGTCTTTTTAATTCTTCACTCTCCACTTTCAACTCTACACTCTCAACTTTCTTCACATTTTCACTTAGTTTAATCTCAGCGAACAGTGCCGGAGCTTGTGCTCTTATGGCTGTCAGCAAGCCTCGAATATCCGGGCTTTCCATCACTATGCTACCCAAAAGTTTGCCACTCAGTGTTTCGTAAAGTTCTATGGATAAGGTAAAATCTCCGCTGAAAAGCCCTATTTGCCCAGCGCTTATATATTCTGCGCCTATTGCCCTGCCTATATCCACCGCACAACTCTCGGCGAGGCATTCGGCTTCTTCTTCGTCCGGGGGCAGCAAAGCTATCATGTTGTCTCTAGTGAGAACGGAATACTCCGAGCGTGGCAATGCTACTATCGCCTGGCGACGAAGTTCGTCTGTCAAGTGCCGCATTTCAGCTGTGCTCATTTCAATTTCTATTCCCGCTTTAGGTATTATTTCCAGCACTGCGACAGTCTTTGCGGCGTATATTGTCTGAACCGTAATTATCAAAATTAACAGAATTTTTGGAGTTTCTGGAATTTTATTTTTCATGTTAATTCTCCTTTAGGCAGCGGACGGAGAGTTTTGCTCCTGTTTTTGGAACAGTAATTCTGACAATTTCTACTCCTTCAATTTTTTCAGAACTAATGCCTCTTGCGAATATTCCTTCATTTACCTCTGTAGAACTCCACAAAAAAGCCATATGACCTTCTTGATAAGATTGATTAAACTCATCTATAAAACCACCGGGCAAAGCTTTGAAACCATACAAGTCCGATCCGTTGCCTCCACCTTCCCATTCGGTTTCTGCTTTTAATCTGTGACCGGAATTTACTGCGCCGCCACTATTTTTTACCAGCGTTTCCCAATCTTCATTGCTTGGTAATTTCCATCCGATAGGGCAAATTGTTTTAGCAACGGCAAATTCATAAAGCGGTCCGTATTTTTTGCAATTCTCAAGTGCTCCGGCATAACAGACATATTCTACATCTTTATTGTATATCAAATTTTCTGCCATCCATGTTTGGTTTCCTATTACCACTGTTTTATATTCGTAAATATCTCTGGTATCCAAATATGGTTCTCCGTAAATTCTAGTTCGTTCTAAGTATGGTATTTCGGGAAAATCCGCACAGGACATTATCGCTAATGCCATGCACGGAACAAGAACACTGATATTCTTTTTCATTTTTGAATACTTACAACCTTGCTGTAATTTACACCCGGCGCTCTTATGCGAATAATATAAGCACCGGACGCAACATTATCAATGCGCTGAGTACCACCGGCGGCTGAACCTGTAGCTCCGGCGTAAATCACATTACCTCTCACTCCATATACACTAATTTCAGCATTCGTTGGCAAATTGGCAAACACTATGCTTTTGCCAGATGTTGTGATGTGTATGTTGGGTGAAACATTGGGGCGACCGCTGACAAACAAAGAATATTCGCATACTTCACCGTCTTCTTTCCAAACTCCTAAGTCTCTTTCACAGGCATCCTCTTCACGCGTTTTGCACTGTCCTTTGCTCCATATCTTGTTGGCACCTTCACAAGATATCTGCACAGGAGACCTGCAAATTCCATCGTTACCCCAGTAATTTCCTGCGTTTGTGCAGTCGTCTCTATCAAGCTCCGTCTTGGTTCTGCACTTTCCGTCGGCGGTCCAATAGTATCCTTCATCAATGCACTCATCCTGATCATAGACATCTTTTAGCTTGCAAGTGCCGCCTCTCCATTCTTTAGTCGGATCGTTTTCGCAGATGATTCGAATCGGCGTTTTGCAAACACCTTCAAGCCAGCTATTTCCATTTGGATTTTCGGCGTAGCCTTCGCAGTTCACCTGAGCAACCGGCTTGCATGCTCCGTCATTTCCGGCATATTTATCCCATGCCATTCCTATTTCTGCCAGGCAAGCCTTTTTCACTTCCGAATCTAACGGTTTCATTTCCGAAGCCAGGCTTGTTATTGTCAAGGTACTTGAGCCGCTCTCCTCAGGAGCAAAGCTCATGCTGGAGACCATCCTTACTAAATTATTATCTATCGATTCGCCAAGCGTATTTTTGAATGCGGAGAGTGGGAAAGTTTTGGTTATGCCACCGACATTTGTTTCTTCCGGAGCTGACATAATACTAGGCATTGAATAACTGAAAGAACGCACTGCCGGCGGCGCAGGACGCACTTCTTCCTGCTCATCCTGTTTCGGTTGGGCAAGAGATTCCAGTTCCACATAGTAACCTTCTGAGTACGGAAGACCGATGATGTCCAGATACAAGCGCCATGAGCCGGTAGCTGTATAAACGATCCTTATGCTGTCCAGTTCCGTAGCATTGGGCGGAACATCAGTTTCAACAGCAACAACTTCTTCGCTTTCAACATTTGCCGTTATTGTTATGGCACCACTGTTTTCGTCTCTTACGGCCTCTATAATATCTTTACCGGTAGAAGTAGTTAGCCATTCTCCTACATTTGATTCTTTTACAATGTCTGCCACATCTATGATTTCGCCTCGCCGTGCTTCAACTTCTTCTGATAACACGGCTCTTAGCATAATATCTGTAGCAGGCATTTCAAAAGACAGAGTGCTGTTCTTCCTGTCTTCTTCGGGAATCATGCCGATTGGGAATACATTCCAGTAACTAAATTTGTATCCGGCTTTTAGAGGCTCATTGGTTACTTCTACGAGTTCACCGGTATATAATAACTTTTCATTTACGCCGTTTATTATAACTGCATACTTGTGTTCATATATCGGTTCTATTTCCAAATCCATTTTCGGCATTAAGAATGAGAGAATTGGGCTATACAACTCTACGCTATCCAAAGCTACGATTTTATTCTTGGATGTTATTCTCCAGCGAGCAAATTCCGTGCGTTGGGTGGAGTTTGCGATAATTGTAACACGTTGATCAACTTCGTAGCGTTTAGTCGAACGTTCAAGGCTTTCGTTGTCTATGACTGTTACCGCATAGGTTACAGGAGCCGATACTGCAATTCTCCAAGTTTGCGTGAAATGTTCTTCTTCCATGTCATCTAATATCGTAGCTGTTATTTCACTAACGCCGACTTGTAAAAATTCAATGGGAACATTTACATCGTAAATTTCCTCATCATTGAAGCTCCATTTAATATCCCTGTATGTTGCATTGATAGGCATGGCGTGTTCCAATCCGAGGTATATCATGTCGCCTCTTGTCACGAATTTCGGGAAGAAGGCTTTTATGCTATCCACGGCAATAACCGCTGGTTCTTCCTCTTCCGGTTCGGGAGGAGCAACCACTATTATGCTCCAGCTTTGTGTGTAATCCTGTCCCTCACTTAAACCGTTAGGTATTGTAGCTGTGAGAATTACTTTTCCGATGTTTGCAAGAGAGGCAATGCCATCAGCTATTTCCGCTCCGGGTATATGCCACTCTATCTCAGTATTTTTTTCGGCAGCATTGGAGTTTCTAGGCAATATCCTTGCTGCGTTGAGTTGAATTATATTTTCAATTGTAGCGGTATCCGGAATATTGACTCTTATGTTGCTGACAGCGATAAATTCGGGAGCAGCTTCAACTGTTGGCGGCAGATTTACAATTATGCGCCATGTTTTTATGAAGTCACCATTTGCTAGGCCGCCTTTTACAACGGCTGAAATTGTTGCCATATTGACATTTTGATCGAATACAACTTTGTTATTCTCAATAACCGTTGCGCCGCTTGCCACCCAGGTTATAGCTCTGTTAGTGGCGTTCGTGGGTAGAATGCTTACCGCAGGCAAAGTCAACGTCCCATCATAAGCAATTTCTATAGGCAAGCCAGGCGTTACCATTATGCTATCAACAGGAACAAAGACCGGCATTACATGCACTTTCCAAGTTTGCGTGTAACCGCCTACGGTAGCTGTTATGGTTGCAATGCCTTCTCCATTAAATCTGAATACAGTGCTATCCATTTGCACTCCGCTGCTCACACTCCAGCTTATAGCTTTATCGGTTGCATTTTCCGGCACAACCCTCACATTCCTGTATGGAATGGCATCGCCGACATTTACCGTATCCGGTATACTTATCTGTATGCCGGTGACGGGGATAACTCCAGTCAAGTTTATATTCGTCGCTATGCGAATATTGCTCATTGAAGTTTGACGATCGCAGAAGAAAATATTGAGTGGATAGCTTTCTCCTTCATTAAGCTCTAAAGTATTTAGGTTTACATATCCGGGAGCTGCCATATGAGTGCCACCCAAATCTATGACCAACTTATTGTTGATATATATCCAGATATCATCTTGGCCACTAATAAAGAATTCCTGTCCTTTTTTGTATGTGAACTCCACAGGAGCATTTTCAAAGCAATAGAATGTATTTTTGGTTGCATTACTCATATTATACTGCATTCCCCAATCCCAAATAGCTGGATTTGTACCATCTACAAAAGCGCCTTCGGCAAATTCCAAGCCACACTCTGCGAGTGTTGTACCTGTCCCGCTACGTCCTCTATCATAACAGAATTGGCTAATAGTGTTATTAAGCGGAACCCAACTAGTAGCAGTATATTTTTTATCGCAATTCGGACACTGGCTATAATCCGCATCAGCTCTGGTTTGCAACTCTGGGGGGAAAAAGCCTCCCACATACCTATCATTGTCAGAACAATCTCCATAAATATCAAGAGTGCCATCGTTGCAAAGCTTATTGCTATTGAATTCCCACCAGCCGGGTTTTACTTGCGCAAACGGCATATCGTAGGAACGCACAACATTTTTGCCCGGAGTTGGCTTGAAGGCATCTATGAAATTTTGTTCAGTCCAGCCGTCTTTTCCTTGTTTGAACTGCATTTTACCATTTAATAAAGTCTGTTGAGGAATACCTTTAGCAATGCCGGTTTGTTGGACTGACGAACCCCACTCTCTGAAAGAGCTATTTACGCTGGGATCCGTATCATAAATAACAGCTGCCAAATTGAAACCGGACATTGGTTCATACACTTCCACAGTCCAAGTTCCAACAGGGAAAATGCATTCGGGATTTGCTAACTCCTGACATTTACCACCGTATATATTGGCTGTAATTGTAACATTACCGGCTTGGTTAAAAGTAATTTTCTTGTTCAGCGTGTCAATAGTTGCGCCGCCGGTTGCTTCCCAAGCAATATACCTGTTAGTTGCATTTGCGGGTTGAATTTGCAGATTGCTGCCTGTTGAATAACCTATTGTGTTCCCAACCATCGTTGCTGAAGGGAGCGAAGGCGGCTGATAGAAAGTTATTGTTTGTATGGGGAAGAAGTACGAGCACAATGTGTCGTTCCAAGTACCTCCGGTAATTAAGCACTGTTCTTCTGGAGAAAGTACAACTTCATTCTTTATGCAACGTACGCTTAGCAAGGACTGTTCTTTATCGTCAAGTTCAAAAGCGTAATCATTGCCGGACTCAATAGGAACAGACACAAATATACTGTAAATTTTATCTTCAAACTCAGTATCAGTCCACCAAGAGCCGATTTCAATATCGCTACCAACTATGCCGTTGAACCAACTAGGCTGATTGTTGCCATAGCCTCCCGGCAGGGCCGCAAAACCGAAATTATCAGTACCTGGGTACTGTGACCAACCGCTCGTTGCTTTCAATTTTCTTCCGGCTTCAAAGCCAGCATAATTAGTTAAAACTTCCCATTCCGTACGGCTAGGCAAATGCCAACCGCTCGGGCAAACAGTCAAAGCTGTGTTTCCATTATACAAGCGACCATACATTTCGCAGTTGCTTGCGTTGTTTTCATAGCACACGCTACCTGGGGTTTCAATATTCAAATTATATTTCATCCATGTCTGTGTACCAATCGTAACTTGTGCATACGTTGGAGGCGGCGTGCCTTCATAAATATTTATAATCCAATCTTGAGTGAAAATGCACTTAGGATCATATCCAGTCATCGGAGACGGTGTGTTACACAAGCCGTCATTTACCGTAGCAGTGATTATAACAGTGCCGGAACCAGTGAAAGTAATTACCCTAAAGCTTGAGTCCAACCACTGAGGAAGTCCTATAGTGGCCGGTCCGATTACAGTCCAATTAATAGAATTCTGTCTGTTTGTTGCATTGAACGGCCCAAGCATCCACTCTCCCATAGGACCGATCTCCACACGACCACCAACTGAGACACCATTCAAAGCCGCAGTTTCCAATTGTGTAACATTTGTTATGTGTGTTATCGGAACGAAATTAGAAGGAGTTACGCACTCACCGTTTTCCCAAACTTCGCCTTCAGCTTCGCAGATGCTACCTTCTGTTATCATTATTGTAAACGTTTTTGTATCAGAGCCAGATACATTCTCTGCTTTGACAGTAAATACATAAGTGCCGGCTTGCGTTGGTGTACCGCCAATGTAATTGAAGCTGGATACGGTATCACTCATCATAAAAAGACCTGGAGGCAAAGTATCGGATACAACGCTCCATAGCGCAGGTGCTGTTGAAGCGAGTGGAACACCATATACAACGCCAACCATGCCATTTGGCAAACTATCAGTTACTACCGCTACCGCTACTCCTACATTTAAAGTGTAAGAACCATGGCTGTTTGAATCATAATCAGTTACAACTATATAGTAATCACCGACCTCAAATTCTCTCTCAATACGCGAATTAAGATTACCACCACCATCATCGTCTTCAGTAAATACTGCATATTCATTGCCATTTTTCGTATAGACATACAAATATGAATCGCCATCGTTGTTTCTTGACGAATTTATGTTAATGAAGTCTTCTTGGTTAAGCGTTATTTTATATGCAACAGCATAGTAATTTTCGAAGTCCTCTCTAAAAATACCCGATTCGCCTTTTACTAAATGAACCAATTCGCCACTCTTCATAAACGGCAATGTAATTATTTCTGCGTTGTTCAGCAACTCTGTTAAACTTATTGCGTTGGTGCTTGAACTGGAGCTACCGCCATCCGGGCAATGATTGCTAGCTGTCGCCGAGCAAGCTTCGCCTGCCCAGAACAAGTTCCCACCGCTGTTGCAATCATTTGCTTCTTGTGGATCATAAACTTCATAACACGAATTTGATGTTTCCCACTTGCAGCAACCTAAAACGACTGCATTTGGGTCTTTGCCTAGGCCAGCCCACGTACCACCTTGTTGAGCGCATTTTAAGCCGGTGCCATAGTTGTTGGAAGCGTTCAGTCCGCTAACCCCTGTATATAAAGAACCATTCTGTACGCAAGCATTGATAAGCTGGTCGCAAGAGCTATTATATGGAGAGTAAATACTAAAGCAACCAGTGTCATACTCACAGAACGATTCCTGCCCGTCAGTTAAACAAACAGAGCCACTTTGTTCACCACTTGAACTACTGGAAGTCCCTTCACTGCTTGAGCTGCCGCCAGACGGCAATTCGCAAGAACCGAGCCAGCCAATCTCACGCAATGTGAAATTAACATCCTTTTGTT
>WQSZ01000016.1 GCA_009787645.1 Candidatus Fibrimonadales bacterium | reverse complement strand
CCGAATCCGTTGATACCTACTTTAATGGACATAAAATAACCTCTTGGTTTTATTGTTTGAAGGTAATATAGTAATTATAACATACACGCCTTGAGCCGGAGTGCCATATATGCGCTCACCCCGCAGGTTATAGACCTCAATTCTCGCATTTTGGGGAATATCCGCAATTATGCTGTGAATAGCCGTAGTGCCGCTACTGCTGGATTGCGCTACGCTGCTGCTACTGCTAGGTACAACTGAGCTGCTACTGGATGCCTGAGTTCCGTATTTTACTGCCAATCCTATGTAATCATCCAAATGCGCATTTGCATAGCGACCGCTGTTAGTTCCGCCTTTCCAGTCAAAAAGCACCACCCCGGAATCATTGTCATTCCAATCCGCAGGCTCCCAGATAAAAGTTCCAAAACCCTTGTTATTGGGCAAATTGAAAATTATATCGTTGACCCTCTCATGATACTTTGCGGTGTATTCCGCAACGGCTATTTTCATGTTGTTGCTTGCATTATCCGCTGCGAATTTAGTTGCCACCCTCTGCAAGCTATCCGGCTGTCCGTGCCATTTTGTGTAATAAGAAAGCCCGAATACATCCACTCTGGACACTCCGTTATTTTTGAGGTTTGTAAGCCAGCCATTCGGGTTTTTCTCATTGATGGTGTGCACCATTATTTTAACGTTCGCATCAACATCTTTCACTCCGTCTATGCCGGCATTTACCAAGGCCGCAAAGTTGCTCCAACTGCCTGGGCTGTAATTCCTGCCCACGTCCCAAATCATTCCGCTTACTGTTTCATTGCCAATCTGCACCATATCGGGTAAAACGCCATTGCTCTTAAACGCTTCCAAACTTTCTTTTGTGTATGAGCGCACTTTTGCAGTTAGCTGTGCCAAAGTGGTCAAGCTTTGCCAAGACATAGGCTTGTACTGCTTTGCCGGATCTGCCCAAGTGTCGCTGTAATGGAAATCCAAAAGGAATTTCATGCCTGCGGTTTTTATTCTTTTTGCCATTTTTATTGTGGAATCAAGGCCGCAATAGCCAGCCGTGGAATAAGGAGATTCGCTTTCATTTGGGATTTTTGCGGTGGGGTCAACAAATAGCCTTAAACGTATGTAGTTGAAGCCGTGGTTTTTAAGTATGGCAAATGGGTCTTGCTGCACACCATCGTGGTAATACCGCACGCCACTGTTTTCTTTTTGCTGTATCCACGAAATATCCGCACCCAGCGTAAACGGCTCATTTTGCGCAAAAACACTCATCACAAAGCCGAGCAAAACAGGCAGAACTATTTTGTTCATAAAAACCCCCGTACTTATATAATATATATTTTTTTCAGTGGGTGATGCATATTAAGATTTTCTTTTGAAAAATTTTCTAAATTTTCGTTAAAATGAAACTTCTCCTCCTAATTTTTGCCATTCTTTTTTCCATCGCCGCCGCTAACGATGACGACCGTAAATTGGAATCTCTGCACCCCGATGTGTTTAGAAACGAAGTCTTGCGTAGAGAGCTTGCCCTGCAAGGGAGTAAGAATGCAGAAGACTCCACTTCAAGAAGGCTTTTGCAAGCCGCAGTGTTCTATTACGACAAAAAATGGGACAGCGCTTACGCCGCATATAAACCGTTTTTGGAGAGTGCCTCGGATCTTTTATACGGACCTATGATACTCAGGCTTGCCAAATGCGAAATGGAAAGAGGCAATTACCAGGAAAGCAGAAAACTTCTATTAAACCTGAAAAGCTTGAAAAACAACAAAAACTCATGGGAGAGGGCAGACCAAATTTTGCTGGAAGGCGTACTACGCGACACCTCAATAACGCCAAAAGCCAAAAAAGACTCCATAGAAAAACGCCTCAAATTAAAACCGAACACAAACTATGCGCAATATCTCAGATGGACGCTGGGCACAACGGAATCATATTTCTCGGCTCTTAGAAACGGCGGCAGATTCGCAGACTCCGCATTCAAAGCCCTGCAAACACTGGCTCCAACCTCCACAGATTACGACTTTGTGAGATTCACTTGCAAAAAAGGATATCACGAAAGGTGCGCAGACAGAATAAACACTATTCTCTCCAGTAAAAATGCAAATATCGGCAACGATAGGAAGCTGAATCTAATGGTAATGCAGGCAGAAGCTTGGAGGCTCTCCGGAAAAACAGATTTGGCAATTGCTCGGTACAAAAAACTTTTAGACAGCATTGACCACAATGTCACATGGATGCAAACTCTGCTTAGGATGTACAGAACTGCCGGCAACAATGTCGAAGCCAGAAAATTAGACTCTATTTTCAGAAAAAAATTCCCGGCCAGCACGGAAAACGCAAATAACCTGTGGGTAAAAGGAATGGAATACGAACAGGCAAAAGAGTATGAAAAAGCCATTGAAGTCTATAAGCAATTATATAGCGGCAGTTTTGAAAAAAATCAAAGAAAGCAATGGGCAAAATTCAGAGTGGGGTTCATAAGTTTTAAAGAAGGCAACTATTCAAAAGCAGCACCCATATTTGCAGAAGCGGCAAAAGACAATACGGGACCTATGCCGAGAAGCGCAGCTCTTTATTTTTATGCGGAATGCCAGAGACTGCTGGAAAAAAAAGAAAACGCAACAACTGCTTACAAAGCTGTGATAGCCGATTTTCCGCTGGGATATTACGCATGGCGTGCAAAGCAAAATCTGAAGGAGTTTGGACTGGCAGAAACAACCCCGAAACTCTGCGCCAAAATGTCTGAAGATTCCACTACTCTTTGGTTAAGAGGTTTACGAAAAAGGGAGGAGAACACAAAAGATTCCCTTGTAAGCGTTAAGCGTTTGGAACAGATTGAAATGCTGCTCCGCAGCGGCTTTGAAGAAGAAGCCTTTGTTCTTTACGATGAGACTTTGAAACTCCACAAAAATCGCCCGGAATTTTATTACAGATACGGCATGATGTTCATGCAAAACGGCGAACATGCGCTGGCGCACCGTATGGCTCATGTATTTTTAAATATGGTTCCAAGGCAAAAAATGGAGAACATCCCGATACAGGTTATGAAATTTCTCTACCCGCTCCCATACGAAGACAAGGTAAGGAAGCACGCAAAAATAGACCCGCTTTTGGTGTATTCCGTGATGCGGCACGAGAGCATGTTTGACGCCAAAATACAATCCCCCGTAGGCGCCAGAGGGCTTTTGCAAATTATGCCCACAACAGGAGAATTTTTAGCAAAAAGAGAGGGAGTGCAAAATTACGACAAGGATTTGCTATACAACGCATATTTTAATATTCGTTTGGGAGTGAGATACTTGAACGATTTATATGTTGAGCATAATCAGGACTACATAGGTGTTTTAGGCGAATATAACGCCGGCCCGGCACCTGCAAACCGCTGGATTGCCAGTCACGGTTCCCTGCCATGGGACATAAGAGTTGAAGAGGTGAGCTACTGGGAAACCAGAGATTACATCAAACGAGTGGTAGGAAGCTACTGGACTTATAAGGAAATTTACGGGAGCGATTAGTGTTCTTTTTATTAACGCTAAGTTCAGCAATTGGCCTCGCTTTTGGAAATATTCTTGTTAGCATTGGTT
The DNA here is from genome assembly GCA_009787645.1 of Candidatus Fibrimonadales bacterium. GTDB lineage: Bacteria > Fibrobacterota > Fibrobacteria > Fibrobacterales > Fibrobacteraceae > Fibrimonas. The sequence continues at coordinate 16,376 of WQSZ01000016.1, read as the reverse complement.
TGCGTGCTGTGAATTCTATAGGCTCTCTTGCCAAAAACAAATTTTGGCTCGGCGGAATGTTTTTGAGCTTGATAGCAACTCTGCTTTACTATGCGGCGATGGCAAGGTATAATATAAGCCTAGTTCAGCCCTTTATGGCTTTGAATCCTGCGCTTACGGCGATTTTGGGCTGGAAAATCCTTAGCGAACTTATGAGCAAAAAGATAGCTTTTGGCATAGTGCTTATCTTTTGCGGAATTTTGATAGACGGAACTTTGGCAGGAGAGGCGCATGGTAGCGGCAACAACAGCGAAATGCCGTTGCTATGGATTTATACCGGAGCTGTGCTCGCTGCGCTAGCCGTTGCCTGCCTGATTTTTCGCAGAACGGAAATTACGGATTCTCTGTGCGCAGGCGTTGGGTTTGGTCTTTCTGCGATTTTTTTCAAGAGCATTTCCATAGATGGTTTGAATCCTCCACCCATTGATGTGCGAATTTTTGTGTTTGCCGTGCTTTACATAGCCGCATTTATCTGTTCGCAAATAGGGCTTCGCAGGGGGCGAGCCTTGTTTGTGATACCGCTTTCGGCGGCAATTGGCCTGATTGTGCCTGCCATCGGCGGCCTGGTGGTGTTTGGAGAACCGTTCCCGGCGCAGAAGATTGCGGTGATAGCATTGGTATTTGCAGGCTCTATTTTGTTTGTCAGAGAATAAGTCAGAACCAAATATGCACTGCTATTCCAGCTGCGAGCAAGGCACTTCCCACGCATAGTCCTATATCTCTCATCGGTTTAGCGTCGTTGGCTTTTTTGAGGGCGTCATCGTATTCTTTTTGTGGTCTGAGTTCTGGTATTCGCTTGTAGTCGTCGTATAGCTTGCTGGCGTTGATGTGCACAAAAAAGTGAAAACCATCAAAAAATGACGTGAAAAATGACAAACTCTGGAGAATTAGCCCACCTCGCCCTATGGGCACTCCTCCAAGTAGGAGAATTTTCGCCACGAAACTCAGAAAATCCTGTAAATCCTAAAATCGGGAAAATCGGGGTTCTGACATTTTCTATATTCCAAGAATGAAAAAAATCAAAGTAGCAATCAGCAGTTTCGGAAACATCGGACAGGCGATTTTGAAAACTCACCTCGACCATGTTTCAAAGTTCGGTTCAGACAATGACATTAACATTGTTGGGATAATTCGCCGCAACGCCACAGGAAAAAACAAAGGTGTGCCAAAAGGCATTCCCGTAGTTTCAGACGTTAACGACCTTAAAGCAAAACCAGACGTGATCCTCTGCGCAGGCCCCAGCGGTCATGTGCAGAAAGACGTCAAAAAGTTTTTGAGCCAAGGTATCTGCACAGTTGACTGTTATGATTCTCATGCGAAAATATTAAAATGCCGTGAAGAAACAGGCAAAATAGCCGCAAAAAACCGTGCCGTCTCAATTATGTCCACAGGCTGGGACCCAGGCTTTGACTCAATTCAACGTGCATTGTTCAATCAACTCTCCCCTCTCGGTGATACACTTACCACATTTGGTCCCGGACGTAGCATGGGGCACACAACAGAAGTCAAAGACATAAAGGGCGTAAAAGATGCGGTTTCCCTCACCTTGCCCGGCAGCAAACCCGGAACGCAAAAACGCAAAGTTTATGTTGTAGCAGATAAATCCGAGCAAAAGCGCATAGCAAAAGAGATAATCAACCACCCATACTTTATAAAAGATCTTACAACCGTAAAATTCGTGCCCAAAATTGCCAAATACGATACCGACAAACACCAGGGCCATCTGATAAATTACGGCAAAAAGGTAAAAGTGGAAATAACGCTTGCCGGCTCCAACCCAATCATGACTGCAAACACAATGTACGCAGCCGCTCGTGCCGCATTCCGCACACGTGCGTCAAAAAAGTTCGGTTGCTTTACTGTTGTGGAAGTTGCCCCGCTGGATTTTGTTCAAGGCGCAACCGCAGAAGAACGGTTGCAAAAAATTAAGTATTAACGTTCCCGTTCCCGCAAAAACTCTTCCCACTCGCTTATGGCGCCCAACGGAACCTTGCTTGTGGTATCAATTTCAAAGCCCATGCTCCTTAACGGAGCAACGGAGGCTTTTAAAGTTTCCAATGCCTGAATGGAACGTGAGTATTTGTCTTGCAACTCATGTAAAATATTTTCCCGGTCTCTGATATCCTGGTCTTGGCTAGATATTATGGAAAATAATGTCAAAAGCCAGCCTGCAAGCAGAATTAAAAAAACTATCGCCACTCCCGGCGCAAGGCGCAAGCCTGTTGTTCTTTGATATGTTATGCCGGTTGCTTTTAACTTGTCCCACAAACCCGTATTTTTTCTGTAAGACTCTTTTGAATCGTAAATTTTAAATATGTTGAAAAACGGACCGAAAAACTTTGAGCAATCCTCGTTGTGAAAAATAAAAACAAGCTCCGATTCCTTACCGCTCACAAAGTTCAAAAAATCCAAAAACATATTCAAATAATTCTTATCTCTGAATCTAGCCTGCTCAATGTTCACAAAATAAATTTTATGCTCGCCGTCAACAGATGAATATAATCGCTCACGCACAGCAGGAAGATGTTCCGATTTCAAAACCCCATTGAATTCAAGCGAAATCTCGTTTTTGAAAATCTCCATCGCAAAGTCTAAATTAGCACTCACAATAAAAACCCTCCGCCGTTCAGTTTAATGCGCAAATGGCAAATCTCGCTCTCCTGCCCTTTCAATTCCACCCTGCGAAAAATAGCAAATCTGAGGCCTTGCGCAATGGTCGGAGCCGCAATAGAACCCATGCCCAGAATAGGCGCACATAAAACATCTGTGCTCTTGTTGGAATCAATAGATGCGCCAATACCCAAATATCTGTCTCTGAACTTGATGTTTTTCACATTTTTGTAAAAAGTATTGCTCAGATCAATTTTTATTTTTTTACCCTGAATTCTCAGCGACTGGCCACGAATATCATCACTGCGAAAACCCAGGCAAAGCTCCGTAGCAATTTCTCCGCAAAAAACATTGAACGAGTTGTTGGTCACCGATATGCTGGCCAAAACTTCCGATTCATCGTCTTTCAAGCTGAAAACCTTTTCCACCTTAAATTGATACTCCTTTCCCGAATAAGACACATTCTGATCGCCAAAGAGCAATACCTGCACCTTTTTGTCAAGCGTTTTAACGGAACTTTCGTAAGGGCCCAAAAAAGCTCCCTGCCTGTCGTTTATCCACAAAGTTCTCTGGTCCAGATTTTCAAATTCAAACGGACAAATATGATCTAAAAAAAGCGTAGAAATTTCGCCGTCATCTCGCATGGAACAGACAAGTTCCGAAAAAGAGGGGCGATAAGCCAGCGAGCGCATCCAGCCGCCCATAGTAGGTTCAACCAAACATTCCAAATACGGATTGCTGAATAAAAGCTGGCGGTTACCGTCTAAAAGAAAATCGTGCGTGGCAAATTTAATGCCTTTTTGAGGTTCGTTATCTCGCAAAACCTGTTCTGCCTGCATAACCGCACGGTGCGCCTGAAATCTCACAAAGTCGCGTTGCATTCCTTCTGCGGTATTGTTAAAGTAAGTCTGAGGCATGGCCTTTAGCAACTTATCAAAAACCTTCTTTTGAACATCGGAGTCGCTAAGAGAGCGTGCGTTAAAATACACGCTTAAAAATCTTTTATGCAAAAAATTTATTTCCGGCATTCTCAAAAGAATATCCCTGCAACTCGGAGCAAAAGCGGAATGACTTGCCAGATTCACTTTGCCGGCAGCCTTTTGATCCTGCACCGCCTGGCTGAGCAGATGATGCTCGACATCCAAACCTTCGGCATTAGCGGTATCTATGGCCTGCAGCCACTCGCTGTTCAAAACCGCATCGTCCAGATTTATATTCAAAAGAATGCAATTTATGCCGCCCAAATCGTTAAAATTTTTCAAAGACTCTATTATTTCCGAGCGAGTATTCTGAAATGCCTGGGACAAGCCTTGCGAATATGTTAAAATTCGCATAAACGAGCCGCCGTATTCCGCAGCAAACCATCCGGTCACCGTAGCTTTTCTGCCCAACGCCTCCTGCACCGAAACATCGGGCATAAGCGCATATTCAAAACCGCATTTTTCAAGGGTTTCTATTAAATCTATTTCCCATGCATTGGATCTGCAAAAAAAACCGGAAGGTTCCATTAGAGGTAGCAAACTTTTTTTGTGCTTTTCGAGCTGTAGGTACTGGAGTTCTCTTGGAAACAGAGGGAGCATGGCATCGTTATATGCGCCACCCAAAAATTCAAGCTGTCCGTTTTCCACAAATTCGGTTAACTGTTCCACTTCGGACTTTAGAGCTTCCAGCATTTTACCTGTAAAAAACACATTCAATTTAAGCGAAGGCCTTCCTGTGAGCAATCCTGTGATTTTAGCAGTCCAAACCTTGGCAGCCAAGCTATGTGCATTTTTTTTATGCGGATCGTAAATCGGGAAGAGGGTAATTGAAAGCTTCATTGTAGAAAATTTAGAAAATTGCAAAGCAAAAGGAGAATTTTTATGAAAAATCCGTCTCTCTTGCGAAAAAAAATATATATTATATGTATTAACTAAGCGGCTTTTTATTCGCTGGGGAGGATAATTATATGAACGCAAAAAAAAGTTCTACTGCGTTTTTCAGGGCTGCCTGCATTCTTTTTTTGTTTGCTGCAAGCGCAAGTGCTCAAAACTACGGCGAATGGAGTGCCTTGCTAGGTAAAAACGACGCTTGGTTTGCCTCAGATGCGCAAGCCATAACGGTTGGCGATCAGATAGTCAGTTACCAGCTTTCCGACGGCGGTTGGAGAAAAGGCCAGGAAGTAACCTCCGGCGAATGGGCAAAATCCACTGTGGACAACGATGCCACCACATCGCAAATAACATTCTTGGCACGGCTATACAAAGCAAGAAACACAGCCAAATACCTTACATCTCTCAATAAGGGCATAGACCTCTTCTTAAACGGCCAGTATTCCAATGGCGGTTTCCCGCAGATATTCAGTGCCAGTACAAGCACTTACCATGCCCATATTACTTTTAACGATGGCGCGATGGTGAGGATAATGGATATATTGCTTGATGTTTCATTAAAGCGCAACCATTTCACCTTTATAGATAACGATCGCTCGGCAAAAGCTAAAACCGCCGTAGAGCATGGCGTAGACATGATTCTAAATTCGCAAATTACCAGCAACAACTTAAAAACCGCATGGTGCCAGCAGCACGACAAGAGCACTCTTGCGCCTGCCAGCGCCAGAGCTTATGAGCTGCCTTCCATCAGCGGCAGCGAGAGCGTTGGCATAGTTGATTTCCTCAAAAGATATGACACTTCGCTTGGAAGCAATCGCAGAGCCGATGTGGTACAAGCCATAAATGCAGCGGTTACCTGGATGACCAGTGTAAGGATAGTAGGATATAAAGTGGAAAACATTACGACTAACGGAGAAGCAGACAGGCACTTGGTTGCATCATCTAACAGCGATACTCTTTGGGCGCGTTTTTATGAAATCGGCACTAACAGGCCTATGTTCGTAGGCAGGGACGGCGTGAAAAAATATTCTATGGCAGAAATTGAGCAGGAGCGCAGAGCCGGCTACGCATGGTACGGGACTTGGCCCAGAGGTTTGGTAAGGGCAGGGACTATGGCAGTGCCAATCACCCCATCTTCTTCGTCCGTTGTTCCGAGCTCCTCATCTGCGGGTCCCGTTTATAGGGGTACAGGAAATGCGTTCGACAGCCTAATGGTTTTTGATGCTGCTAATGCCGCTGCTTGGGCCGTGAAACAAGATTTTGGAATAGGCGCAAAAATTTTCGGCGATCGCGATTTTATCACCAGCCTTATTCCTGCAGATTTGGCGGGCACGGAATGGATTAGCACGTCTATGGTGTCGAGAACGTTCATTGGGAGCACCATAGCTCAATTCAAAATGAGAAGAACGGCAACAGTATATCTTATGCATGAAGATAGAGTTACAACAAAACCCTCATGGATGGCTTCTGCCGGGTTTACAGTTGTAAACCAAGCTGCCGTAAATCAAAAGCTGACGGTTACCGGCGATGCAGAGCCTCGTACATTTACCGTTTACTCAAAAAACTTTAATCAAGGCGAAATTGTTAGGCTTGGCCCAAATTCAAGCGATGGCACAAGTACAAGCATGATGTATTTGATAGCGTTTTCCGACGATTCAGTTACGCCCATGCTTGGCAATGCGCCTATATTAACGCATTTCTCTGTGCAGATGCTTAATGGAAAAACCATGCTCGTTGAGGCAAGTTCCCCAACGGTTTTGGATATATTCGACCTCACCGGCAAAAAAGTAGCGAGCTACAATGTGCAAGGCGCAACGCAAACGTTGCATTTGAATTTGCAGAACGGAGTATATTTTGCTGCGCCGCGCGGAATGCAGGCGTTTAAGTTTGTGGTGAAATAAAAAAATAATAGAAATCCGGCCCGCTAGCCTTCCCAGGAAACGGCAAATAAGCACTCCTCCTTAGGAGGAGTACCCAGATAAAAACTCACTCAACGGACGGATAAACTTTTGAATCAGAATCTCCGGCGCAAGCCGGGGGAGTTCCCAGGTTACGCAGTGTATTGAATTTTCTTTGCACCAAGTTCCAAGACTGCCCGGAGTTGGGTAGCCTATATTTTTTTTATGCGGAGTTTCTGAAATATCTGCCAGGAATTTTACCAAAGGCGTTAGCATAGGCGCGTCCACGCAGCCAAGCGGGCTGTGAATAGCCAGTATTTCTGCCGGCTTTAATTTGCGTATAAGTTTGAGCAGAGATTTAGTTTCTGGTTCGCTTGCCGGAGTTTTTCCGGTTGAGAGTTGTGTTATTCTTCTGCTTTCTAGGAATGGCTTGCTAAAGGTAGGCTTTGGGCTCCAGTTTTCTGTTGGAAAATTTCGGTTTAAATCTACGCCGTTTGCATTGCCACGTGTGCCAAGTGCTGTGCCATCGGGATTTGCGCAAAGTATAAAGGCTATGTTTTGCAAAGGCTTGTCAAAATTTCTTAGTATTCGGCTTAAGAGGAACGTTGTTTCTGCTTCTTCGCCATGAACGCCGGCAATTACAAGAAGTTCGCATTTTGCAGTGCATGGCGCATAAAGCAACGGTGCGCCGAGAGCTGTTTTGCCAAATTGTGTTAGTGGGAATGGGAGAGTGCCTTTCAACTAAAAAATTCCTTTATCCTGTCTAGCAAGCCACGCTCACGTTTTTCATCGCTTTCTTGGCAAAGAGTGCCTAATTCTTCGTAAAGAGTCTTTTCTTTGCCGGATAAGCTTTCCGGGATATATGCTTGAATTTCTACAAAAAGATCGCCTTTGTGATCCATATTGTAAGCGGGCAAACCTTGGCCACGAACTCTTAATTGCGTACCGGGCTGTAAACCTGCTGCGATTTTTACCTTCACTTCGCCGTATAAAGTGGGAACTCTCTGTTCGCCACCCAAAGCCAAACGATATACAGGAACCAACACTTTGCAAAAAAGATTCTGTCCGTCTCGCACAAAAAAATCATCATTCTTTTCTTCTATATGAACCAATAGCGAACCCGTTGCGCCGCCTTGAGGGCTTGCATTTCCTTCGCTACGAAGCTTGAGATAATTTCCGTTCGCAACTCCTGCGGGAATTTTAACTTCAATGGTATCTTCCGTTTTAACACGCTTGACTCCAGAACAGACTTTGCACTTATTGGTTATGGATTCACCCGAACCTTCGCAATCAGGACATGTTACAAAATTCACCGTTTCAAAAAATACGTTGCGAACCCTGCGCCGCACTTGTCCTTTTCCAGCACAGGATTCACAGGTTTTTATTCCGGTGCCTCCTTTGCCGTTGCAATCAGGGCATTGCTTGTAACGTTTTATGCGAACTTTTTTTATAGTTCCTTCGGCAATTTCCTTCAAAGTTAACGCAATGCCTATTTGCAAATCTTCGCCCGGCATCGGACCACGGGCACGTGAAGAACCTCGACCGCCAAAACTGCCGCTAAAGCCTCCAATATCACCGAATATATCTCCAAAATGGCTGAATATATCTTCAAATGTGAAACCACCGCTGCTAAAGCCGCCATATCCGCCACTGCTCAAACCTTCGTGGCCAAAACGATCATATTGCGCCTTCTTCTTCTCATCGGAAAGCACATCATAAGCCTCAGCAGCTTCCTTGAACTTGTCTTCCGCTTCTTTGTTGCCCGGATTTTTGTCCGGGTGATATTTTATAGCGAGCTTTTTATATGCTCGCTTAATCTCATCAGCGGAAGCAGTTTTAGAAACGCCAAGAACTTCATAATAATCCGTTTTTGCCATAATAATTATTTCTTATCATCTACCACTTCAAAATCCGCATCAACAGCACCACCGTCTTTCTTTTCATCTTTTTTGTCATCCTTATTTTTGCAGCAATCATCGCCGCCACCGCAATTACCTTCGCAGCTCTCGCCAGTGCCACTAGTGCCGCCAGCCATTTGAGCCGCTTGCAGAATCTGGCTTATAACGCTCTGAGTCTTGTCTATCGCGCTTTGAATTTCCTCTTTGCTGGTAGATTTTTCTGCTGTAGCTTTCAAGTCTGCAACAGCGGTGTTAGCTTGAGAAACCAAGTCTGCAGGTAATTTGCCCTCGTTTTCCTTGAGAGTTTTTTCCACTTGATAAACAATCTGTTCTGCTTGGTTTTTTGTGTCAACCAGTTCACGGGCCTTTTTATCATTGTCCGCATTGGCTTCCGCATCTTTAACCATCTTGTTTATCTCATCTTCGCTGAGACCTGAAGATGTTTGAATTTTTATGCTCTGTTCTTTGCCGGTTTCCTTGTCTTTTGCACTGACATGCACAATGCCGTTTGCGTCAATATCAAAAGTCACCTCAATTTGCGGCATGCCACGTGGTTTTGGCGGAATTCCCGTCAAATCAAAGCGGCCAAGTGTGCGATTGTCTCTTGAAAATTCTCTTTCGCCCTGCAACACATGTATGGACACTGCCGGCTGATTGTCATCTGCGGTGCTGAACACCTGGCTTTTGCGAATTGGAATTGTCGTGTTGCGGTCTATGAGTTTTGTCATAATGCCGCCCAAAGTTTCTATGCCGAGTGAAAGCGGAGTCACATCCAAAAGAACCACGTCTTTCAGAGAACTGTCGCCAGCCAAAACTCCGCCCTGAATAGCTGCGCCGATTGCAACAACTTCGTCCGGGTTAACGCCTTTGTGCGGGTCTTTTCCGAATAGCTTTTTCACAGCCTCTTGAACCGCAGGAATGCGAATTGAACCACCGACCAAAATAACTTCGCTTATATCGGCAGATTTCAGCTTTGCATCTTCCATCGCTTTGCGAACCGGCCCTAAGGTCTTTTCAACCAAAAAGGAGGTAAGCTGATCAAATTTTGCACGGGTGAGTGTTAAATCCAAATGTTTTGGGCCAGTAGCATCTGCTGTTACGAATGGCAAATTTATATTTGTGCTCATGGATGCGGAAAGGTCTATCTTCGCTTTTTCCGCAGCATCTTTTAAGCGTTGCAAAGCCATTTTGTCTTTTTTGAGGTCTATGCCCGGATTGCTTTTGCGGAATTCCTCGTTAATCCAGTCTATTATAACTTCGTCAAAGTTATCGCCGCCCAAAGCAGTGTCGCCGTTGGTAGCAAGCACTTCAAACGAGTTTTCAAATATTTCCAGAATGGATATATCAAAAGTTCCACCGCCCAAATCGTAAACGGCTATTTTCTCATTCTTTTTGGTATCAAGGCCATAAGCAAGCGCTGCTGCGGTAGGTTCATTGACTATGCGCAGAACTTCAAGGCCGGCTATGCGACCCGCATCTTTTGTAGCCTGTCTTTGAGCATCGTTGAAATATGCCGGAACGGTTATAACCGCTTGAGTGACTTCATGACCCAAATAATCTTCTGCGATTTTTTTCATAGTTTGCAGAACAATCGCTGAAATCTCAGGCGGCGCATATTCTTTGCCGTCTATATTTACACGCACCAAATCAGAGCCTTTGCCGGCCAGTTGGTAAGGCATGTGTTTTTCGGTTTCAGAGCATTCCTCTGCACGGCGGCCCATAAACCTTTTGATTGAGTAAATTGTTTTTTCGGCATTGGTTATTGCCTGTCTTTTTGCGACGTGGCCCACCAAACGTTCACCGTCTTTGGTGAAAGCTACGATTGAGGGGGTTGTGCGAAAACCTTCGGCGTTAGCGATAACAACCGGTTTTCCACCTTCCATAACGGACACACAACTGTTTGTTGTGCCCAAGTCTATTCCTATGATTTTTCCCATGGCTTTCTCCTGTTCTATTGTTTCCCTGAAGAAACGATTACCTTCGCTGTTTTCAGCAACTTATTTTTAATCTTGTATCCCTTTTGATAAACCAGGACCACGTTTCCTTCCGGCACGTTTTCGCTTGGCTGATCCATAAGGGCTTCGTGGAAATTCGGGTCAAAAATTTCACCTGTGGGGTCTATGGTTTCAAGTCCGAATTCCGTTAAAACTTTATCAAACTGCTCTTGAATTAGTTTCACACCTTTTTCAAAAGCTTCTAAATCTCCGCTTTTGTTTTCTTCGGCAAATGCACGGTCAAAGTTGTCTTTTACTTCGGAGAGTTTTGTTAAAAGTTTGCCGTTCGCAGTATTTATAAGTTCCAGTTGTTCTTTAGCTGTGCGAGTGCGATAATTTTCAAATTCCGCAAAAAGGCGCAAATATTTATCTTGAGCTTGAGCCAGAGCATTGTGCCCTTCTGCAAATGTTTCATCAGTAGATTTTTCCACTTCTTCAATCAGTTTCTCAACTTCCAGTTTTTCAGCTTCATCCATACCCATATTAAGGCAAAAGTTATGCCTAAGAATAAAACGGCATTTTTGAGCGAAAAATACCGTTTTAGCGAATATTATGTTTCATTTTGAAACGCAGGAAAGGGGTGTTGGTGTTGTTTTTTGAAACTTTGCCTTCACCGCAGCCTCCTCAAAATCGCTGCTCAAAAGACACAAGGAAATTTCATTCAGAATTTCCTCGGTTGCCTTTGACCATGATTTTTTCTTTAAATTCGCCATAGCAGCGTTGATCGCCTTTATATCGTAATATTCACATGAATCGCTGATTATTTTCAATTGTTCACGTAAATAAGTGGAGTCTTCATCTTCGTCGGCTGGGTTTTGCTCCATTTCTACTACGTTTTTAGCTACAAACGCTTTAACGGAGTCTATTAATCCTGGAGTTTTTTGCTTAATGGCATTTTTATCCTGCGCCTTACCGGCCAGTTCAAGTTCATAAGACATTTGCGAAAGCGTAGTTTCACCCACATTGGCAAAAGCACTTTTTAAGGCATGAACTTTAATTGCAAATAAATGCAAACTGCTCTCTGAAATATCCTCTATATTTTCCAAAGTAAATTTCAAAATCGGCAAAATGCCTTTTACATCCCTTATGGACATCAAAAGCAACTCGGGTTTTATCTCCGTCTTTGCAGAGACGCAAAAAGTATTCTTGCGTACAAACTTGTTAAGCACGTGGTTCAATTGACGCACATCAATAGGTTTAGAAACAAAATCATCAAAGCCGTTTTCAAGAAAGCGTTTTGCCTGGCCAACCAAAACATCGGCTGTCAACGCAACTATTGGCCGTGTATATCCCATTTCTCGTATTCTCCTTGTTGTTTCAATGCCATCTATTTCCGGCATCATATGATCCATGAATATAGCATCATAAACATTGCCGTCCCTAATCTTTTCTATTGCCTTAAAACCGCCGGTGCAGGCATCTATGGACAAGCCATAAGGTGCCATAAGCCCTCTGGCCACATACAGATTCGATTCCACATCGTCCACAATCAACACCTTGCCGTAAGTCATGCTTTCGTATGCAAACTGAGCCGATTTTATCCTCACCGTCTCCGGCAAGCGCAGTTGCGTCAGATCTTTTGCCATGTCTTTGCCAATACGGGCAAAACCTATCTTTTTTTGCGGCAAATGCACCACAAAAGTAGAGCCTTTGCCAAGTTCGCTTTCCACGGAAATGCGCCCGTTCATCATCTGCAGCAAATGCTGCGTGATATTCATGCCAAGCCCGGACCCCTGTATATAGCGATTCGATTCCAAATTAAAACGGGAATACGGAGCAAACAGGCATTTCGCCTGTTCCTCAGTCATGCCATCTCCCGTATCGCTAACGCCGAAAACAATGGTGGCTTCCGAATCCGGCCCATCTTCGTAAGAAATAGAAAAGCTAATCCTGCCGTTATTGGTATATTTGAAGGCGTTGGAAAGCAGATTGTTCAAAATTTGCTTAATGCGAATTTCATCGCCGAATAACTGCATGGGCAAATGCTCATCCACATAAACTTCAAACTCTATCTTTTTGCTGTTTCGCATCATGTTCAATTGAGCAACATCGCTGATTAAATTTGCGAGTTCGTATTTCACGGAAACAATTTCCATTTTGCCGGCTTCTATTTTAGACAGATCAAGTATATTGTTGATAATGCCAAGAAGCAGATTGCTTGAGTTATAAATCATGGTAAAGGCTTCTCTTGAGTGAGGTTCCATTGCATCTCTTTGCAACTCAATTTCCGTTACACCCATAATTGCGTTCATAGGCGTGCGAATTTCATGGCTCATTCTCGCTAAAAATATGGACTTGGCCTTGTTGGCGTTTTTTGCCTTTGTTTCAGCATGATCTCTCATTTTTATAATGCGAACCAAAGTTATGCCGAGAAGCGAGGCAAGCGCAAAGGCTATTACGCAGAGTATTTGCGCTATTCTTATCACGCTCTGATAATATTGAACTTCGGGAGTAACAGCACCGAGAAACCAGCCGTTTTCCAGCCTCTTGAAAAATACAAGCACTTTTTTGCCTTCGTAATTCACTATTTCACGTTCGAAAACCTCTCTTCCTTTCATCAGTTCCTCTTCAAATATGGATAGCGGCATATTTGAATCTTGCAACGATGCGCCCAAAAAATCACGGAAAGGATGTGCGACTATTTTCAACTCTTTGTTCAGCAGCATTCCATATCCGCCATCGGTGATTTTCATATCTATTACATATTTTTTAAAAACATTACTGAGGTTTACATCCAGATAAACAATGCCGAGCTGTTTGCCGGAATTGTCTAAAATACGACGGGCATAAGTAATTATCGCTGCACCCTGTGTTTTTTCATAACGAAGCCTATCGGCTATTATTCTGCTATTTGTATCTGAAATGGCATAGTATTCTCCGTCAAACACATCTTTTATGCACTTTTTTATAATTTTAGGATTTTCATCGGCCATAGTCATTACACGCACGGTTTTAGCAATATTGTCCAAAACCTGTTCCGACTTTTGCAAACTGGATACAATATTGGTTTGCGCATAAGACAGGGTTGTTTTCGCTTCTTTCCTTAGGTGTTGAAACTCCATGTTGATCATAAAGATACAACTGAGAACCACCATTATGGTGAAAGCCAAAAAGACGAACACCACCTGCGAATATCTCCGGATTATTCGGAATATCCTTTCGGATAAGCCTCCCACTGAAGCTCTAATAGCTTTCATGATACCCCCTCCAAGAAGTTTTTTTACGATTGGAAATATAGATATTTCTATTTTCACATAAAAGTTCATGTTCCATTCCCATACCCACCTTCAAACCGAGTCTTGGGCCCAGACATTTGCCAAAAGCCTGAAATCCGGCGATGTAGTGGCTCTTGAAGGCGATTTGGGCGCAGGAAAAACCGCAATTTGCGCAGCTATCTGTAAATGTTTGGGTTTTGAGGGCACGGTAAATTCCCCCAGCTACGCAATAGTCCATGAATATCCGCACAACCCGCCTATCTACCACCTTGACCTTTACCGCCTAAAGACCCCCACAGATTTATACGATATAGGCATTGAGCTTTACACCTTTTCAAAGGGGATCACGCTTATAGAATGGCCGCAAATGGCCGGCGATTTTCCGTTGAACATAACATATCGCATTAAAATTGAGATAACCGGCGACACTGATCGTGAGATTTCGCTTTTTAGGCAAATTTTCATTTCGCTTGGTTCAAATATAGAGCCGAGAGATGAGCGGTTGGCAGAAGCCAGAGGTTTGCTGAAATCCGAGGAGCCGTTGGATTGGAAGGAGAGCAAGATTTACGAGACTGAGCCGTGGGGTGAGCCGGATCAGGCAAAATTTTTGAATCAGGTTGTGAGTTTCAGTTCGGAAAAGACTCCGCAGCAGTTGCTTTCTCTTTGCAAGGGTATTGAGCAAAAGCTGGGCCGGCAAAAAAGAGAGAAGTGGAAGGAGCGTGAGATAGATTTGGATTTGCTGTATTGCGGCAACGAGGTTGTGGAAAGCGAGGAATTGACGCTTCCTCATCCATACATTGCCCAAAGAGAGTTTGTTTTGAAGCCGTTACGTGAGATAGCCCCGGATTTTTACGCAAGCACGTTCAGCAAGTCGCCCAGCATTTTGTCTTGAGTTCTGACAACGGATGCATTTGCGGCGAGTTCTTTTTCGCTTTTTATCTGTTCCACAGTTTCTTCTGCCAGGTCTGTAGCGGAGTAATCCTTAGATGGAGGCTCTATTTTCTGGATAGCCGTGATAGCGGTTCCGGGGTTCTGCGAAGTTTGCACCGGACGGCTTTGCGAAAAGCCAGACGTGTTTATATTAGCGACGTCGTGTGCGCTAATAGCTATTCTGAGCGAACTAGCCTGCATTGCGGAAGCTGACGGAGATATGTTCATACGTTGTAATATAGAAAAATCAGAATTTTTCCAAAACAGTGAAGAATTGGCCTCCCGAACGTCTTATCTGCAACATAATAGTCTTGGTATCCGAGCTAAAAACGGAGTCGAAATCCTTTAAGTTCGCTATGCGCTTATTATTTGCCACCAAGATTATATCACCTCTTTTTATGCCGGATTTATCTGCCGGAGACTTGTCTTTTACAGAAGCCACTAGCACTCCGCCGGAAGACTCCGAAAGCCCGGAGGACTTTTTTTGCTCTTTTGTGAGCTCTGCCGCCTGAATGCCCCACTCATTTGCGTCTTTTTTTGCATCTTTTAAGTCGGGAGCTGTACCGGCAAGGTTGTTTTCGTCTCGCAGGGCTATGTTTATTTTCAGTTTTAAGGATTTTCCATCTCTCAGAACCTCAAATTCCGCATTTTCTCCGGGACGAAGCGCCGCAACGGTATTTCTCAAACTGTTTGCATCGTCTATAACCTGGCCATTTATGGAGCGAACCACGTCGCCGTCCTTTAGCCCGCCTTTTTGCGCTGGGGAACCGTCAAAAACCTCACTTATCAATGCCCCTTTTGCCGGATTCAGCTTCAAGGCTTTCGCAATGTTTGCGTCCACATCCTGTATGCTCACACCCAGCCAGCCCCGGCTCACTTTGCCGTCTTTGACTAAATCGTTCATTATGCTTCTCGCCCAGTTAACGGGTATGGCAAAGCCAATGCCTTGAAATCCGCCGCTTCTTGTTAAAATCGCAGTATTTACGCCTATAAGCTCGCCGGCCAAATTGAACAATCCGCCGCCGGAATTGCCCATATTTATAGCCGCATCGGTTTGTATAAAGTTTTCATAGCTGGTAATTCCACGCCCATGCACACCCTTAGCAGAGACTATTCCCTTTGTAACAGTTTGCGATAGCGCAAAGGGGCTGCCGATTGCAATTACCCATTCACCCACCCTTAATGCATCCGAGTTGCCCAGAGTTGCGGCTGGCAGGTCTTTAACGGTTTCTTCTATTTGAATAACGGCAATGTCTGTTAACGAGTCTGTTCCCACGATTTTCGCTTTGAATTCCCTTTTATCCGAGAGCGACACTTTTATCTGGTCTGCCCCCTGAACCACGTGGTTATTGGTTAAAATTTGCCCCGAAGAGGAGATTATAACGCCGGAGCCTTGCCCTTGCTGTTTGTGCTCTCTTTCTTTAGGTCTTTGCGGAGACCTTGGCCCAAAGAAGAACTGGTCAAAAAAATCATCGCCAAAAAAGCTGCCACGGTCACTTACTTTAATAGTGGATTCCGTTTGGATAGTGACCACAGTTGGTATCAGTTTTTCTGCCAAATCCGCTATTTCATAGCGAAAAGCCTCCAATTGCGGCGTTGCGGCCTTTGTTGGAGTCAAGGGTTGCAATTGCATGCCACCGGATGAGCTTGAAGGGCTTTGAGCCGTGCTCCCTGCCGAACAGGTGAACATGACCGCTCCGAGAGCGGCAAAATAAATTAGTGATAGGCGAGATTTCAGAAATTTCATGCTTCCTCCGCAATATTTTTGAAAAAATATAGAAATTATTTGACAAAATCGCAAAAAAAAGCTAAATTTATACTCCCATCTTCTAGGAGGGATGGCCGAGTGGTTTAAGGCGCACGCTTGGAAAGCGTGTTTACTCACGTAACGAGGGTTCGAATCCCTCTCCCTCTTCTTATG
>WQSZ01000015.1 GCA_009787645.1 Candidatus Fibrimonadales bacterium | reverse complement strand
CATAAGTGCCTGGAATATAAGGAGTTACGAACTTCACCTCTTCTGTCTGAACCAGAATTCACAGAATTATCAGTGTTTTCAGAATTACAAAAATTTCCTTTCAACTATAGGAGTTCATTATGAAAACTAACCATTTTCTTTTAGCGGCTGGTGTTTCGCTTGCCTTGGCATTCACATTTTCCTGCTCCAGTGATGGAGGCAGTAAGCTAGAGGAACATACTTTCGTTGATATACGTGATAACAAAACCTATGCTTATGTGGTTATTGGCTCTCAAACTTGGATGGCAGAGAACTTGAATCATGCAGTTGCAGGCAGCAAATGTTATGGAGGAGATGGTGAAGTTTATGGTGGCTTGAACGAAGAAGCCTACGAAAGAATTTACATTACGCTATCCGCTGCAGAAGTGCGAGCAAACTGTGCGAAATACGGTCGTCTTTACGACTGGGCAACAGCAATGAATATTGCATCTACATACAATGGCAGCAGCTATCCGGTTTCCGGCAAGCATCAAGGTGTTTGTCCCAATAATTGGCATATTCCCAGCGATGATGAATGGGCAACGCTTATAAATTATGTTGAAAGCCAAGGCGGTTGTACTTACTGCGCAGGGAACTATTTGAAGGCAAAAACAGGGTGGAATGCTTATGAAGGTATATCTGGCAATGGTTTGGACACTTATGGATTTTCGGCCCTGCCGGGCGGTGACGGCAACTCGTATGGCTATTTCAACGATGCTGGCGACTACGGCAACTGGTGGAGTTCCAGTGAGTACGAGATCGATAGCGACGCCGCCTACGGCTTGTTCATGGGCTACGACTACGAGGACGCCGCCAGGTCCTTCGGATATAAGACACTCCTGCTTTCTGTCCGTTGCGTGCAGGACTGGTGAGCGAAGCTCCGTCCATAGCGAAGCAATGGGCGAACAAAAAGAATTTGCGCCATAGTGGCGCGAACCCTAGCCAAACCTTGTATCCCCAAGGGTTTGGCTGGGCTAATAACAACGGGGAAAACACAGGAGAAGAGAAAATGGCAAAAAAACAGCAAAAGAAGACGAAAGACACAACGTCTCTAAGGCACTATACAAGCATTGAAAGCATATGCAAAATACTTGACAACGGCTTTCTGCTTCTAAGCGACCCGGAAAAATGGGAAGACAAAAATGACACCGCCGCATTACTGGCTTTCGGCAAACTAAAAGGCGAAAATGTCAACGTACGGGCGTTATGCTTATTAGATGGCAAAGAATCCATCTATCATTGGGAAAGATACGCTGCAGAAGGCGGCTGCATAATATTTGACAAAGAAGCAATAATCAAAAATGCTGAAACCCAAAAACTATTGCATGATTCTGTTGTTTACAAAGACACAATTAACACCGGAGACTTGAACTTAGAGAACAAAATACCATTTTTAAAGCGCAGCCAATACCAATGCGAAGGAGAATACAGGATAATCTGGCACGGAAAAGGCTTCGCAGAACAAATTCATTTCGAAAAAGAAGCCGTAAAATGCATTCGCCTATCCCCGAAAATAGATGACGCAAAAAGGGCAAAACTCAAAAGCGAATTAGAAAAAAAATACAAGGTAAGAGTAGAGTTCTCCCGAGTTCTGGAAGCAGAAGACTGGATCAACGTATTCCGGCGAAGAGGAAACGAAAATAAAAGGAGAAGCAAAAGTACATAATTCCGCTAAAACGCCCAGCAGGAAGCTAAATTCCAAAGTTAGCTGGGTGAGCGGAAAATACGCCTAATATCTCTTTAGCCTTGTGCAATTCAAGACCAACTTTATTTCTTTTTGCGTTTCGGGCTGGAATTGTACTTTGGAGGTTCGGGTTCTCTCAGGCAGTTAGCTGTCATGTATTCCCTTAAAGCAGAGTTCATTCTGGTTTGATAGCCTTTGCCGAAGGATTTAAACCATTCCAGAATATCGGCATCGTAGTTTACTTTTACCGGAACTTTCACGGGGCGATAAAGCGAACGATTTAGAAGTTTCGCCGGCACAAAACGAGCTAATTGTTCTGCCGATAACGCCGGTATATCGGAAGTGTCTATTTCGCTATCATCTATGCTGGCCAACGCTTTCAGTCTTTTTTCGTCTGCTGGCAAAAGCTCATTGACGGTTTTTCTCACTATTGGCATAATACGCCTCCCTTTCCAGTTTTAATGCTCTCCTTGCAGATATAATTCGCACTATATTTTCGCAAGGTTCAGTTTCAACAACAAATAATACAGTTCCAGCAGTTGCACCTATAAAATTCCACCTATCTTCGTTCTGCTTACTATGTTCCTTGTCGTAAAAATCTATTCTGTCTGGGTCCAAATATGCTTTTGCTGCATCGTCAAAACTCACCTTGTGTTTGGCAAGGTTTGCTTTGCTCTTATTCTCGTCCCATTCAAAAATAGGTATTTTCATATACACCTATAAATATAGTAAAAAAATCTCGTCAAAAATGTCCCCAACCCCACGCTGACCCGTGTGGGCAGCCCCATTCAAGAACCGCAAACAAAAGCCTGATACACCCCAACAATATACAGCGGAATGTTGTGCAGAGCGCAGTCCGTTTCTATCCCTTCTCCCAAGGATTTGATATTTGCAATCCAGCAATGTCGGAAAAATCTTTTACTTTGCGAGTAGCTATAGTCAGATTGTTTTCAAGCGCAGTGGCCGCTATAAAAGTATCCTGCATTTTTCATAATTCAACCTCCCGAAAGCGAGTATCTTTACGGGAAGGCAATTCTAAATCAGCCAAGCTTTCCGGTGCGCTGCGAAGCATATTGAACAAACTTTTCTTAGGTTTGGTAAGTTGCTTGTATTTGGCGATAGAAATCATGACTGCCACGGGTTCGCCCCGCAGAGTAATTGATTGAGGAGCAAAACTTGTCTGCTTAACAAGTTCGCTGAATTTTGCTTTGGCTTCTTGTAATTGCCATCTTTGCATAAAAACTCCTAATAACTAATCTGTCTAGTCATAATATAGTAAATAATTTACTCCTTCAAAAACCATTGCTCTATTTTGAAAAAATCTGGACCTCAATTAGCCTTTCGGGAAACCGAGGTCCAGACCCCCTCCGCTTCACAAAATATTCACGATTATGCCACCCCTCGGTCATAAAAGTGAATATTTGTAAATTATATATAATTTACAAATGTTTTGGGGAGGGGGGTGATTTTTAAATCTGTAATAATTGTATATTCCCTTCAAGCAATTGGCAGTGGGTTGAAAAGTAAAAAATGCGTATTATTCCTCATACGGACATAGAGATACTGGCAGATGCCTTTATAGAAGATGTTCTTAACAGGGAGAATTTTGCGCAGAGTCATGCTAAGGGCGGTTTTTTAACAGGCGGCAAAATGCTCGTTTGCGAATCTGATGGCCTGCAGGAGTATTTGCTGCAAAGATGCGTAGATGAACACGGAGGAATATGGACGGCCTTGCAATTTAAGCCTCTTGCCGGACTTTTGATGCAATGCGCTTACAACTTGTCCCCTAAGGATATGCAGGAAGATGAAAAAAACAATGTTTACAACCCTAATAATCTGGTGTGGGCTATTTACAATCTGTTGCCGGAAGAAGAGCGAAAATTTTCGCATGCAAGCGAAATGGCATCTCTGTTTTTTGGCTATCAAATTTACAGACCGGAATTAATTCAAGCCTGGACTAACGGTTCTGCTTATGAAATATCGGAATCTTCCGGGAACTTTATAAATAATGAAAAAAGACAAAGAAAACTTTGGAATGGCTTGGAAGCAAAATTCGGAAAACGGAATATTTCGAGTCTTTATAAATTTATTGAAACGGCGTTGAAAAATCCCGCTACGGAAAAAAACTTTTTGCCAAAACAGATTTTTATTTTTGCTCCGTTGTCCATAGCTCCCATTCATCTGAGAACGCTAGCTCTGCTTTCAAAAGCTGGTTGCGAAGTTAATTTATATGCGCATCAGATTAGCACGGAATATATAGGCATGCATTTAAGCGATAAGCAGATTGCCCGCAACAGAAAAAAATCATGGGAAAATAAAATTGTAAACGAAAATGAATTGTACTGGGATTTGGGCAACAGACTGATTGCGAACCTCGGCAGAAGTTCGCAGGTGTTTTACGAGCAGATTTTGGAATGTGGAGAAGATATTGAAGAGATAGAGATAAATGGGTATGAGATACGGAACGTAGGGCATGAGAAAGCATTATTGAAGCAAATACAGCAAGACATAATAGCGGATAATAATGAAATTCTTGGTTCTCCGTTCTCCGCATCTCATTCTTTAACAATCAACAACTGTTTTTCCCCTCTCAGAGAAATTGAAGTTCTCGGAGATCATATACTGGATTTATTCGCTGCAAATAAAGAATTGACTTACGCAGATATCGCTGTTGTTGCTCCCGATATTGAAATTTATGCCAGCGCAATAGAAATGGTTTTTGGCAGATATGAAATCCCATACAAAATTTCAGATCGCAATGTGAAAAAATACGATAAAACCGCACAGCTTTTGAATATGATATTTTCGCTGATCGGCAGCAGATATGAAGCTTCGGATGTCGTTGCGTTGTTTGAATATTCCATGTTTGTGCAGAATAAGGAACTGGACCATGACTGCAGAGAGCGGCTTGAAAAGTGGGTGAGAGAAAATGCTATCAGGCATGGTTTGGATAAAGGCGATTATTCCTTTGAAAACGGATTCAGCCAATTATTCGCCGGTTTCTTTATGATTTCTGCCGATGAATTTTCCGGCAAAGATAAGTACTGCTATCCGGATATAGAAGGCAATCCGGCTTATATTTTGGGTGATTTTGTTGTCTTTGTTCGTGCGTTGGAAAAACTTGCGAAAAAAAGCGAAAAAAAACATTCTGTCGGTAACTGGCATGCTCTTTTATGCGAAATTTTGCCTGTATTTTTTGGCAAAGGCGTAATCCGTTCCAATGAAGGAGGTGATAATTCATATCAAAAAGTCAGAGATGCCTGGGACAGCCTGCAAGCGGAAATGAAAATTGGGTTCTGCAGTGAAGACGTGCCCATAGATTTTTTTGTTTTAAAAAAGGCTTTGCTGAATAAAATGGAATTGCATTCAAAGAATTCATATTCTTTAAGCGGTAATGTTTCCTTTTCAAATATTAAAACTTTCAGAGCTGTGCCGCGCAAGATTGTGTGCTGCATAGGAATGAACAGCAAGGAATTTCCATCACAGGTGTTGACAAAAGATATCAGCCTTATAGCTGCAAAGCCGAAGTTGGGCGACAAAGACTTGGCAAATGAAGAACGCCTGATATTTTTGGAAACGCTTCTAAGCGCAGAGGAGTCGTTTTATATAAGTTGGGTTGGGCAAAGTGAAAAGACGGCGGATGATCTTGAACCGTCCAGCGTGGTTGTCATGCTTTTGAAAAATTTGGAAACTCAATATAAACTTGAAAAGGATAAAATAATTGTAAAACATCCGTTGCAACCGTTTTCACGAAAGTATTTTGAAAAAAAATCTAATTTGAGCACTTATGATGCAAGGTGGGAAAAAGTTGCGGATTCTTCAAAGAGCGTTTGGCAATGGGAGCCGCCTGAAAATAAAGACAATGATATTGATGATTTATACGTGATATTATCTGATGCTCCTAAATATTTTTTAAAAAATGTGTGCAAAATAGAATTACCGGAAGATATTGATCTTTTGGATAATTTAGAACCTTTTGTTGTGGAGCGAGGCCTGGATGAATGGCAATTGATGCAATGGGTTTTGGATGGCAACATGGAGAATAAAATTAGAGTTGAAAAATTGAGGGGAAAATTACCGACCGGAAACTTTGCGGATAGAATTATAGAAAAATTGATTAATGAGGCTAAAGATTTAAATGCCAGAATAAAAGGGGAAACATTGAAATATTTGGCTTATCCAAGCAATGATAAAGGCAAGTATCGCTTGAAGCATTGGCTGTTCCACTTGGATTTGAATTCAAAGGAAACTCAGGATACAAAAATATTTTTAAGAAACAAGACAATAGCTTTGCCCGGAATGGCTACGAAAACAGCAGAGAAAATCTTGGACAAATTGCGTGAGCTTAAACAGGAATTGAACAAAAAAATGCGACCTATTTTCCCTGGTCCTGCTTTTGATTATTATAATTCAAAGAGAGACACTCAAGCGGAAAGTGCTGCGGAATTTGGAATTTTTGGAGATAAATATAATGCCGGAATTGCGAAATACTCTCCGTATGCAAAAAAGTTTTTGGGAGCAGCAGGTTCTTTTGAAGATTTTAAAAAGGAAATGGGTGTTGATATAAAACAGGATTTTAAAGATTATTCCGTCAGGTTGTTTGAAAATTATAACGGAAAAGAGGAAGGCTATGCAGGAACTTAATGTACGGGAAGTGTCGCTCAAAAAGAAAGTTCTCATTGAAGCCAGTGCCGGAACGGGAAAAACCTATACAATCGGTTTAATAGTAATTCGCTTGCTTTTGGAAGAAAAAATACCGGTGCAAAAAATAGTTCTGATAACCTTTACCGATGCTGCAACTGCGGAACTCAAAAAAAAGACTGCGGAAAAAATTATAGAGGCGCTTGACAGGTGGGAAAATAACTCTGAAGATGATGATTTAAACGCTATAGTCAGAAAAGCAGCAACCTCAGAAGATGCGCAAATTAAAAGAGCGAATTTACTGGATGCTATAGCACGTATAGATGAAATGCCCGTATTTACAATTCACGGATTTTGTACAAGGCTGCTAAACGAATTTGCTTATGAAACGCAGAATTTTGAAGAACGGGAGATTATAAAAAACCAAAGCGATATTGAAAATAGAATTGCGGCGGATTTTTGGCGAGAGGAAATATGTAAATTATCGACAGAAGAAATTGCCGCCTTGCCGGCAAATTTTTCTTTAGATAGCTTAAAAACAGGATTTAAGCATGTTCTCAATTTTCCACAGGCAACGTTATTGCCTAAAGAATATGAAAATAAAAGCCCGATAACGGAGAATTATTTTGAGACTAAAGCGAATGCGGAAAAGAAAACTCAAGAGATAGAGAGTTTGCATAATGAGGTAATGGAAAAAAATCCGGAAATGGAATTCAATAAAACAGATGGCAAAATAAATGCCAAAAAAGCAAAGCAAAACTTATTATTCGTGCAATTCAATGCTTGCATGGATGATTTGGGTGAATTGAGAAAAATACTCAGCGAAAAAGAAAAAACTGCGGTTGCAATATTGCAATACAAGCTGGCAAAGAAATTGCTGACATCTTTGCAAGCGGAAAAAGATAATATGAAGGTTAGAAGTTTCGGAGATTTGATAAAGGACGCCTCCGATGCTGTTGTCAAAGAACACAAGAAAATGGATCGTCCGCTTTTCAACGCTGTGCAAAAAAAGTATGATGCTATTTTGGTTGACGAATTTCAAGATACCGATGCGATGCAGTTTGAAATATTTAACTATTTATTCTGCGGCAAGCCGTTTTTTATTATAGGTGATCCAAAGCAGGCAATTTACAGATTCAGAGGTGGAGATATTTACGCTTACTTGGAAGCCGGAAAGACGGCAGATGAGCAATATACTCTTAATTACAATTTTCGCTCGCAACAAAAATTGTTGGACGGATTGAATAAAGTTTTTAAAATAGAAAATCCATTTGAAACGGAAGAAATAAAATACAGGCCTGTTAAGAGAAAAAAAGATTTATCCACAGAGCTACGAATAAATAGCGAACCGCTTGTTTTACGTAATTTTGCGTATAGCAGCAAAAGTCAGGCCTTAAAAGAGATTAGAGGAGAAGTTGTTAAGGAAATAACCCGCTTGCTTTATGAAGTTGCTCCGGAAATTAGCGATAAGGATACCGGAGATACCAGAAAAATAGGGCCTAGGGATATTGCAATTTTAACAAGAACAAATGATGAGGCCAGAAATTACAGAAACGCTCTTTTAAATATAAAGCCAAAGTCTATTCCCGCTGTTATTCGCCGTTCCGATGGGGTATTCAAAAGCTTTGCCGCAGATTACATCAGGCGTTTATTAACGGCTTTTATTCACTCCAAAAAAGAGAGCCGGGTAAAAGCGGCGTTAATGGAACCAAAGGCATTGTGCGCAGATGATATAAAGCCTTTTGCTAAAGCTTTTGAGATATGGAAAAAATTCGGAGTTATGCTGGCAATAAATTCATATTTAGATTCAATGGGGCTTTGGAAAAAAATACGTTGCGAGAAAAACGGAGAAAGAAATATAACAAATTTAAGGCAACTCATAGGTATTTTAAATGAAGAAGAAAGCGTTGCCGGCAGGGTTCCGGAAAGAACACTCAGGCGATTTGCGATGTTAATCCAAGGAGACACAACTGAAGAGCATGAAGAAAAATTGGAAACCGATGACGATGCTGTGCAAATTATGACTATTCACACATCCAAAGGGCTGCAATTTCCTATTGTTTTTGTTCCGGACTTGATGATTACAAAATCAAATGACCCTTCTGTTTATCACAAGGATGGCGAGATTTTTATAGAATACAATTCCGGCGATGCGCAAAAAGCAGAACTTAAAGAATTGAAAGAAGAATCTGCAAGGAATTTTTATGTGGCTGTCACTCGTCCTATTTACAGATTATATATAATAAATGCTTATAAGGAAAGCAAAAACGGAGAGAAAAAAGCCGAATCTGCCGGACAAAAAATTTGCATGGCTGTTGAAGGCGATGAAAATATTCGAAAACTTGCGGATGAGAAACTTGAGAAAATTGAATATGCTTCCGGTTCATCTGCAGAAATTGCAATCGGTGACGATCTTGAAATGAAATCGCCTAAAACTTTGCCTGAATTGGCTGGCCAACCTTGGAAAAAGACAAGCTTCTCCGGGATTGCAAAGAAATTGGAATACAAACACAATGATAGCGAGAAATCTGACCAGGAATCTATTCCCGGCGGCAAAAATGTAGGAAATCTTTTGCATGGCATTCTTGAGAATTTGGATTTTGCCGCACCGAGGGTGGAAATTCAAAAAGCTGTAAAAGATAAATTGGAAGGGTTGAGTGAATTTTCAGATGCGCATAAAGAGACAATTACGGATTGGATGAAAACTATTTTAGAGAAAAAACTTGATGGCACGGCAGGAAAATTATGCAATGTAGATGTCGCTAAAAGAATGTCTGAACTCAGATTTTTTATGAGTTCAAAATCCGGAAAAATAGATTTGTCCAAGATAAAGAAAGTCGTTAATATACCAGATATTATTGAAGATAAACTGCCGAGCAAATATCTTGACGGCATAATAGATTTGGTGTTTTTGGGAGAAGATGATAAATATTATATTTTAGACTGGAAGTCTAATAAACTTGATAATTATGAGAAACAAGAGCTGGAAGAAGTTATGCATAGCCACAGTTATCATTTGCAATATTATATCTATGCTGTTGCGCTGAAAAGATGGCTGAATAGAATGCGTGGCCCAGGTTATTTTGAGAAAAACTTTGGCGGCGTACATTATGTTTTTCTCAGAGGCGTAAAAAAAGACCCGAAAGATTTTGCCGGAATTTATTTTAAGCCAAAAGAAGATATTATGAATTCCATAGAAAAGCTTGATGAAATTTTAACGGAGAAATAACATGAAATTTTTGCATTGCAGTGATTTGCATTTGGGAAAAAAGCCGTATTTTGGTTCTGAAGATTTTAGAAATAAACGGTTTGAAGATTACTTTAGCGCATTTGATCGCATAATAGAACAGGCAAAGGAAAATGAGGTTGATGCAATTTTGGTGGCCGGTGATTTTTTTGACAAAAAAGAAACGCATCCGAATATTTTGAGCAATACGGTAAAACTTTTGCAAAAATGCAAAGATTATGATATTCAAGTAATAGTTATTGAGGGAAATCACGATTTAATATATAAGGATAGGGAATTTGAAAGCTGGATTATATATTTGGAAAAAGAAAAATTATTGCGGCGGCCTTTTAAGTACAATTCTGTTTTTGTCGGTGAAACCGAGATTTTCGGCTTGGGCTATCCGGGTGCGTTTGTGGATGATGAATTGCTGGAATTTGCGAATTATTGCGAAAAGGAGAATAAGAGAAATTGCGTTGTGCTTGTTCATACTTCGCTTGGAGACGGTGAATTTATAGGTGGCTTTTTAAAGAATGGAGCTGCACTGGATGCGCTGAAAAATTATGCAATTTATATAGGTGGCGGTCATGGGCACAAGTTGCAAAAATATCCAAAGGAAAACCCGTTTTTCTTTGCGCCGGGCTCCCCTGAATATTATGATTTGGGTGAAGATACGCAGTTTAAAACGGCAATTATTTTTGACACAAATACAAAGGAATATAAAATTTTAGAGCAAAGTCCTAGAAAGTGCATTAAAAAAAATATAATTTTGCAATCTGCCACACAGGAGGAATTTAGAGAAGAAGTTGAAAAGTTTTTATCTCAAACGGATGTATCTTCTGATGATATTGTTCTTTTGACTGTTGAATTTCCCTCTGCGGTTATTATTCCGGATACTGCATGGGCGGAAAAGAGAATTTTGGAAGAAGGGGTATTGTTTGCTAAAGTTGAGTTGAAACGAAAACATTTGCGTTTTGGTTCTAATTCGGCAAAAGTAAATTCGATAGAGGAAATTGAATTGGAGCAGATAAAAAAATGGGAGCAATGGGGCGGTGTTGCGGAAATAGCAGCAAAAGCGCTTGCCGAAATGAGAAACTCCGTAAAGGAAGGGCAGTCGGATATCAGCTCGATTTTTGAATCGGCATTAGAGTCGGCTATAGGAGGCAAAAATGAAAATAAATAGAGTTGAATTGAAAAATTACCGCATTCACAAGAGTTGCAATTGGAATTTCGGAGATGGAATAACTCTTTTGCTTGGAGATAACGGATCGGGAAAATCGTCGGTTTTGGAAGCTATAGGTTTTGCTTTATTTGATTCGTCTGTTCGCAGCAAGGATGGAGAGATTGTATCAAAAGGTGAAAAGAGCGGAAGCGTAAAAGTGTCTTTTCTTGGCAACGATGGAAAGGAATATGAAGTTGAACGTAAATTTGGCAGTGGCGCATCGGTAAAGCTTGCAAGTTTGGATTCTTTGCAAAAATTTGAAGGAAAAAAAGAAGATGTTTACAGGCAAATAGGCAAAATTCTTGGAATAGACAATGTAGCCGGCGTTTTTTTTGAATCTGTGATTTGCGCAAAGCAAAATCAATTTATAGATATTTTTACAAAGAGCCCTAGGGACAGATCTGAGCATTTCAACGAATTATTCGAAGTTGCTATTTATAATGATTTATGGGAAAAATTGGGCGAACAGAATGAAAAAAAATACAAAGAAACCGGGAGAGACAAAGAGATAGAGAGAAATACTTGGGCAGCCAAACAGAAAAATATCACAGAGCTTGAGCATGATGCGAAAAAACAGAATGCCGAATTGCTGGCAGAAACGGAAAAAATGGGAATTTCAAAAAAAAACTGGGAGAATAAGAGGGTAGAATTTGATAAATATAAAAAAATGAACGATCTGATTAATAGCAAAGAAAAAGAATTGAAGAATTCGAAAGAAAAAATAAAACAGCTTGCAGATACAAAAAAATATTTTGAACGCAGCCTTGAAGATTCACAGATAGCAAGAGAATTCCTGGAAAAGAACAAAAGCGAATTTGAAAAATATGAAATTGCCAGAAACCAGAGCGGTGTTTTGGACAAAAATTTGCAACCGCTTAGAAACGCTGCAAGATATTACGAAGATTTGCAGAAACGTGCGCAGGCCAGCGGTTTTTGCACAATTCTGAATATTTCCTGCCCAAAGCTTGCCGAGAAGAATAGCGTTAAACTCTCGGAATTGGAAGTTGAGATTGCAAAAGCTAAGTTAAACAAAGAGCAGGCCGAAAATTTGCAAAACGAAATTAACAAGATAAGAACGGAAATATTAATTCCCATGCAGGATGTATATCAAAAATGCTTGGAGTATAAAAAGGATAATGCTAAATATGAAGAACGAAAAAAACAATTGGCGTTGAGCGAAAAAAATATTCTGTTGGAAACGGAAAGCAGAGATAAATTTAATAATGAATTAAATGAGCTTAAATCTAATTTTTCCGAAGATAAATTGAAATTATTGGGTGAAGAGGAGAAGAAATTAAGTGATGAACATATTGCCGGAGTAAAAAAGGTAGAGGGTTTGGAGCAGGGGATTAAGCAAAAATACAAAGAGATTAAAGAATGCAAGGAAATAGAAAGCATAATTGCCGGTTTGGATTTGGAAATTGCCGTTATTCGCCGAAAGGAATTTTTGACAAAGATTTTCAGAGAAAACATAAAAGACTTGGGAAGAAAAGTTGCGGAAGAGATGGTTAGGCAAATAGCTATTGTGGCCAGTGATTATTTCAGAGACATCACGCAAGGGTCTCAGTCTATTGTGTGGAGTTGTTTGGAAAGCGATAAATACAGCCTTTATTTGGATAATGGAAAAGATATGTGCAGTTTTATAAACTTGTCCGGCGGAGAACAAATTTCCGTAGCTATCTCAATCCGTTTGGCGTTATCTCAAGTGTTTGGCAATACCGGATTGATAATCCTTGATGAGCCTACAAATAATCTGGACAGGAGCAGGCGTCAGTTGCTTGCGGATAATTTACCGAAAATGGTGGAGAATTTAACTCAGTTGTTTGTTGTGACGCACGACAATACATTTGAAAATTCGGCAACAAATGTTATTGAGTTTAAAAAGGAGAACGAAAATGGAGAGCCTTAAACCTGTTTTGCTTGAATATTTGAAATCCGAATACGATGTTTCCGATGCTGTGTTGAAGCATGCTGAGAATTTACTGATGCAACTTAAAAAAGGCAGCATTTGCCTGAAAATTGAAAGTGTTGAGGAATCTCCGGCTATAGGAAGGGGAGATGAAACTCGTCCGTGCCCTTTGGTGTTTGATGGTGAATTTTTATATATACAGAGATATTTTGAGTATCAAAAACGAATATTGCAAAAGTTTGATTTATTGTTAAAAAATGGAAAACTCCATATAATAACAGGAGGACCCGGTACCGGCAAAACAACGAGCTTGGCGAAGATTTTAAAAAACAGATTGAACGAAACAATTCTTTTGGCGGCTCCAACGGGAAAGGCTGCTTTAAGAATGGAAAAAAGCCTTGAGAAACAGGACATTAAAAAGAATTCAAACACTTTGCATCGCCTGCTTGGTTACAAACATCTGTCCGTGAGTTTTAAACGTACGGAAAAAGAACCGCTTGAAGCGAATATAATTGCCATAGATGAATGTTCAATGGTTGATTTGCCCATGATGGCCAAATTGCTGGATGCTGTTAAACCTGATTGCGATTTGTATTTGCTGGGAGATAAAAACCAATTGGCTTCCGTTGAAGTAGGTTCTGTTTTTGCGGATATTTGCGAAAAGTACAAAAAAGATAAATCTGTTTATGAAGAACTCTATATGAATCACAGAGCAAAAGATGCTCCCGGCATAGATGCGTTGAGCAAAGCCATTTTAAAAAGCACGGAAGATAACCCGTTAGAAACTTTTGAGAATGATAATGTTCATTATTATGAAAACAATAAATTGGAAAGTCGGTGGTTTGCAAAATACGATGATAATTTATTTTCTGCCAAAACCACAGAAGAAGCCTTGAATTTTTTGGAGAAATTTCAAATTCTATGTGCGACAAACGCCGGCAAATACGGAACTGTGCTGATAAATGATAAGTTATGTGAGCGTGCAAAAAACAAAAATGCCGAATTTATTCCGATAATAATCACGGAGAATAATTATCAGCTTGGGCTTTTTAACGGTGATGTTGGGGTTAAAGATAAAAACGATGAATTCGCATATTTTTCCAACGGCAAGTTTTCTGTTTTAACCCTGCCGACTTATGACTATGCTTTTGCGATAACAATCCACAAATCTCAGGGCTCTGAATACGAAAATGTTGCGGTAGTATATCCAGATAAGGCTAAAGCTAACGAAGATGACGAAACAATCTTAACCAGAGAGTTATTGTACACAGCTATAACACGTGCAAAAAAAGAGTGCTTGATTTTCGGCAGTAAGGATGTTCTTGTAGAGTCCTGTAAAAAGGGAATTACAAGAGTGTCGGGAATTAAAGATGCTCAATTAAAATCTTAACTCCAATCAGTACAAGAACAATTCCGCCCAATAACTCCGCTTTGGACTTGAATCTTATTCCGAATATATTCCCGATTTTTACTCCGGCTATGGAAATGCAGCAGGTAGCCACTCCTATTATTGCAATAGAGGCAAAAATATTTATGCTGAAAAACGCAAATGTCACTCCAACAGCCAGTGCGTCTATGCTTGTAGCGATTGCCAACAGTAACATGCTTACAAATGCAAATGGATTTTTACGTAAATCTTCTTCTTTGTGTTCTTCAAAGCTCTCTTTTATCATGTTTCCGCCTATAAGCCCTAAAAGACCAAAGGCTATCCAATGGTCAAATATTTGAATTTTCTCGGCGAATAAAGTTCCGGCAAAATATCCGATGAGCGGCATAAGCATCTGAAAAAATCCAAAATACAATCCGGGCAGCATAAACTCTTTAAATTTCGGTTTTTTAACAGACAGTCCGAGCGTTATTGAAACCGCAAACGCATCCATAGACAATCCTATAGCTATTAAGGAAATTTCATGGTAGGTCATGTTTTTACCATCCGCTTCTTTTTCTTGGCACGTTTATTTTCGTACATTCGTTCATCAGCAATGCTCAGAATATTGCTGGATGACAATTCGTTGTTTTCTTCAACTATTATAACACCATAGCTAATGCTGTAAGTATAGTTTTTATTCTTTAAATCTTCGTCATTTTGTATGGCGAACTGAATTTCTTTCATGCGGTTGTGCGCCGCTTCTTCATTGATGTTCGGAATTAACAGCATAAATTCATCGCCACCTATGCGACAAACTATAGCATTTTCGGAAAAAGTGCATAAATGCTTCACAACATTGATAATATACAGGTCTCCATCGCCATGCCCGAATTTATCATTTACGTATTTCAATCTGTCCATATCCACAAAAATCAGCGCAAATTCATTTTTGTTATCAAGCCACTCATTAAGGGTGAGCATTCCGTAAAATCTGTTATATACACGGGTCATGCTGTCATAGTAAGCATAATCTTCCAGTTGTTTTATCTGTTTCTTTTCTATGCTGTTATCGCTGATCACAAAGGCTGTAGCATTTTTCTCATGCCATTCTATATAATATGAATTAACTGCCAAATATCGTTCCGTGCCATCTTGATTGAACTGGACATCAAAGTGATTTGCGTGGCTATGCTGATGCTTTGGCAACAATTCCAGCAGTTTCTTTAAGTAATCGGGATCTTTTTTTATCTCTTCTTTTGCCATATTGTTTATCAGCAGTATTCTATTGTTATCGGAAGAAATGACAAATATTTGCTGCGGTATATAATCCGTTAAACTGCTGAGGAGTAAATTTATCTGTTCCAATGCACTTGAATGTCTTTGGCTTCCTTTTACTTCGTCTTCAAGTTTTTGCTGGCGTTCTGCCAATTGCTTTACCATCGTGTTAAAAGCTTCGGAAAATTCGCCCATAAAATCGACTCGTTGTTTATAGTCGCCTTTTGCCACCTGTTTGGATTGCCATGTTAAATGTTTGAGGTTTGCGTGAAGAGATTTGAGCGGTGCGGCAATCTCGTTTGCCGATGGTGGAGGCTCGTGACTTAAATCTCCATTTGCCAGAGCTTTTGCAAAAACGTTGTATTGTGAGAGGCAATGCGCAAAATACACCAAGGCCTTGCCGAATAAAACATAATCCGGTTCAAGCTTCTCCACATCTAGATTTGCGTTGGGCTTAAAATAGAAGAAGTCACGGAGGAACGCAAATAACATTTCTGGTGTATTACTCATATATACTCGATTAATTTCGCAGGATGCCTTTAAATCTGCATATTCTGCTCCCTGTTGCCCAGCAATCAACTTCCTGTACACTATATTGTTTTCCTGTGTATGCATCCAGTATGCCGGATATAAGACCTTCGTCATACACGCAAATGGTTTCATTGGTAATAGGCAAGCCGCTGCAATCCAAGTCTTCTGCGACTGTAAGTATTATCTCTCCGGTTTCCGGCTGAAAAGATTCCATGCGCAGTATCCCGACTTTCATCTCTTTCAGAGTTTCTTGAAGGTGTGAAATAAAGCCGTCAAAATCCAAATCGAGTTTTAGCACATTTTTCGCAAATTCTAATCCCGCCAAATGCCCGGCTTTTCGAAAAAGTTCATTTGTTTTTGTTATTCCTAGCTCGTTGCTTGCGGTTTCCAAAAGGGTAAACTGCATGAGTCTGTAAACCAGCACCGGCATTTCTTCGCCCAATGCCCCACGGCCTAGCTTTACGTTACCAAGGCAATCCCAGGTAAATGTCTTTTTTTTGGGTTCTTCAAAGACGTTTATAAGATTTTCCATTTATAAAATATAGTAAACGCTATTATCTTTTTTTACCAAACCCTTTGCAGTCTTCATCTCTCGTCGCACGGTTGTTTATGTAGCATTGCCATGTCCATTTGCCGTCTGAGAGTTTGAGTTTTGACCATCCGTGATATTCGCATTTGCTATTCAAGTTTCTAACAGCAACCAGTGTTTGGTCGTACCACTGCCTTTCTTCGCCTCTGTCGTACATGACCATTCTTCGGATATTGTTAATCCACATACGTTCTTTTCCATAGCAGAAGTTATTCACATAATCTTCCCGGCAAACTAAAAATCCGTCTTCTGTGTTCATGCATTTTTCATAGCCTTCCCCTTTTGCATACCACTCTGCGGCAGAGGCTGTTGCGCTCAGGATGATTGCCAGCAGTACAATTTTTTGCATATTGACAATTTAGAAATTTTCTAATTTAGCTAAACCATGGTAAAGCATTATTTTGATTTATTTCGTATTTCCGTATTAGGCGGAATAGCCATATCCATAGGCGGAGCTGTCTTTTTGAATACGGAAAATGTCGTTGCAGGTTCGTTTTTGTTCAGCCTCGGGCTTATTACGGTGTGTCATTTTGGCTTTGGGTTATACACAGGGCGGGTTCAGCATTTGGTTGAAGTTTCCGTAAAGACAGCGCCGAATTTAGTGCCCGTATATCTGGGCAATTTGGCAGGCACTCTTTTGGTAGGATATTTGCTTATGTTATGCGGCAAGGCAGATGCGGTGGCAAGGGCAAATGCTATGGTGCAGTATAAGTTATCTTTGCCGATGTTGGATGTGTTGGTTCTTTCCATTATGTGCGGCATATTGATGTATATTGCAGTGACGGGATTTAAGAAGATAACTGATCCCGTTGGCAAGAATTTGATAGTCTGTTTGCCGGTTATGGTTTTTATAAACTCTGGATATGAACATTCCATAGCAGATTTATTTTACATATCCATTGCCGGAGCGTGGAATGTGGACGCTGTGATTTTCAGCGTAATAGCCGCAGTGGGAAATTTGATAGGCGGTTGTTTGATTCCGGTAGTTTTGTTGGGGATCACCCCAGCGAAACCTTAATCTTACTCGCTGCCCTTTTAGCCTTCTCTATGGCTTCTTCCACAGTGGCTGCTCGAGCAAGCACAACGCCTAACCTGCGATGGCCGTTAATGCTCGGCTTGCCGAAAAACCGCAAACTTGTATCCGGCTCGCTTAACGCTTCTTCCAAACCGGAATAGGAAATGTTTTCGCTTTTGCCATCAACTCTAAGCGCAACCGAAGCGCTCGGCCCATGCAATGCAATATTTGGAACCGGAAGCCCTAGCACAGCCCTTGCGTGCAAAGCGAACTCGCTCAAATCCTGCGAAATCAAAGTAACCATGCCGGTATCATGCGGGCGTGGTGACACTTCGGAAAATAATACTGTATCGCCTTTGATAAATAATTCAACGCCAAATATACCGTAACCACCCAAAGCATCAGTCACCGCTTTAGCTATCCGCTGTGATTCCTTCAAAGCCTGCTCGCTCATGCCTTGCGGCTGCCAACTCCAACGATAATCGCCTTCTATCTGCACATGTCCAATAGGAGCGCAAAAACTTGTGCCGGCCTTGTGGCGAACCGTGAGCAATGTAATTTCGTAATCAAACGGAACAAAACCTTCAACTATAACCTTGCCGTTGCCCGCTCTGCCGCCACTTTGCGAATATTCCCAAGCGTGCTCAATGTCAGCCTCTGTTTTAATTGTGCTTTGCCCACGACCGCTAGAACTCATAATCGGTTTGGTCACACAAGGAATTCCTATTTCCTTGACAGCAGCGAGGAACTCCTCTTTAGTTTCGGCAAATTTATACGGGCTGGTTTTCAATTTCAATTCTTCTGCGGCAAGCCTGCGAATGCCCTCTCTGTTCATCGTAAGTTTAGCGGCCTTTGCCGTGGGGATCACATTGTATCCGGCCTTTTCCACTTCAACGAGTTTATCTGTGGCTATAGCCTCGACTTCAGGGATTATGTAATTCGGATTTTCTTCGCGTATTGCATTGTAGAGAGCATCTCCGTCTAACATGGAGAATACACGGCTGCGGTGAGCTACCTGCATTGCAGGCGCATTTTGATATGAATCGCAAGCTATGACTTCTACGCCGAGTCTCTGCAATTCAATTACCACTTCTTTGCCAAGTTCGCCGGAGCCAAGCAACATCGCTTTAGTGGCATTTTTTTTCAATGGGGTGCCTAATTCAATCATAGTGGGAATATAGAAATTTCTATTTTATGCTTGATGTTTTAAAAAATATTGGAGGGGCTTATGATAGATCTGAGTAGATTGCATCCTGAGGTACGTATTAAAGCGGAAGTGCTTCAAAAATTATGCCGCGAAAACAGATTAGAAATTCTTATCACCGACACATGGCGCACGAGCGAGGAGCAGGAGGTTCTTTACGCAAAGGGTCGTACGACTCCTGGCAGAATTGTCACGAATACAAGTTATCCTGACAATCCGCATTGTTGGGGAGTTGCATTTGACTTTTGCCGCAATGTGGTTGGCAGGGAATATGATAATAGCGATTATTTTTTTGAAAAAGTTGGGACATTGGGCAAAAGTATCGGTTTATTATGGGGCGGTGATTTTAAATTATTCAGGGACATGATGCATTTTGAGCATCCGCAATTCTGCGTTGAGAATGGTGTGAATAATCTGATTAAAGCATGGGGAACGCCGGATGTTTTTAGGAGAGGGTGGTAGGCACAGCTAAACCCCTCAAAGCCACCCACACCCAATCCGGCCTGTTCACAGCTTCGTAGCCAATCTCATACAACGCCTTCTCCAACACATAACTCTCCAGCAACGCTCTCCGATTCTTCGCAGTTCGTGGCAACAAATGCGAGTCTCCCATCTCCTGCCAATACGTCTCCAAAAACGGTGTAGCTAAATCCGGTCGCTTGCCTCCAAACCACGCATCCGCATACGCAAAAGAACGCAGCATTCCCGCCACATCGCGCAATGGCGAATGCTTCTCTCGGCGAAAATCCAAAGAACGCTCTGGCTCTCCCTCAAAATCCACAAAGAAAAATTCGGGAGAGTTCCACTGAATTTGACCCAAATGCAAATCACCGTGAATGCGAATTCGCATTCCTGTGTCACTGCTTGCCCTCAAGCTACGTAGCTTTTGCGGCAATGAAGATATTATAGGCAACGCTTGATTAGCAAGCCGCTGATTTTCTTTGCTCAAATTCGGCAACACACAGCGCAGTTGCTCATGAACTTGCTTTGCCAGATTTTGGCTGCTCTGATTTTGCCGCTTTCTGTAAAGCTTGGTGAATGGTTCGGGTATAAATGCGGACTCACGCCCTTTGCCAAGCGCAATGTGCATTTGCGCAAGCCTTTTTCCCAGCAATGCGGCTTTTTTAACATCGGGCTTTTTGCCGAGCAAATCCCAAGCGTTTGGGCCCGGGCGAAGTGCTTGCTGCACAGTTGCTATGGTGTATTCTTTGTATTTCCAACTGCCGAGTATCTTTGCAATGCAGGGAAACTTTTTTTTGCGCAAAAAATTTCCCATCTCAATTTCAGGATTCGGGCCGCTTTGCAAAGCTCTGTATATTTTAATAAAACATTCTCCGGGAAAAAGAAACGCCAAATTGCTGCTTCCCGAGATTTCACGTGGTTTTTTGCGAAAAATTAGCCGGGGAGATACCAAAAAAGCGGCTAAAGATTCCATAAACCAACGATTTTGAAGTTTGATTGAGGCCATTATGCTCAGATAATTTAGAATTTTCTATATTCACCTTGCTGCTAAGGTTAAATTATGGATTGGTTTTTTTCACTTTTCTCAGGCGATGGTACGGCGCATACGGTCTTGACCTATGCTATTGTTATTGCGCTTGGCGTGAGT
>WQSZ01000014.1 GCA_009787645.1 Candidatus Fibrimonadales bacterium | reverse complement strand
GCAACTTGGCAAAAATACATTGCTCGGGTAAATAATCATCCCTTCCTTCAATTTTTGCAATTCATCTTTATATAAAAAACCATATTCCTGTGCCGTGTGCGCATACACATGCGGGCTTATATTTTCAATATTCAGTTTTCCGCCAGGCAAAATAAAGTCATTGTTCTCATAATAACTCATGCAGCTTTTTAAGAAAGGATGATTAGCTCTCGCCCCAAAAATTGCAGCTTGTAGCGCAAGCCCGTGCAGAACTATTTTTGATTGGTCTTTTTTTTCGCCGTCTTTGCCCAGCATTTTCCATGACTTGTTTTTTTTGAAATGNACGGTAAATTCTATGTTTGTGAAATATTCATTTGCTAAAAATAAGTCCAAGCTTTGGAAAAGACAAACATCGGTGTCCATATAAACTCCACCCTCGCTATGCAAAGCCCAAAGCCGGATATAATCCGAGGCAAAAGCCCATTTTTTCAACTCCACAGCCTCACGCACAAATTTAACCTTCTCTATTATTTCCTTACATTTCTCCATATCCCATTGAACGATCTCATAATCAGGACAATGCTTTTTCCACGAGTCAATGCAGAGTTTATGTAAAGGAGGCAAATGCGACAAAGGTTTGTCGCTCAACCAAACATAATGAATTTTTTTCGGTACCATCATTTTACCACTTTCTCGGTTTTCATGAGGTAAATATAGAAATTTCTAAATTAATATCATAGGAACTTCCATACAAGGATATTAAATGTCCATAGAAACAGATAAAAAATTCCTGCTCAAAAGCACTTTATACAATCTTTTAGGGACAATCCTAAGGGTTGTAGCTCCTGCACTTATGTTTGTTTTAGCCAGAATTTTCGGCAAAGAAGAATTTGGCATTTTTGTAAGCACTCAGTTGCTGGTATTTACTTTAAGCCGTGTTTCCGCATTTGGCTTATCCTATGGCTTGCATAGATTTTTGCCGCAAAACGAAGTGAATAATCGTCCGTTTTATTTAGGATTCAATGAGTCTATTCGCCATGTACTTACTATATCGTTCATCATTCTTGCAGTTTTGTTTGCTGGTATAGCATTTGGGTTGCAAAAATATTCCGAAAGCCTAGCCGTTTTATCTTCCTTGGAATTATCTGTTTACGCATTATCCGTTGTGCCGCTGGCTATTTTACATATTTTTGGTGGTGCAACAGAAGGAATGCGCAAGCCACAATACAAAATATTCATAACAGATTGCGCCACTTATACCCTTGCACCGCTTATATCCATAGCCCTGCATTTTGCCGGTATCCCAAACGCACTGCCAGCCGGGCTTTTAATAGCTATTTCTTTAGGCTGTATTATATATATACCTTTAATAAAAAAAATACTTCCATTTTCATTAGATTCCTTTAAGAGCAAAATTCCAAGAGAACTTCTGCTTTACTCCATACCACGTTGGATTTCAGACATGGTAGGTTCTATTTTGGTGCGTATTGATATATGGTTGGTTTTATTGTTCCTTGGGCCGGGGCAAGCTGGTATTTATGCAGTTATGATAACAATATCTGCCGGGCTTCGCACAATACGCCAAGGATTTACTCCAATTCTTATGCCGGTAGTTGCCGGCATGAGCAAGGATAGGCTTGGTACGGATTTAAAGCCGGTATTTTCCTATTGCATAAATATGATTGCTATTATACAGCTATGCATAGGTTTTTTCATAGTGTTATTTCCGGATAAAATTCTTATGATCGCCGGCAAGGAATTTATTGTTCAGCCAGAAACTTTGGGAATACTTATGCTTTCACATTTGCTAAGCGGTTTTTTTATGCCTGCAGGTGATGTGCTCAATGGAATCGGTAAAAGCTTATACACATTAAAACTGGATATAATATCGTTGTGCGTAGCCTTTACAGCGAGCTATCTTTTAATACCAATTCTCGGCTTGCCTGGAGCCGCACTTTCCACATTTGCGTATATATTATTGCAGTGCATCTGGAATAATATATATATTTTCAAGTTGAATTTAAAGCTTTATTCGAGCAAAATAATTCCTTATCTTGTTTGGGCGATTTTTCTTTCGGCGGTTTATATTTTGTTGCCGAATTTTTCGCTTGAGCTTTGGCACAAAATTGTATTTTACATCATCGCTCTGTGTGGGCTTGCAATCACTCATCGCGCACTTAAATAATCCGCAACTTCTCCGAGTACTTTTTGCGTAAACAACTTCCTTCCTTTCTCATTCATCAAAAAGGAGTCTAAATACAAATCTTCGCTCTCAAATTCTGCTGAGCGATAGAAATCTAAAATCCGTACTCCAGTGCGTTCATTGACCTTTTCTACCATATCATAAAATGTTCTTTGCATGAAATTCAATGGTATATGGTCTTTCAAAGCCTTTGTTGCAGGCATGATTCCCAAAACAGGCTTGAGCGAACACTCCTTGCAGAAATTTACCATTTCACAGAGCAAGTTTGTATTGAATTCTATTGCCTTCAAATTTTCATCGGAAAGTTGATCTGCAAGATCTTCTATAGAAAACTGCTTTTTCCAGCCGTTTATGCGATTTTGCGCATCTATTTTCGCACTCTGGTATTTTGGCTTATCTTTGCATAGTACCATAGCTTCTATAGATGTTTTTGTTGCTCCAAGCAGAGGATATTCAACCATTTTTTGAACTTTTTCCAGAGTCTGTTCGCTGAAATACTTGATAGAATCAGGAGGAAGAAAATAATGATATTTATCATAAAATTTTTTTTGATAATCAATTACCAACCCGCAAAATGGGCATATCAGAGTAATTATAACGATTCCATTTTGCCTCATAAAACGGGAATAATTTTTTATCACAGCAAAATCACTGCTCAAATTTTGCGGTTGATTTGCCCAATTAGAAGCTTTTAGATCACATGCAGAATAATCGAAAGCAAACTTTGCAGAACTGGAACCTAGATTGACTAAATCTAAATTGAACATATTCCAATCTTTCATTTTAATGGCATAGTCATAATTTAATTTATACCACCAAGTTTTTTTTACTCGTGCATTTAAAAAATCTAAAAGTTTACTCTTCATCTGGGCAATTATCCTTATAGTTCTCATATCCAATCCATATATTTTTAGTGAAATCACACTTTTCGCTCGCAGGAAAAGCCCTGTAATTTAAGTTATAATTGTTTATTGCGTTTAATTCTTGTTCAGAAAGTTCAAAATCCAAATTTCCGTATTCCTTTATCCTTTCTATTTTTGTTGTTCCAAAAATTGGCACTCTCCCTGATTGAATATGCCATTTCAATATAACTTGCGCAATGGATTTTTTATGCTTGCTTGCAATATTTATCAATTCTCCTTTTTGCAACCGCTTGTCCATAGCACAAAGAGCGGCATAAGCTAAAACTTGAATGCCGTTTTCCCTGCAATACTCATTAAGCAAAGGTCTTGTAGCAAGTGGATGACATTCGAACTCATTTGCCATTGGCAAAAATTCGGCATATTTCTTTAAAATTTTCAAATGCTTTATGTTGAAATTAGCAACGCCTATGGCTTTTGTTTTTCCGCTTTTATATATTTGCTCCAGTATTTTCCAGCTTTTGACAAAAACGGGAATGCCCTCCCCCATATTTTCATTCGGAAAATGTGGGTAGTCCACCGGCCAATGCAACAATAATAAATCTACATAATCCATTCGCAATTCTTTTAAGCTCGTTGCAAAACATTCTTCAACTCTTTCCAAAAATTGAGACTTATCATCAATTTTAGTTATTATAAAAATATCGCTTCTTTCATACTTTTCAAGAGCAATGGACAATCTTCGCTCCGATCCACCATAAGCCCGCGAACAATCAAACGCCGTTATTCCGTATTTTACTGCAATTCTCGCTAATGGAATAAGCGTTTGGGTAGCTTGTGGGGTTGCATTGATGCCCCATACAGCTTTGCTTGTTCTTTTCAATTTTCTTAAAAGAAACTTTAACAATTCTTTCAGATTTTTTCTGAGACCATTGCCAAGCAGAAGCGGAAAGGTAATGTTTGTTCCGAAGCAAATTTTTGGTATTTTCAAGGCATCCATACAACATCCTTTTGTATGGGACGGGCTGGGTCTCCCATTACAACCGTATTTGGCTTGACATTTCCAACCACCCATGCACCTGCGCCAATAACAGCTCCGTCACCGATAGTCACACCTTTCATGATCATAGCTCCATGCCCTATCCAAACGTTATTCCCTATTTTTACCGGAACTACAGTAGCAGATTCTTTTGGGAAAAAAATCTTGTGGCCACCATCATTGTCGCGAATGATGACGTTACGAGCTATGCCGCATCTTTTTCCTATTGTAATTTCCTGCATGCATATAATTTGAGCAAAGCGATTAATTGCGGTTCCTTCGCCTATGCTCAGTTTTGCATTCTGAAATACTTGAACATCTATTCCATTGAACAATGAAACATTTTTACCAACTTTAAATACACTGTTTTTTTCCATAAGCAATGAACTCTCTTGCTTATTTTTACGGTTCCTGCTAAAGCCGAACTTAAATACTCCATCTAGGCATAATTTTGCTGTTTTATGAATATCTATGGCGCAATTTCCCTTTGTCAAAAACAATTGTTTTTTTGACAGGTGTGAATATCTAAAGCATACGTGCCGCAATATGTTTAATATTTTGCCTATTTTTTGCAAAAGATTATTTTTATAAGGGAAGAATTTTTTTGCGGATTCTGCAAAGGTATGAACATTTAAATATTCAAAAAATGCTTCTCTTCGAGAAAATCTAGGGCTGGAAGTAATTAAATGAGAATTCCCATTTATCGCATCTATCAAAGTATGCTCTTCTATTTCTACTAATTCTTTGCAGTTCTCAAAAAAATCTTTGCCTTTTTGAGAATTTACTAAAACTAGGCTTGTGCCTAAATTATCATCTATTTTTGAATCGGTTTTTTCTATTCCCCAAAAATCACCAAGAGTTATGTCTGCGCCTCTGGGAAAGCCCATAAATCCACAATTATGGCAACAAATACGAACAAAGGCATGAAAATCATTTAATCCACGAACCCAATCATCTTTACTACGAAATTTATGATATATCTTTCCATTATCAAATTCTATTTTTTGCGCCAGTGCACGCCATCCCCAATCCTTAGCTTTTGCTCTAAACTTCACAATTTTACTTTTATATTCTTGCTCTAAAGATCGCAAAAACTTCTGAAAAACCATTGGAGAGTTGACTCCGGCGCAAATTGTATCCACGAAAATTATATTATCAGAGTCATTTTTGAAATAATTTTGCAAAGCTGCTATCTGGCAAGGCATTCCGACAAGCAGACATTTTTTTCCCTGTTTAAGATATTCGTTGACTTGCCTGTAAAAACCATCCATTGAACTTTGCTGATATTTGCTGGTTCTTAAGGCGTCCAAGTCTTTTATGCTATCTGAAATGAAATGCTTGGCATGCAAATCTTCCGTGAATA
Source organism: Candidatus Fibrimonadales bacterium (assembly GCA_009787645.1). GTDB lineage: Bacteria > Fibrobacterota > Fibrobacteria > Fibrobacterales > Fibrobacteraceae > Fibrimonas. Next base: position 14,912 of record WQSZ01000014.1, on the reverse strand, counting down.
CAGAACCTCCAACTGCCATATTTTTGGAATAAGCATATTCCGCCAATGCAGAAAATAATCCGCCGCTTGTGCTTGCCAAAATAACTTCTTTATTTTTGTGTCGTGATGCATATACGGTTGGTATTTTCAGATAAGAATCTTTTGCAAGCTGAGGATTGGACAAAGGATTGTTCAAAGCTGGGCAGACATTTTGACATTGCCCACAATCTGAGCATTTTTGTTGGTTAATATTTGGATACGCAAAGCCTTCCTCATCAGTCTGCATTTCAATCGCTTTTCTATTACAAACATCATAACAAGCCGCACAGCCAACACATTTTTCTTTTTCTACTATTTGCTCCATTAGAGTTTCTCCTCAATGCTTTTTATCATATCTCCAATATTCTGCCATTCCAAGATTTCCTCGCTGGTGAATTTTATGTCAAAATATTTTTCTATGGCAACTACCAATTGAATGTGAGATAAGCTATCCCATTCCTCAATATCAGCAGATGTTGTAGTTTGCTCAAGCACAATATCTGCAATGTCCAAAACATCGCAAAATATTTTTTGCAACTGAGTTAATATTTCTGTAGCCGTCATTTGACCTCCATTTTAGAATTTAAAAGTTCAACAAAACCAATCTCTTTTTTGTAAAAATAACATATAAGCCTATTCTCAAATGCAGCAGCTTTCACTGGTCTAAAAAGAGGAGTATAACCAAGTTGGCACATCAAATCAAAGTCTGCGTTTATGTCATCAGTCTCATAGCAAATATGGTAAGGGCAAACGCCATTTTTCTTGATGATTTTATTGATAGAAGACTTTTCGTCCAATGGTTCAACTAATTCTATAGTTGGATTGTCTTTTTTGTGAAGAAAACATATTTTTACTCGCTGAATGTTATCTATAAATTCTTCGTTCATTTTGTATTCTCCCCGAATATATTCTGCTGAGAACGCAGCTATACTGTCCGTTGCATAACCGATATGATGAAACCTAAAATGCTTAAGCATTATTCAATCTCCTTACTTAGAATAAAACATTCCCTTTCTGCATAATTGCAAATTTTCAATTCGAATTTCCCGGCTCCAAGCGAAACAAAGCCTAAATCTTTATAGTGATTTTCCACCAATTTATTTTTCGCCGTCGGCAAATATTCACCGGTTATTTTTTCAAAACTATTTTCTTTTGCGTATTTTGCTATTGTGTTCAGAGTAAAACTCTCCATTCCTCTCTTCAACACTCTGCAACTCATAAACCAAGATTCAATAAACAATTCTTTGCTGCGCTTTTCCAGAATTACTACTGCAATCAATCCATTGTCACCGAATTTATCTTTAAGAGAGAATGCGAAGTTTTTATAATTCTCGTTATTTGACAGATTTTGAATATCAGCTTCCGAATAACGAACCGTGCGCAAATTGAACTGGTTGCTTCTCTGAGAAAGCTGCGCAATCCTCGGTATGTTGAATTTCGTAAAGTCTTCAACCTCACATTCCATTTCCAAACTTTTTAAAAAATCGGTCTCATTTGTGAACGATTGCTCAAATGTAGTCCTCTCAACCTGTTCTCTATACTGCTTAGTCCTCTCCTTGTCTTCCTGCGAAAACGACACTGTCTCAAACAAATTCTCGCCATAAAGAAACTCAAGCCATTCCGCCGGATCTTTCGGTAACTCTGGAACACAAACAGCCGACAAGTTTTGACGAACTATTTCACGCTCTGCCGGATTGTCATCCATAAAAACAATGGAATCAAAGCCTATGTTCAACACACTTTGTATTTTGCGAATATTATCTGCCTTATTTTCCCAGTTCGCAATAAAAACAGAAATGTCGTCCAATTTTAAAACCATTTCCGGATGCTTCTCAAAAACTTCTTTTGCCGTACTTTCTTCATTTTTTGAGCACACTGCCAGAATTATTCCGCGCTCTTTCAATTTCTTCAGCCATTCCTGAAATTCAACAAAAATCTTGCCTATGCCCAGTCCATGTCCAAGTTTCAAATTTTCCAGACCATCATCTCCGGCAATACCGCCCCACAATGTATTATCTAAATCCAAAACCACGCATTTCTTAAAATTGCCCTTACTTGCGCAAATTATGTCAAATATACGATTAGCCACTATGGGCAAACAATCTATGGAGAGAATCATTTCCGTACTAGCGTAGATTGCAGGCGAGAACATGAAATTTCTGCCGTATTTATTTTGAATGCTCGCTATGTCAAGAATATGAAAATCGGAATTTTGAATAGCTAAGTTCATCAAATCAAAATTCATCTTGCGAATTTGATAAACAAAAGACATTTCCAGTTTGTTTGCAAAACTGCCGAACACAGAATCATCTATTTCCGCATAATTGAAATAAATTATTTTCCCCTTGAATGAATTCAAAATCTCTTTTATGAGAGGCAATCTATCTTTCGTTTTTTTTCCAAGCAGTTTATGGGTACTCTGGAATACGATTGTGAAATCAGCATTGAATTTGTGCAATTCCGAGTCTTTGTTAAAAAATTGCATTTCTATTTGATTAAAGTCAGCTTCAAAAAGTTCTATATTGAAATTGCGATATTGCCCCATTCCCTTTATTGCCGTAGCTAAAAGCTGCGTAGCGGTATCGCCTAAGAGAGCTACACGGATAACGGGCAAGTCATTGCCACTTTGCTTGGATAGCTTTTTTAGCTGATTGAAGGTCATTTAAGAGCCTCCATCAGCCAATTCTTGCTGTAATTCCGCCATTCCTCTAAAATGGCATCCACTTCTTCCCAATTAACAGGCCGATTCACAACGTCCAAAATATGTTCCTCGGTTTCCAAGCCTTGCAAAACTCTGTACTCCAAATTCGTTTTGCCTAAAATTGTAGAATATCTCTCGTTCATGCCTCTTAATTCGCTGTTATTCTGAAATACCGCAAATTGTTTATGGAATAAAATTGAGAATACAACACAGTGAAAACTATCTGTCAAAACAAACTCGGCCTGATTTATTAAAGAAAGCCAATCGCCAACAGAAACTAAAGTTTTTTCATCTTGCAAATTCACAGTTATAGTTTTTCTATTGCCAAGAGTAAATATATTCTCTCTTATTCTGTAAATAAAAACATAACTGTCGGCACTCGAATTTACCAAATTGAAATTCCTGCGATAAAAATCTGCTTTATGCAAAACCGTCGGATCACATACACAAACTGCATTTAAACCCAAACTATGTAAATACTCGACAAAACTTTCTTCCCGAACGGAAATAGCATGAAATTTTTGAAGATGATATACGGCTCTTTTTTCTATTTCCGCTGGCCAATGAATATAATTTTTGCTTGCTGCATAAGAAATTTTTCTTACATTTTCATTTGCAAAATCAAGAAAGTAGAAATTCATCGCATTTCCACCCCAAACTTGATCGGAACCAACAATAAAAACATCCGGTTTTATGTTCTGCAATTGTTTGTAATTCGAAAACTGCTCCGTTTTTCGCAAAAGATCGCTTTCTTTTAATTGCATTTGCTTTCTTTGTACATAATATTTATACAATCCTTTTATTCTCCACAAGAATGGAACTTTCTTCGCTTTTTCACTCACAAGTTCTTTGTAGCCTGCCAAATAATCTAAAATTACATTTTCTTCTCCTAATAATTCTTGCAGAGCAAACGCCTGCAAGAATGCACCGTAATTTTTACTGCGATGAAGTGTTATAGTTATGGACTTCAAGCTAACTCCTAAATTTTAAAACGAGCCTTAGCCAAAGGCTCCAAATGAGATAGATGGGTATTAAATGACATAAAAGGAAATTAGAAATTTTCCAGCCAAAGACTTTTGTTCAGCATGTGCTTAGATAATCAACAATCACAGTTTTGGATTTGCCTATGTTCGCTAAAATAGAGTTTTCATCTATAAACTTGCGCTCGGAAAGCCCTTTTAGAATTGCCGGTAAATTGCACACTTCTTCTTTTTTAACGGAAATTCCTATTTCATCGCCTATAGTCTTAACCAACCATTCGTTTAGTTCAAATTCATCGCTCACCCCGCTTTCCAAAGAAATCACCGGACGCTTAAAAGACAGATAATAATCCAGGCGAACACCGCTCAACTCGCTGATCAAAATATCCGCTTTGGCTAAAACGGATAAATTGTCTATTTCCGTGCTAAAAGGGATGTTTGGCAATTTCTTTTGCAAATCATCTATAAAAGGTTTTTCATAAATATAGGAATAGGGATGAGGGCGCACAATTACATTATAACCGGCATTTGCCAAATTCAAAATAAATTCATGGCCATAAGTTTTCAAAAGACCTCTATCGCCCCAAGTACTCGCTACTAAAACGGTTTTTCCATCGGTATCTCTTTGCAATTTCGCAGATCTTTCAATCAGGGAATCCAAATAAGGAAGCCCCGCAAGAATAACTTTTTTATTTTCGAATAAATTTGCAAAAATATTTTGATGAAGCAAAATTGTATCGTAATTATCCATGCTGCCTTTTTTATAGTCAAATCCCAAGCCATGAAAAATGTGAATTAGATTTTCGCAATTCTTTGGCTTTTTAACAGGATAGCCCGGACATCCAATGTTTGGAGTTGTTGAGAGAATATTCTTTTCCTTCAAGTTACTGATTGCAGAGTAGCCTTTGTTGCCCGTTCCAACAAATTTCACCTTGAATACGGAAAAATCCTCATCCTTGTTGCTGAAATCGTGCAAATCCAAAGCCGGATCGCTCATATCCATTGTGTAATAAGTGAACTTTATTTTTCTCTTTATCAGCTCTTCTACAACATCTCTGAAATAAACCCAATACATTTTGCCTTCGCTGAAAATCGCCAAATCAGACTTGAATATTTCGCCTTTTTTGCCGGTTAACGAATAGAAAATATTTTTCGCAAAGAATACTACGCTGCCTATAATGCCAAACAATGCGGCAAACAGCGCATTGCCGGTGCCTGGATCCAAATAACCTTTTTTATTGCCGAAATTCATTTCATTTTCCTCCCTTTTCTCGAGGTTGCATTTTGTCGTTGCACAAAAGTGAACGTAAAACTTTGCTTGCATCAATCGCATGCTTTTTCCAAGCTATAGATAGACTATCTGTGGTTGGCAAAAAACCATTTTTCCCGATAAAAATATCTTCTGTTGAAAGCCCTCCGGTTAAAACAAAATCTCTGAAACCCAAGAAATATGCATTTTCGGAATAAAATAATGCCGGTTGGTAGGCCGGGCGTTCTTGAGTGAGTAAATCATAACCCCAAAAATGATTTGCGCTTCTCACCTGTGCCAAATCTAAAATCGTTGGAGCAATATCCAACTGTGAAGCGACATCCTCACGAATTTCCAACCCTTTAAAAAGATTTGTATCTGGTGAAAATATGCCTAAAAAAATCTGTGCAGCGGAAACTCCGATTGGCGGCGGGTGCGCGTAATCAACGGAATCCACAGGAGTATCGTGGTCACCCAAAACTATTACCACGGTGCGCTGAAAATCGGAGCGAGTCGCAAGACGAGCGAGCAAGCGCCCAAACTGGTTGTCTGTGTATCGCACTGCGTTTCTGTACCTGGCCATTGCATCGTCTGGTTTTGGAGCGAAACTATTGGGATAACCGTAAAACGGAATGTGTGTTGATACGGTGTTATATACCAGAAGATACGGTTTATCCGTTGGCAAAGAGTCCAGCATTAAAAGCGTTAAATCCATTCCCAAGCTGTCTCCGGTACCTTCAATTTCCGTTTTGCCTATGGTTTGCCAGTTATCAAAAAATCTTTCCACAAACGGCAAAGTGTGATCAAAAACAGGGTTGGAAACAGTCATATACACTTTTGCATAATCGGTTAATAACTCAGGGAAACCTGTAAATTTATTTGATGCGTAAAAACTAGGCACATCACGATTTGGGTGCGAAGGGAAACCCAAATAAGTTGAAGTTGTTCCTCTGACGGTTGGGTAACCGCCGCTAAATGCGCTTTTAAACCAAAGTCCTCCGCCTTTGGCGAGTTCCCATAAATTCGGCGCAAGGATTGTGTCGCCGGAGAGCATTTGGTTAAAAATTCTGCCTTTATATGATTCTGCAAAAACCAAAACTATGCTATATGGAATTTCCGCCTTATATTCATGGGTCGGTGCGGTGCGGAATGCAGGAAATTCCAGCATATTTGGGCGATGCTGAGGAAATTCGGACGGAAGAAAAGCATCTAAAGATACTATAATTTTTTCCGAGATTTTATAATTGTCCCTGAATCTCTCAAAAATCTCCAAAACGCCTATGTGCAGAACCGGCGATGTTAGAGTATGCTTGCCGAGCGTGAATCGTATATCAACAGGATAGTTTATAATCGGAATTGTTTTTATTCCCCTTGTTCCGCTTAAAAATAAAATGAGAGGAATAGCAGAGAGAACAAGCCCGGAAACCCCGAGAACAAGCGGAGTTTTAAATGTTAGAGGCTTGGCATTTTTTTTGAACGGAAGGAAAATAGCCAGCGCAATTCCTCCTGCAAGTCCGGTAAACAACATGGTTATCCACAGCACAGTTCCCTTTACATCACCGCTGAGTATGGCAATAGTTGTGCTGTCAAAAATATTTGATATGTGAAAATATGTGCGCAAAAACGAATATGAAAGCCGTTGATTATTAAAGCGTAAAACCTCATAATCAACAACGGCAACAGCAAAATAAAGACCCAGAAAAATAGCGAGCAATCGGGCGGGAAGCAGAACATCGCGCCATCGCCATTGCCACAATGCAAAGAAAGAAGACATAAACAGAATTGCTCCCAGTGCCATGCAGAGTTGCCAAAGCTCTTTTCCTTGAAAAAAGACCTGCATAGAAAGCCCAAGAGCATTGGGTAATGCCCAAAAAAACACAAGCATTGTTGTTTGCAAAAGCAATGCGGCTATGACTACAAAAATAATCGGATTCATTGCACTGAACCTTTCGAATAAAAATTCTGATAAAAAATGCCCTTGTCAAATTTATGAGGCCCTATTCGTATTTCCGTATTTTTTATTCCGTATTCTAAAGGAACTTCGCTTTCAAAGAGATATGCGAAAATTATCGGAAATAAATCCTGCGATACATTGAAGGCGCTGTCATATTTTTCTGCCTTTTCCCTGTTTGGCCAACGCACCGCCATAAATGCCCCGAATATATCTCGGAATTTCATATAATCGGTTTTTCCCAAATCATAGTTTTTCGGAAATTTATAACCATCGTCCATAAGAAAAACTCCATGATCGCTCATAAAAATTACTATTGCATTTGGGTTTTGCTTTAAAGTTTCAATTTCATCTTTCATTGCAGCAAGGCATTTGTTGTAAAGAGGAAGAAATTTTTGCACTTCTCTTTCCGTTGTTCCAACGCCTCCCAAACTGGAATGTCCCGGGCATCCCATTCCATACGCAAAGATTTTATTTTTCTCGGAATTATCCCCGGCAAACTCCGCAAGCTCTGTTAAAAATTGCCTTGTTGAACTCACCATTCCGGAATTAAGCGTTCCTTTCAGTATGTTCTTAAATATTAAATTTTTCGGTTCCAGCAAGTGCTCGGCAAAAGCCTTATCCTGTGCTACAAAGTCATAGAAATTATCGCCACCGGCTATATATCTATCGTAAGGATTATAGTTTCCGGTGCGGTATCCGTTGTTTTGCAGCAATAGATTTGTTATATTGTTTCCTGCCATTTTTTCCCTGAAAAAGTCACTGGTAGCACCATCGGAAAATCCTGTAATTCCGGCATCCTTAAGCGATTTTACATGGTTATGCTGGCCTGTGGTTGTTATGTCGTTTATTTTGGGCAAAGAATCCGTGTTAAAATCAAAAACGCTGGACATGGTTCCTATAGTATTGTCAGCCATTGTGTAAATATCATATATTTTAAAATCATTCTGCTCAAAAACACGCATTAGGTCATCATAATTCGGCAAACTAAAATACTCAGCGTAATCTTTGCGCGGAAAAGCATCGTGCATAAAAAGATAAATGCTTGCGGAATCCTTTAATTCAAGCGTAGCCAGTTCTTCCGGTATTTTAACCTTTTCTGCCAGATCTTTGGAACCCAGCTTCACATTTCCCGCAAAAACCAAAAGATAAAGAGATGCGATCGCAGAAAACGCCATAATTGCGCCCTTTTGCTTTATAATAGAGCTTGCAAATATTAAAACCGCAATAAACAGCACAAAAAATGATATTCTTAAATCGCTTGTATAATGCGTGATTTCCCTTATCATCGGCAAAAACATCAGTGACAAAATAAACGAAACGGAAAACTTAGGAGAAAAAATAAATGAAGCCAAAACAGAAACAAGCAACATGGCTACAGCATAGATGGTTAAATCTATTCCATCAAAATAAATCTCATTCGATTTATAAATAAGAATTGCGGGGAATGCCATCACGCTTATATTCAAAGCCAGTGTTTGCAAACTCGGAATGGAGAATGGAATTTTTGCCTTTGCAGCAAACTTGTAAATTATTAAAACTGCAAAAAGGATTAAAACAGCATAGGTATATATAGACTGTTTTCCTCCCACAAATGTTGTGAGAACATAATGGATTATCAGTGCCAGCAATAATTGCCAGGCAAAACCAAAATTAAAATTCAGGCTCTTGATCTTTGGCAGCGGGTAAACCTTCAAATATCTGGCGAATGTAAATAACTGGTTGAAAGTCCAATAAATAAGCAGAGCCGCAGGGCTTGCATACAAGAGAAAGAAAAATACCATCGCAATGAATATCCCCTGCTTTCTCTCTTTGCTAGAGGGTTCTGAAGATATAAAAACTGCGCATAAATTTATGAGAGTCATGGCAAAAGGCAGCAAATTCAGTCCCGCAAAAAATGCATCCGGTGAACCAAGCCATGTGCCTTTCAGCGGAGCGTAATCGCTCAAGGCATTATATGCGGCTATTAAAATCGGAATTTGAATAAAAAGCGAGGCAAGTGAACGGATTGAGTAAAAAGGCCAGTAGCCAAACTGCTCGTAAAGTTCATTTAAGTTCCTGTGTGTGCTTGGCTTATACATTGCCAGCCGCAGCTTTATTGTTCTCTCTTTTTTCTCTAAAATCCCTGTTAAATGATAAAAAGGCGCAAGGACAAGGCTTACAAATGCAGAAAGCAAAATCAAAGATATTTCATAACTTCCTGTTAATACATAAAAGAATTCCAATACCTTGATTAATGCTGATTGCAAAAGAGCCATGTATCACCGTTTTATAAAGAATGTAGCTTAAGACTGCCCTTTTACCTCTAAATAAACCATAGTTTGGTTGAGCAATTGGTAAGCTATTTCCCCAAATGTAAACGGCCCGTACATTCCCTTTGTCACTTTGCCTTCCAAATTGGAATTCGTATAATTCAGAATGCAACTGAAAGAGAATGCGTGATCTCCGTGAATAAATGTCAATTGCTTTTGGTATTCAGACATATAATCGCTTATAGGCTGAGCAAAATAATATTTGACATCCTTGAATACAGGAGCATAAAGCGAAGCTTTTTTATCAGCCACATTCGCAAAAGATATATTCACATAATTGCCACCGTAATCGGCGAACATGGGCTGTGAAAGATCTACTGCTTTTTTCAAGTTTGAAGAGCCAAACCTGAAATGAGTGACTATTGGAGCCTTGATATCTATGCCCTTTTCTTTTATATACTCAACGATATTTGCAGGTTTGCCGTCAATAAAGCAATCCCCCACTTCAAAACCGTTGTCGGGGAATGTTATGGCAACACTTGTATCGGCCTTGTAAATATTGATCGTGGAAATAGAGGCATATTTCCCGTTCGGCAAACTGCAGTGCATAGCCAACGCATCGCTCTCGGAAATTTCCCCGGTTTGGCCGTTAAAAACCTTGGCTGTTTTTTTACCTATATCCTCAAGTGCAACACCGGATATCCAGCCTATTGTCACTTTTGTAGAGGACGGCGTTCTCTCTGCATAATTATAATGAGATTTACTGCCGAATGGTATTAGCAGATAAGTAAAACCATGATCCGAAGACTCATTTGCGATATCGGGTAAATGCTCGGAATCGTAGAATTTGACCTGCTCCAGTTTCACTTTGTCAGGCAATTTCATCACGAATATTTTATCCAGGCATTTTTGGCCTCCGGCTTCGCTCATAAAATAAGAGGATGTTCCACCCACCCAATTACCCCGTGGCAAATCGGTGAGCATTTCCTCGGTACCGGAAAGCATCACGGTTTCACCAGAACGAATTATATCGGCAGCTTTTGCTTTATCTACTAACATGTTACCTCCGTTAAAAATTATTCTATGGTTATCAAAGTTATGGAATGCACAGGGAATGTGATAACCGTACCGTCCTTAATATCCATATTAGATGCCTTTGGCGGGTCCATCTTAATCACCTTTGAAGCGTCCTTGCCGGGAGCAGACAAAACTTCTACCTTAGCTTTGCCGGTAAAGCCCGGTATTTTCAATGAGCCTTTAAAGGCCGTCCAAGGGCTTTTGTTCACAACAAGCAAGGTTTTCTTTTTGCCGTTCTGCGAAAGATATGTGGTCAAGTTGTCTTCACCGCTCTTTGAATCAACAAGTTTGCCGCGAATGCCGTCAGAAGCCATCTGGAATGCGTAATAGCTGGGTCTGGGCTTGTTGCCGCCAATCTGGTCGTCGTAGGAGCGGGAAAGATAGCCGTAATCGCCGCCTTCAGGAGTTACGTCGTTGTGAATATCCCAGTATTGAGCACTTTCTGCCTTCACTTTTGCGAGCATGCCGAGATAATCCGCAACAAATAAACCGTTTATCAGAGATATGGATTGCGGGCCTGGGTTAAAGTCCACGCTGTTCCATTCGGTTAGCCAAATTTCCAAATCTTTCTTCGCATATTTTTTAACTGTTTCCCTGACACGTTGATAAATGCCTTCAAGTATCTGAGGCGATGATAGCAGGGCAAAGTCGTTTTCCTGGCCAAAGTGCTGAGGATAATGATGGATAATAATAGCGTCTGCTATATCACCAACCTGCTTCAGCACATTTTCGTTCCATTCACCGTCTAACACGCCCAAAACACCAACCTTGATTTTCGGGTCTGCCTTCTTCATGGCTATGATAAAATCTCTGGCACGCTTTCCATAAATATGGCCTTTATCTTTGCCGTATTTGTCGTAATGGATATGCCAATCACCATAAATTTCGTTTCCTATTTCCCAATGAATAACACCGGCTTTTTTCTTGTTGTTGGTGTAATCAACCCACTTTGCGGCCTTTTCTGGAGTTCCGGAGCCAAAGTTTGCTGTGAACATAGCCCTTACGCCGGTTTGCTTGCACCATTCTAGGAATTCATCTGTGTCCACCATCCAGTCTTTAGCGGCCAAAACCTGTTCCCAATCATCTTCATCCGCACGAAGGCCGCCCGGATAGCGAACTACACCGTGATTGACGCGCTTAACCTGGCTTATGGTCTCGGGTCTCAGCAAATCACCATCCCACAAAGCAGCATTAATGCCATATAAATCGGGAGCTACAGACGGATTTATAACCTTGTTGAAATCACCCGTAATTGTCAAGGCCATTTCTGCCGGAACTTTCGGGCGTGGAGCTTCACGCAGGTTGGTCAGCTTTACATTGTCTATCTGGAAAGAACCGGATGTGCCTTCGCCGGTCGGCTTGAAATCCAAAACCTTTACACCGTCTAAATCAAAAGCTCCGTTTTGCTTTGCTTCCGGCGGTTGATAATACGGGAATTTAATAAAGGAACTGAACGGAACAATAACCGTGCTTCTGCCTTTTGGCCCACCGGTATTGCTCACAAAAATTTCCCTGTCTCTATCGCCTATCTGAACGGTTATGCTCTGCCAGGCTTTGTCCGTATAAATATCAAACATTATGCCCCAGTGCTTTGTCCAGTCGCTCTGTTCCTTTGGTGCTTTGCGTTTTTCAAAGTCAAAAACAACGTCCACCCAGTCACCCACTAAGAAGTCGGTCACATTCAATGACTTGCCATCCAAATTGCCTTTTCCCACATTGAAAGTAACTCTGGATTTCGGACCGCAAGATGGTTCAAAACCGACTATATTGGAGTTTTTAACTTTGCCTTGAATGCACGAATTATCGTAATCGGCACTCTTTTCAAAATCGCTGATAACCAAATCTGGAGCTTTGCTATCGAACTTCTCCCATTTCAAATTCGGATCAACCCAGTCTATGTTTTCGGTAAATGTTATTTGGTCAACATATATAGTGACAGGATCATTTGGTCTTCCGTCTCTTCTGTTATCAAACTTGCCCACGGAGAAACGAATTTCCTGAATTTTATCCCACTTCACATCTTTTCTCACTTCGGCCTGCCTGCTTGCATCCCATGCAAGACCTGCATCCAAGAATCTTTTCAGAGGAATTTTCACCAGTTTCCAGTCTTTGGTTATTGTTTGGTCTTGAACCCAATCCTGAAGTATAAGCTTTGTTTGGCTCTTTATGTCGTTGCCCTGATTATCCAAAATGCCAAAGGAAACTTTTTCGCCACCTTGCTTGCCTTTAACCCAGAAATAAATACCACCGGTATTTCTGACTTTGGAAAGATCTATGAACTTGCCCTCGCCAAGAGAAAGAGTCACACCAGACCATTCATTGTCATCCATGTAAAGAGCTATCACATTTGAGTTACCCGCAGTTTTTGAAGGCTGCTCTTTGAATGCGGTTAAGCCGCCGTAAACATAGCCATAACCCTTAATATTGTCGCTGTAAAATACTCCGTTCGGGAGAGCTTTAGCCTTATTGTCAAGCTTGGCAGCATCTTTTGGCCCGTCTATAGTCTCATTTGTTTCGTCCCAGTAAACAACTTTCGGTTTTGCTTTAGCTACAGGCACGGTACCTTTCACAATTTCAATATTATCGACCCACACCTGAAAGCCCTGCGGATTTGTTCCTTTGTCTATTGAAATGCGGAATTCCGCTATTCTGCTCCAATCTATGCGCTCAGGAAGCTCGGTTTTCTTGGTTTGGTCCCAGTATAAGCCTCTCTCGGGAAAATCCGCAAGGGGAATTTTCACAAGCTGCCAATCCTTTGTCACTTGCACATATTTATTTAACGGCAATTTCACTTGAGTTTTTTTGCCATCGCTAACTTCATCGTCCAGCAAGCCAAAAATTACCTGTTCCCCGCCATTAGCTCCCTTAATATAGAACTCAACAGCACCATCGAGCAAATATTTGCTCAAATCGAAAACTTCATTGTAAAGACATACGGAAGCACCGGAATAATCGGTTGGATCCAGAGTGATTTTGAGTGAAGCGGCAGATTTATAACCTTGAGTCTTGTCTAAAGCTACACCCGAGCCTTTTCCACCGTAAGAATAATCAAAACCTCCTTGCCTGTATTGTTCATCAAAGAACTTATATACAACTATGCGACTTGGGCGCTGAGCAAAAGCCACTATTGCAAGGGCTAGAATCAAAAAAAGGGATAATTGGCGAATCATGGGCACACTCCTGCATGAAATATTATTATAGCCTTAATATACATTATTTTTTTGAAATGGGTTAATAAAAAACGAAATTTTTACGGAAGTGTCATTTTTCTGTCATAAAAAATTTTTTTCTTGACATTTTGCAAAAAAAAAACTATATTTAGTATCTAAACCTCTATCAGACCCAATATTTAGTGTAGGAGAAAGAAAAATGTTGCCTTTGAGCTTAACCCAAAATGCAGTTAAAGTCTTGGAAAGTCGTTATTTGCATAAAAATGAAAAAGGTGAATGTACCGAAAAACCGGAAGATTTGTTCTTACGAGTGGCAAAAGCAGTTGCTTCCGTAGAAACCCTTTATAGCAAGGAAGAAGGAATCGTAGAAAAATATACCGAAAAATTTTACGATTTAATGGTCAGCGGCCGTTTTTTGCCGAACAGCCCCACTTTAATGAACGCAGGCCGTAACGCAGATGGAATGTTATCCGCATGTTTTGTTTTGCCTATAGAAGATTCCATAGACGGGATCTTCGGAACTGTAAAAAATACGGCAATTATTCAAAAAGCAGGCGGCGGAACAGGTTTTTCCTTTGACAGGCTGCGACCGACCGGTGATTACATAAAATCAAGCGGTGGAACAACCAGCGGCCCAATCAGTTTTTGGAAAGTTCTTTCCGAAGCAACAAACGCAATTCAGCAAGGTGCTTTTAGGCGTGGCGCAAATATGGGAATGATGAGCATCACTCATCCCGATATAATCACATTCATTTTTGCCAAACAAGACCTTAAAGCCTTCACAAACTTTAACATATCCGTAAAAATACCGGACGCCTGGATGCAGGTTTACAAAGAAACCCCGGATAGCGCACATGATGTTTATAATCCTCGTACCAAAAAAGGCTATGTGGTTCCAAAGCAGTTGATTCCGGGCAAATACGATATTGCAAAGCTCATTAACTTAGAAGATTACTATGCTTGCCGGAAAAAGACCGCCCGATAGTTTGGACAAAACGCCAGATTTTCAGAGTTATAGTGGATTGCGCTCACAAAACGGGCGAACCCGGACTTATTTTCATAGATGCCATAAACAAAGCGAATCCAACGCCGAATATAGGCGAAATTGAAGCTACAAACCCATGCGGCGAACAACCTTTGCTCCCTTATGAAGCTTGCAATCTGGGTTCAATAAATCTCGCAGCATTTGTATATAAAACCGATGAAGGCAAGGTTGAAATTTTGCACGAATCTCTTATTGAAACAATTCATTTGGCAACACGTTTTTTGGACAATATAATAGATGTGAATAAGTATCCCATAAAAGAAATCGGCGAAATGTGCAAGGGTAATCGTAAAATTGGCCTTGGCGTGATGGGTTTTGCAGATGCTCTTTACAAGCAGGGAATTCCTTACGACAGCACTCAAGGCATTTCTGTTGGCGAGCGAATTATGCAGAGAATTAGCGAGGAATCGCATACCGCCTCCGAAAGATTAGCTGCTGAGCGCGGCAAGTTCCCGAACTGGGAAGGCTC
>WQSZ01000013.1 GCA_009787645.1 Candidatus Fibrimonadales bacterium | reverse complement strand
ACGGCAGATGCGCACGCAAGCATAAGCGGAAACATTCACTTTGTTGCGGAAGACGATAAGGAAGCTATTGCAATCACAAAAAAGTTGCTCAGCTTTTTGCCGCTCAACAATATGCTGAATCCGCCGCATGCATTGCCGGAAACAATAGCAGATGCAAGAGATGAAAGCCTTAACGACCTTATTCCCGAAAGCAACAAAGCAGCTTTTGACGTGCACAAGGTTATAGATGCTATCACGGACAAAGGCCAATGGCTGGAAGTTCAGAAAGATTTTGCAAAGAATATGATAGTGGGCTTCGCTCGCATAGAAGGCATGGTTGCCGGAATAATTGCGAACCAGCCCGCTGTTAAAACAGGTTGTTTGGATATAGACAGCTCCGATAAGGGCGCAAGATTTATCCGTTTTTGCAATGCGTTCAACATTCCGGTTGTGAACTTGGTAGATGTTCCCGGCTTTATGCCCGGGCTCGCTCAAGAAAGAGGCGGCATAATAAGGCACGGCGCAAAAATGCTCTTTGCTTATGCTGCGGCAACTGTTCCAAAAATCACTCTTATAATGCGCAAAGCTTATGGCGGCGCATACCTTGCGATGTGCTCAAAAGACATGGGCGCAGATTTTGTTTATGCCTGGCCCTGCGCAGAAATTGCGGTTATGGGTGCAGAAGGCGCAATACCCGTTGTATATAAAAGAGAAATAGATGCTGCAAAAGCGGAAGGCGGCGATGCCGCTGCAAAAGCGAAAAAAAAGGAACTCATTGAAAAGTACCGTGATAAATTCGCAAGCCCGTGGCAAGCGGCAGAAACGAATATGATAACCGATGTGATAGAGCCGTCTGAAACAAGATACCACATAGCTTTGGCTTTGCGCTTCTCGTTGACCAAACGCTCTACACGCCCACCCAAAAAACATGGATTGATACCACTATGACAAATTTCTTGTTATTTTCGCCCGAGGGCCTAGTTTTTGTGCTGATAGTCTGCATTGTGGCAGTTTCTTTCAGGATAATGCTTTTCCTCGGAAGCATTGAAAACCTTCTCAAGAAGGGCGGTGTGCCGGCAACTGCGGCTCAACATCGCGGGGGCCAGTCAGGGGCACCTGTAGCGCAAACAATACATCCCGGTTTAAGCGATGAAAAGTTTGTTGCTATAATCACCGCAGCAATAACTCATGCCTGTGGCGGGCCGGTTAATGTTGTAAAATTCAAACCACTTAACACGATGGACTGGACTTGGGCTGTTCAAGGCAGAGTTGGGCTCCACACAAACAAGGTTTAACCAAAAGGAATCGTTATGAAAACAATTCGCATCACTCTAGAAGGCAGAACTTACGATGTTGGCGTTGAAGTTCTTGGTGAAAGCGCAGCACCGGCTCCGGTTGCTGCTCCCGTGGCATCTGCACCAGTTGCCGCACCCCCTCCACGCGTTGCTGCTGCTCCCGCACCAGCTCCGGCAGCTCCCAGCGGTTCCGGCACTCCGGTTCTCAGCCCCATGCCAGGCCAGGTTATGAAAATAAAGGTGGCTGTTGGCGCTACTGTTGCCGCAAACGACGTGGTTGTGATTTTGGAAGCCATGAAAATGGAAACTCCAATAGTCGCTCCTTGTGCCGGCACCATTCAGGCCATAAGCGTTAAGGAAGGCGATGCCGTTTCCGAAAGCCAGGTTCTGCTCACAATAGGTTAGGATATGCCATCAGCTTTTGAAGATAATGGCCTTGATAATTATACTATCACCATAAATTTAATTTCTGGTGAGAAGGTCAAGTTTTATTTTAGGGCAGATGTTACAAAAGCCAAAGAGGAATATTTCCGTTTATGTGAAAAGTTGAAATCCGAGCAGAAATTTATCTACATAATGAAGTATGGTAAATTCATGTTCATTCCAACTAAGCACATAGAGCTCGTGGTTTTAGATAACCCGAGCAAAATAGATGCCGGTGCACAGAGCAAGATTGAGGGAGCGGCTAAATAATTTCCGTTAGCCGTTTCCAATACTTCACCGGTAAACAACGTCTCTGCAATTTAGGGTTCTTCCTCTCCTTTATTGTTGCAGACTTGTAATAACTTTTCCACAAAGCGGTAAATTCATCGTTTATTTGTGGAATTTCCTCAGCGGTGGCGTTGATTTCGTAAACATCTTTGTTATCGTAGTGAATGCCTGTTCCTCTTTTTGCGTCTATAATCATCCATTGCATATTAGGAAATCTGTTTACAAAGTGATCTGCTAATAGATTTACAACGTTATAGGTTGGTTCAATTATCGCTATCATTAAATCGTTTTCCGCTTTTTGAAAGCGAACAAAGCCTTTTATGTTGTGCGACTCCGCTTTTACTTTGTTTGCGGTTTGAAAAACTGTGTGAGTGTGAGGATCAAGCGTATTTTGTGCATTTTCCGGATTTGAGAAAACTCCCTTTACATATTCCCACAGCGAGACTTCCATCGCCGGAAGTTCGGAGAGATATGCGGCTTGCACCATAAAGGCGATGTTGTTGCCTGCGTTTTTTTGTATGCCTTTATATACACGCTCTGCGTTTTCGTAGTTTGTAGCGATGTTGTGTGTGTCTTCAAACATTTGCGGAATGTAAATATTTTCCGCAACTATTCTGCTCACAGGAAGCTTTAGCCTGAATGCTTCAAAGACTGCGCTTAAAAAGGCTTCAAAAGATTGATCGGTGAGCAAGGTCATTATTTCACTTCACACACCGGACTGCAAGCTTGTCGCTTTTGGGAGCTTCACCCTCGTAGAAATCGCTGTAGCTATTGTAAAGAAATTGAAAACTGGCTAACTTAGAGTCCTCGGCTTCTGTGGCACTCCACCAATAGCCGCTGCTGGCTTTGACATCTCTATCCTTGATTTTTGCGTTTTTTCTAAACTCGGCTTGGATTTTTGTGTCTGTTGCCAAAAAGTCGTTTAGTTTTTTCCAGTCATCGTTGGCAGGCAACCGCCACCCGCTTGGGCAAGCAGTCATCGCATTGTCCCAAGTGTAGTTTCCCAGATCCTGTAAAAACCAGGACTGATCATCTGTGTCAAAAGTTTTATGCTTTTGAGCAAAAGCCAGAGTGCAAAGCACGAAAAGAATGAGAAGAGATGTTTTCATAATTATAAATTAGTAAATTACCTCTGTGAACCTAATACACATTTATGAACAGGTTTTTGACTTGCTCCGCAAAGGTGGGGTGGTTATGCCCATTATTTTTGCGGTTGGCTGGCTGGCTTGGGTTTTGGTTTTGACCGGGAAAAAAGAGCATCACAAAAACATAGCAACTCTGGCGACTATAGCCCCGTTGCTCGGCCTCTTAGGTACAGTCATGGGCATGGTTCACACTTTTGAAACCATAAAAAACTTTGGCTTTGGCAACCCGGTACTGCTCGCAGACGGCATATCCGAAGCCCTGCTAACAACACAAGCCGGCCTGCTCGTAGCTTTTCCGCTGCTTTTGGCTAATACTTATTTAAAACGTTACAATCAGATTTTCTAAATTCCTTCTATGGACAAAGCAAAATTTATAGTGCCAAATGCTTTTACCAGCATAAGTTTTTTGCTCGGTGTAGCTTCTATATGCTGGTCGGCAGGATTATTTTCCGCTGAGAATGCTATTTTTTATGGAGCACAATTCATAATTTTTTGCACGCTGCTGGATAAATTAGATGGATTTGCCGCAAGAGCCTTTAACGCAAGCTCAGAATTCGGAGCGCAGTTCGATAGCCTTGCAGATTTAATCGCTTTTGGCATTGCGCCGGCCTTTATGATTCTGTTCGCTTATAAAAATATGGCTGCGAGCTGGTACGAAGCTAACCAGATTGCCATATTCGCAGGAGCCGCAGTCTATGTGCTATGCGCAGCCATGAGGCTTGCAAAATACAATGCTATGGACAGCGATTCTTATCCGGACTACTTCTCCGGAATGCCATCAACATTTGCCGGCGTTGTCAATGCGATACTTATGATATTGCTCTGCAAATACAATTTTTTTAATAACCACCCTGACCTGCTTTACTTCCCTCTTGTTATCATGATTGTTACCGGAATTCTTATGGTTAGCCCTCTGTTTCTTCCGAAGCTCAAAAAACGCAAAAGCAAATTCATAAATGTATTTCAAGTGGTAAATATAGTGATTGCTTATGTGGCTGGTTTTGCAATGCAAATTCCAGAATATCTGATGTTTTTGATTTTGTTGTATTTTGTTGTTGGTTTTGGTTTTGGCATAATAAATCGCGAGCAAATAGTGAATGACCAAATAAGCAAGAGCGGCAAGAGCTTAACGGAGAATTGATGGGAGAAGATTTATATCATATATTGTTAGCGGTTGTAATAGCCTTTTGTGTGATATTGTTCGTGGCAAAACTCAGATTTGATAAAATTTACGAAAAAAGGGAAGAGAGGCGCAGAATGTTGTCTTACTCTAAAAGCAAATTATCACCGACAGAAGAAGGGCAAATGAGAGCTTTGAGGATAAAAAGAGTAAAATAAATGTTAAGCGAACCGGCTCCTGCAAAAGTGAATCTCTTTTTGTCTGTGATAAAAAAAAGAGAAGATGGTTATCACAATATCGGCACAATGTTCCACACTATTTCTTGCAGCGATGTTCTTTTTTGCGAATCTAACAAACGTGGTGAAATCTCAATTTCTTACAATAAGCCACAGGACTATCCACCCGAAAAAGATCTGATTTATAAGGCTGCCGTAAAACTGAAAGAAATATACGGAGTTTCCGGTGGGGTCAATTTTTATCTGGAAAAGAATTTGCCTTTGGGTGCAGGCTTGGGAGGCGGAAGCTCGGATGCTGCTGCCGCATTAAGGTTGTTGAATAGATTGTGGAAATTGAACGCCGGTGTGGAAGAATTGGAAAATGTTGGTGCGACTTTGGGCGCAGATGTAGCATTTCTGGTTCAAGGCGGAGCGGCTTTGGCAGAAGGCATAGGCGATGTTTTAACTCATAAGAATCCGATAAATAAAGAATGCTGCGCAATAGTTGTGGCAACTCCCGAGTGTGCTGTTCCTACGGCAGATGCGTACGGAAGCATTGTCCCTGCGGGTGAAGAACGTTGGCAGAATTTTAAGAACAGCGTTTTAACCGATCCGTTAGATGGCTCTTATGATTTATATAATCATTTTGAAGAATCCGTGCTTGAAAAATATCCTCTTATAGTTTCGCTTAAACAGAAATTAAATGCTTGCGGCGGTAAGTCTTTGCTCTCCGGTAGCGGAGCGAGTGTTTTTTCTCTGTTTGCGTCTTTGGAACAAGCGGCAAGGGCCCGCGATGCTGTGCGAAAGGAATGCAGGTTTTTGCGAATTGCAAGCTTTTGACTTTTCTATATTTATAACCGATGTCGTTCACTCTTTCTCTTATAATTCCGTGCTATAACGAGGAGAACACAATAGAAAATTGTGTTGAGAAAGTACGTGGAATAACTAAAAACCAAAACTTCAATTTGGAAATTGTTATTGTAAATGATTGTTCAACAGATAAATCCGCAGAAAAATTATCCGGCATTTCCGCAAAATATCCCGAAATAAAAATTTTCACGCATGAGAGAAATCGCGGTAAAGGCGCTGCTCTAAGAACGGGGCTTATCGCTGCAACTGGTGATTTTGTGGGAATTCAAGATGCTGATGATGAATACAATCCGCTGGAATATTTGGAGTTGTTAAAGCCGCTTTTGGAAAACAAGGCTGATGTTGTTTACGGTTCTCGCTATTTGCTCCCTGATACTCGCCGTGTGCTTTATTTTTGGCATACATGGATGAACAAATCTTTGACTTTTGTGGCAAATCTATTCACAAATTTAGACATAACCGATATGGAAACCTGCTATAAATTATTCCGCCGTGATGTGATTCAGAAAATAGCCCCCAAGTTAAAGGAAGAGCGTTTTGGTTTTGAACCGGAGATAACGGCAAGAATTGCGGAGATGGGCTGCAGAGTGTATGAGTGTGCGATATCGTATAATCCCAGGACTTATGAGGAAGGCAAGAAAATCGGCTGGAAGGATGGAGTTCGTGCTTTGTACTGTCTTTTTCATTACGGAGCTCATATTGCGCCGCTTCCCATGCAGTTGATAATTTATCTGTTTATAGGCGCAATTTCGCTTGGCGTGAATTTTATTTTCTTTGTAGGTGCTACGCAGTCCGGCATGGAGTTGAAGCCGGCAATTGTGGTGTCGTTTGCGGTGGCTGCGCTTTGCAATTATCTTTTATGCATATCAATACTTTTTCGGCATAAGGCACGTTGGAACACGCCCGGAGAAATATTCTGGTATGTATTTTCAGTTTTGATAATGGGTGCTATTGATTTTGGTACAACGCATTTACTGATAACGATGGTTCCGTTTTTTGCGGTGCACTGGAGCGGGGCAAAATTCATCGCATCGGTTTTAGGTTTTATCGGGAATTTTCTGCTACGTAAATTCCTGGTGTTTGGCGTGGTAAAGAAACCTACAGCCTAATTTCAATATAAACCTCATGCCGCCACTGGTCTATCAGGGATTGCAGTTTTTTGTTTGACATATATGAAGATGTTATGTTTTCCAGAATAGGGTAGTCCTCTTCCAAATTGTATTCCCTTGCCTGAGCTTCGTTGTCAAGACGGAAAATTCTGTAGGAACCATCAATGATTTCCGGCTGTGAAATTTCGCCGAGTATCAGTGAAGATATAATTCTGCTATGGCTGGGCTCAATATGCTTTCTCTCTTGCCAGCCAAAACTACCACCTCTGTAAGAAGTTTCGCGGTCTTTGCTGAACTGCTCTGCTGCTTTTGAAAAACTTATTTTTCCGCTTTCAATTTCGGTTTTCAAGGAATCAAGTTTGCGCAAAGCGTTAAGTGAATCCGCTTGAGAAGGATTCACTTTGAGGAGAATACGTGCGGTTTTTATTCCGTCTTCTTTTTTTCCGAGCAGCCTTATTATGTTCCAGCCTTCCTTTGTGAGAACAGGTTGGTCTGTCCATTCGCCGATTCTTAGCTTTATTGCAGCTTTTTCGTAATCGGCTTCTTCGGTGCCTCTGCGCAAATATGCGGATGTGTCGCTTGAAATATCCTGCGAATTATTTTTTGCAAGCACTGCCCAGTGCACGCCTCTATCTAAAGAATCTATAATCGCAAGAGCAACCTTCTTAACCGAGTCCGATATTTGTTTGCTCGGCTCTATGGATGTGCTTATGGTGCTGAATAAAATGCAATCATATTGTGGGGGTATGCTGTCTTTGTAAACTGCGTAAAATTCTTCAACTTCTTTTCTTGTCGGGTTAATTAAACCAACGTGTTTTTGCCGAATGCGAGAGAGCAGCATCTCGTCTTTGAATCTCTCCATCAACTTTTCTCTGTACTGCGACATGTTGATTCCCAGTTGCTCTTTGATGGCTCTTTCCAGTGCAGCTACTGTAGCGCCTTGCCTGGCGGCTAAGCCCCTAACATGCGAATCAACTCTTTGAGAAAGCTCAACATCGTCCACCGTTATGGAATCTCTTGAAACCCTTGAGAGCAAAACCTTCTCTTCTATAATTTTATCCAGTACCCTAGTCATTTGCTCAAGCTCAGACAACTTTAAAAACCCCGGAGTGGCTTGGTACTGATAAAGCTGTGTCATCAGATCGGAGCGCAAAATAACCTTGCCGTCCACAACGGCAACTATGGACTCCAACAATATAGGCTCGCTTTTAACGTTGTTCGCTGCAAACAGCGAAGAAAAGCAAAGCAGCAATGCAAATAAAATACGAAACATTGATTGGTAATATAGAAAAACCTTAATTGAACTCGGGCTTGGTAGTTAAAATGAAAGCTACTCCCTGTAAGCCGTGGAAGGCTAAGGTAACACGTGTGATGAATAGCTTTGGTGTGCGAATTCTAAATCCAAAACCATAAGAATTTCTTATGTTAGATGTGGATAAATCGCTGAAACCATCTCCGTATATGCCGTACTCGTTAAAAATAACCGCGTCTGCAAAACGGTCAATAGGCCAGCGATATTCGGTGGAAATGCCTGCGACTAAAGGTGCGGTAAAATATCCGTCGGCATAAGCTCTAAGAGGAAAATTTCCGCCGAGCCTACTCATGGCTGTGAACGGAGCCTTGCCGTCATTTTCTTCCAGCATATAACGCATTCTAAGCTGAGTTATAAATACACGTCTGTCTAAAACTTCCTCTTTTATATTTATAGGGTTTAATATTTCAATAGCTTCCGTAAATGTGATATTTCTGAGTTTCTCTCTGTTGGTATTGCTCTCCGCTACAGTCATGGTATAGCTTCTGTTGCCCAGCAATGTATAATTCACCAATCGGCTTTCAATAACATGGTAATTATGATCTATTGTTCCGTTGTAGCGGCTTACCGGTATATAAGTGTAGCCTAAGGAAAATATGCGTCCTTTGGTTGCGGCATAAGGTGCATCCAGGCTGTTGTGCTGCAATGAAAGCGTTAACGGAAAAGCTTGGTAGTTTTGATAAAAGCCTCTGACGGAAACATCATCTCCTGTAAAAACGGAATCGTTGAGGTTCGGCAGGTCAAATCTGTGAAAATTAAAGGCAGTGCCAAATTCCAAATCCCAGTTTTTTATCAGATTAAATCCGATAAAAGAATTTGAAAACACGGAGCTGTCCGCATAAGAATAGATTTTTCCTTCTTTTGTGTTTCTAAATGAATTGTCTCCATCTTCTCTGTAGCTTGCATTCAATCCCCAATAAATAGACTTGCCTAAAACTTCTTTTTTTTTGTAGCGTAATGTAACATCCCAATCCGAGTTAACATATAGATGTGGAGAAACAAAGATATTGTCTTTGTCGAGTAAGAGATTAGAATGCCAGTATGCAAAGCCTATGTTTGCCTGGCTGCCTATTTTGGCATTTATTGTCGGGTAAAACATTATTTGCTTGTTTTCTCCGAAAGTGATGAGGTTATAGCCTTTTTCGATCAAATTTTCCCTTGATATGTAGATAAGCGGCGGTATAACCGGGTATATCAAAAATTCAACAGTCGGTTGGATAATATAAACAAAAGGCCAAGACACAATGGTTAACGCAAGGCTTTTCTGCTCTATATTAACGATTGATGAATCCTTAACCTCTTGCGCACTTGCGCAAAAAGCCAAAAGAAAAAGCAATGTAGCGACCTTTTTCATTTACTAGATTAAGAATTTACAAATGTTTTCATTGTTAACTAGATTTTTGCTGTTTTTGCAGAATGCGCCCGGAATGATAATAATCTTCGCTTTGGTGCTGTCTGCGTTAAGCATATATCCTGTTTCAAATTTGCGCTGGGAGCTGAGGCTTGCAAACCTGCTTCCGGCAGATCATCTTGCGATAATAGCACAGGACAGCGTACATAAAAAATTCGGTGGCTGGCAGTCCTTGATTGTTCTTTCAAAATCACCCGATAGTGCCGCTAATGCTGACTTCATGGCAAGGCTCTCAAAAACTCTTAAGCAAAGCTCGCTTGTCAATTTAGTTGAATACCGCACGGAATCTGATTTTTACAATGAGCATAAACTGTTGTATATAAACCTTTCGGATTTGGAAACCATCAACAACAGAATTAAAAAACTTGCGGAAAAACAAAAGGAAAAACTGAATCCGTTTATAGTGGAGCTGGTAAAGGATATCTCCGATTCGGATGGTATTTTTTCTCTGGAAGACATTGAACAGAAATATCAGCCAAAACTTAAAAGTTTTAAAGGCAACGCAGACGGAACAATACAGGCACTTGAAATTTACCCTGCTAAAGACAATTCCAGCCTGCCGGACATGAGAGAGTTGCATAATCTGGTAAGAGCAAAAGCGGATTCTTTGAAAAAACAGGAAAACATGGAAGTGCTTTACGGCGGCGCAATTTATGATTTTGTGGCGAACAGCAGAACTGTATTAACCGAGGTGAGAACTTTGGCAATGGTTTCTTCGGTAATACTGTTTGTGATATTCGTAGCTTCCTGTTTCAGAATACCGGCTATATCTCTTGTCACTGCGCTCTGTTTGGGCATGGCGGTTCTGTGGACTTTTGCGGCAACAGCGTTGCTGTTCGGCAGAATAAACATACTCACTATAATGCTGGGGTTGATAATACCGGCTATGGGAGGGCGAAATGCGGTGCATCTGCTTGCGAGATACACTGAGGAAATGCAAAAAGGCTTGAGCGTAAAGCTTGCGCTGGAAAGTACTTTGCTCGGCATTGGGCAACCGTTTGCCGTTAGCGCATTTATAAGTTCTTCAATGTTTTTTTGTCTGCTCACCACTCCGTTGCAGGGGCTAAGAGAGCTTGGAATAGCGGGTGGTCTTGGAATTTTGTTTAACTGGATAACTATAAGTGTTGTACTTCCTGCGCTGCTTATTGTTTTGCAAAAAAAACATAAATTTCATCTCTTTGTAAAAATAACTTACAAGTTTTCGGAATTTTCTCCCAAGCCATTGCTCATAAACAAAAGATATCTATTTATGATTTTTCTGGCTACTGCGGCGATTGTAGTTTACGGGGTTTCGCCGGAAATGGAATATCGTTTTTCCAAAACGGAGTTTCCAAAGCCTTCCGAGCCGGTGTATAAAATTCTGAAAGAGATAGGCGAGTACAGCGCAGAACCTGTTATAGCATTTTTTTCAAGCGCAAAATATGCAGAAACGGCTGTGGATAATTATCCGCAAATAAACTGGGTAACTCTTGCAAGCCTTTTGCCAAGAGAGCAGGATAAAAAGCTGGTAATTTTGAGGGAAATTCATGCCTCTTTAACCCCGGATATTTTGGGGAAACTTCGCGGCAGTGATTTGGCAAATGTGAATAAAATAATGGGAAGCCAAAATTTGAATCCTGTTAGGATAACGGATTTGCCCGAGAGTTATCAGTTGAAATTTTTGGGCAAGGATGGAAGCATTGGAGAATTCGGTTTTATTTTCCCTGCATTTGATATTGACGATGGGCTTGAGTGCCGCAGATTTGCAAAGAGTGTTAAAGAAATCTCTCTTTTTGGTGAGCCTCTTAAAAGCACAGGGGAGCCTATAATCCGTGCCGCATTGTTCGATTTGAGTTTGCCGCAGTTGCGCAATTGCACGGTGTTCGGAGGCATGGCTATTTTGCTTTGGCTTTTAATCTTTCAAACCAGCAGGAATCGCATATTTTTAATTTTGCTTTCGCCTGCATTCGGCTTTTTATGGTTTTTCGGGATTTTGCGCATACTCGGCATTCCGTTGACTGTTTACAGCATTTTAGCGTTGCCTTTTTTAATAGGCATTTCCATAGACGGCTCTCTGTTTTTGTGGCAAAGATACTGGGAAGAGGGGACCGGTTCGCTGAGATTCGTTTACGCAAACAGCGGCATAACGGTGCTGATATCTTATATGATTCCGATAGTAGCATTTGCGAGCGTATGTTTTTCTTCGCATCCCGGTTTGAGGAGCTTGGGCATTGTAACTGTTATAGGCATATTAAGCATAGCACTTGCGCACTTGACTATATTCCCGATAGTATCCGGCATTGTGGACTGGAGAAGATATTCAAATCGCCTGTGATAAATCAAAGACTATATGCGACCATGAGAATTTATCCGGCTTGAAATCATGAAACTGCGTTTTTAGAACATAGTCAAGCCGGAATGTTAAAAACTGCCATTTATAGCGCAATCCCATGCCAAGAGACATTTCCTGCGCAATGCTAAAAGATTCGTCCGAATCGCCTATGTTAACCCAATCTATGAACTGCACCAATTGCCAGTTTCGCAGCGGTTTCCAGGGCGTAATAACTCTGAGTTCTTCGTTTATTCTAAAATATTCCGGAGAACGACCGCTGACTTTTGTTGTGTCATTTTCCATTTTGTACGGAAACACCGTTCTGAACTTGTAGCCGCGCAAAGTTCTGCCGCCGCCTTGATAAAACATCTGAGCATCATCTTCCGGAGCTTTGTTAAAAATATTTCCGTAGCTAAAGGCAAATGCGCTTAGCAAATATTTTCTGAATATGGGATAATATCCGAAAAGAGATGTTTCCGTATAAAAGAATCCGTGCTCCAAACCTATCTTCCAAAAATCCGAAGATTTTGAATCTTTCACCTTTCCCAATGATTCGTGCTGCAATTCACCGCCGGCACCTACATTGGGTGTTAATTTCCAACCTTTAACAGGATCATAACTGTTATCGGTAAAATCGAAGGTGAGCCCCCATTCGTATTTT
Source organism: Candidatus Fibrimonadales bacterium (assembly GCA_009787645.1). Taxonomy (GTDB): domain Bacteria; phylum Fibrobacterota; class Fibrobacteria; order Fibrobacterales; family Fibrobacteraceae; genus Fibrimonas. Next base: position 8,423 of record WQSZ01000013.1, on the reverse strand, counting down.
AGCTTGAAATAATCCTCTGCTTCTTCTTCCCCGCCTCGCAAGCGCAAAAATCTAAAATCGAAAGTATGCCTGTTGCGAATATGATTGCGAGCGGAAAGGCCAAATGACAAATTCGCTCTGCTCACTATTTCCCATCGTTCAACCAGGCTATCCGGTTTTGTTGGAGCAGGTAGCTTTTCGTGATTGAAAAAGATTTTTTCTTCAAGCCTTATGGCAGTCGGTATCCAGGAAACGCTGGTTCCAAAAAACAATGGATGCGCATAGTTCAATGATATTTCCTGGCGATTTTGCGCAAGCATAGCTCCAATTCCAGCCTCGTGAAAGGAACCGAAAAAATTTCTGTGCAAAGCCGAATATGAAATTCCAAAACCGTAAATCTGCTCAAAGAAAAAGCCATAATACGCTTCGCCGGGCACTCTTTCATAAACCGTCAGAGAGATGTCGGAAAGGCTGTTCTCCTGTAAGGAGTCTTCAAGTTTAACTTGAGAAAACAATTGAGTTGTGAGCAATTTTGTTCTGAACGAAGAGAAATACTTCTGATCGACAATGGAATCTCTTTTAATTTCCCACAGTTTGTTTAGCCATGCGGTATCCGAAAGTCCTGTTTCCGGTTCGGTTTGCCCTGGTAATAAACCGGCGCGAAAAGCTTGGCTATTGAAATATCCCATGCGAACCTGATGCTTTGGATCCGTCATAAAATAGATATTCACCTTTTTTCCCAAGGTGTCTATATGTTCCAGGTGTTCAACGGTTATGTGCAGGTAGCCAAGTTTAAGATAGGCGTCTTCAATAGTCTTTCTGTCATTGCTTATAATATCGGGATCGTAAATTCCGCCTTTCATAATAGAGAGTTTCTCAACATCCACAAAAGACTTTGCGTCTTCTTCAAGTACAATGGTCGCAGTGCCGAATCGGTATTTTTCTCCTTCGTAAATATTAAATGTATATACCTCTATTTTTGCCGTATCAAGATTTTCCTCGCTTACCGTAAGGGAAATGTGTTCGCTGAAATAACCGTTGTTCTGGTAAAAATATTCCAAATTTGATTTAGATAGTTTAATTATAAAAGCACGTCTTTCCGGTGAGATAGCATCTATTTCTGCCGGCAAATCCAGTTGTTCTTTTAAAAACTCTTCGCTGTAAATTTTGGAGCCGATAATCCGCAATTTAAAAGCGGTAATTTCCGTTGCTGCAGAAATTACCGACAGTAAAAGGATTACACGAAAAAAGATCACTAGTTTCTTTTCGTTGATCTCACACGCTTTTTGCTGGCAGGAGCTTCATCTTCTTCTACGGCTCGTCTTTTCTTTGTTTGAGGTGGTGGCGGCGGCGCATCAAACTCATCATCATCGCTAACGGCAGCTCTTTTCTTTTTGCTTCCTCCCCCTCCTCCTCCATCTCTATTTATAAAGCCGTTTTTAGCGGGGTCAAAGCCAGCCGGAAAATTTGTGTTTCTGTCATAAACAACGCCGATTGCCTGAAATTTGTCCATTTTTGCGCGGGATAAATTTGCGCCGGAGAAATCCACTCTGTCCATCCTTGTGTCTGCATTGAACCTTGAATTCTGCATATCTGCGCCTACAAAGCTGATTTGTGTAAGTTTTGCGCCTTCAAAATTCGCATTTACCATGTTGGATTCGGCAAATATAACTCTGTCCAATGTGGAATTCGCAAAGTTTGCTTTTGTAAGATCGGCTTTTACAAACTGAGAACGTTTCATGTCGGTACCGTCAAAAACGGCATTTTTCATGTCTGTGTTGATAAAATCGCATTTGTCAACCACGGCATCAAAGAAACTTGTTCCTACCATTTTGGCATCTATGAATGTAGAACCGCTCACATTGCTTTTGTCGAATTTAACGCTGGTTAAGAGCATGCCGTTGAAATCCATATCTGATATGTTGGATTGCGTAAATTCGGCTTTTTGAAGTTTTGTTCTTTTCAAATTAGCGTTGCTGAACGGAGTGCGTGAAAAATTCGCCGATGTGAAATTTGCATTGCCAAATGTTGCGCCGGAAAAATTAACGCCCAGCAAACCGGCATTGGTGAAGTTCGCATTGTTCAAGTCCACATCCGCAAAGTTGGCATTGGTTAAGTTGCACCCGGAGAAATTAGCACCGGTAACTTGAGCTCCCTTAAAGCTTGACCCTGCAAGCTCCGAGTTGGAGAAGTCGGTTCTTTGCGCAACAACGCCGCTGAAATCAGCAGCGGTCAAGTCCACGCCCATTATTTTTGCGCCGGTTAAGTCCGTGTTTTTGAAACTGAGGCCCTCAGACACCTTCATTGCGGCGAGATTTGCGTTCATAAGCGAAGCCCCGGAAAAGTTGGTAGCCTTTTCTATGGTGCCTTCGCTGTTCAAAAGCGTTGCCCTGTAAAGGTTTGCGCCTTCAAGGTTAGCATCGGAAAAGTTGACGCCTCGCATATCTGCGCTTGAGAAGTTGGCTCTGGCAAGGTTTGCGCCGGAAAAGTCAGGGACTTCCAACATGGCGTTTTGGAACTTTGCCTCGCTGAGCTCCGCCTTTCTGAACACGGGGGCCTTACCCGTGGTATTCTGAAAGTCGGCGCCTTCGCCTTGAGCATTATCAAAGCGATATCCATCGATACCCTTTGTCCTGAAGGAGGTTGTGAGCTCCTTGTTTCGCCAATCAGCCTGTTCGGAAATCTCTCTGAATAGACCACAGGACGCCAGAGAAATAACAAGCACCGATGCGGCTAATAAACCGCCAAAAAAGCATCTTTGCATAGAAGAATCCTTTTGCATATCTTTTAAAAATACAAAAAAAAAATGAAAAGCGGTAGATTTTTTTGTATCTTTTTTGCCATATGCCAAATAGAGTAGTAGTAGGTTCGCAGTGGGGCGATGAAGGAAAGGCCAAAATCGTGGATTTTTTAACATTATATGCAGATATAATAGTGAGATTTCAAGGTGGTGCCAACGCAGGCCACACAGTAAAAGTGGAAGACAAGGAATTCATTTTTCACCTGATTCCGAGCGGAATTATGCATGCAAACAAGATTTGCATTATAGGTAACGGTGTTGTTTTTGACCCAAAACAGGCGATTTTGGAGATAAAAGATCTTATTTCCAAGGGTATTTCCGTTGAAAATCGCATTTTAATAGCAGAAAATGCCCATGTTGTGCTGCCTTGGCACATAGCTTGCGATAAATTGAAAGAAGCCAAAGCCGGAAAAGCTGCTATTGGAACCACAGGGCGAGGAATTGGTCCCTGCTACAGCGACAAGGTGAACAGGCACGGGGTGAGGGTCGGGGACTTGCTGTCCGAGCAGGATTTAAGACCTCGCATAGAGGATATAGCCTCGTTCAGGAACGAGGAATTCAAAAAAATGTTCAATGCCGAGCCTATAGACTCGGAGCCGGTCATAAAAGAATATCTGGCGTTGGGTGAGCAGTTGAGACCTTATATATGTGATATAACTCCTTATCTGCATGAAAGTTTAAAAGCGAAAAAACAAATTATATTTGAGGGTGCGCAGGGAACTATTTTAGATGTGGATCACGGAACCTATCCGTTTGTCACTTCTTCGAATACGGTAGCCGGCTATGCAAGCTGCGGGTCGGGGGTCGGGCCAACAGCCATAGAGCAGGTTATAGGTGTTGTGAAAGCCTATACCACAAGGGTTGGCAATGGTCCGTTCCCAACCGAGCTTCAAAATGAAATCGGCGAAAAACTTCGCGAAATAGGCGGAGAGTATGGAGCCACCACCGGAAGGCCTAGGCGCTGCGGATGGTTTGATGCGCCCGTTGTTCGCAAGGCGGCGGCGGTGAATGGCTTAACTCATTTAGCCATAACCAAGCTTGACGTGCTGGATACATTTAAAGAAATTAAAGTTTGCGTTGACTATAAATCGGAAGGCCGTGAAGTTTCTCATTTTCCAAATAGCTTGGCTCAAGTAGCTCTTTGCGAGCCGGTTTATGAAACCATGCCGGGCTGGGAATGTTCCACCGCCAAATGCCGTTCGTGGGATGAATTGCCGGAGAATGCGCAAAAATATTTAAAGCGTCTCTCCGAGCTTGCCGGCGTTAAAATAGGCATGATTTCCATTGGCGCAAAAAGAGATGAAAGTATTTTGGTGGATATGCAGTAATGGATAACGATTCTCCTTTTGCTACGCCCTCAAAAATAAAAGAGCCTGAAAACGCTTTGCCGGATTATTCCATTGATAATTTGCCTTTAAATTTGCAGGAAACTGTTAAGGAACTCGGCTGGAATGAGTTGATGCCTGTGCAGAGAAAGACAATCCCATATATGCTTGAAGGCAGGGATATGTTGATTCAGTCAAAAACAGGTTCGGGAAAAACGGGAGCGTTTTTGTTGCCTCTTTTGCAGGTGATTGTTCAAGAACATATTTTTCCACAAGTTCTTATTTTAGTTCCTACTCGTGAGCTTGCACTGCAGGTTCATGGAGAAGCGGAAAAACTTTCCAAAAATTTAGGCATTCGCTCTTGCGCAATTTTCGGCGGAGTTGGTTTTGAAAATCAAATTCGCGCTTTGAGAACCGGTGTACATATAATAGTGGCAACGCCCGGTCGTTTGCTGGATCACGCTCAGAGAGGCAACATAGATTTCGGCAGCATTCGAGATTTGATTATGGACGAAGCAGATGAAATGCTGGGCATGGGTTTTTACCCCGATATGCAACGCATTCGTCGCCACTTGCCAAAGCAGATTTCTTGCACCATGTTCAGCGCAACAATTCCACAGACCGTAAAAAGCCTTGCCAGAGAATTCCAGCGCCCGAATGCGGATTTTCTTTCGCTCTCTTATGATCAAGTTATAGCGAAAAATCTGGAGCACCGTTACTACGCCTCAGAAGCCATGGGCAAAGACTCTTTGCTGATAAAAATTCTGGAATGGGAAAATCCCGAAAGTTGCATGATTTTTTGCAACATGAAAAAAGACATAGCTTATCTTGAACAGGTTTTGCGTGACTACGGGTTTCCGGTAAAATCTCTTTCCGGCGATATTTCTCAGTCCGAACGAGAAAAGGTTTTGGGTGAGTTCAGGCAGAACGCTTTGAAGCTTTTGATATGCACTGATGTTGCGGCACGAGGCATAGATGTCAGCCATGTTACGCATGTGATTGTTTATGATCATCCGAGCGATCATGAGGTTTATGTTCATCGCAGCGGTCGCACGGCACGAGCCGGCAGGAGCGGCCTTGCTATCTCTCTGATCACGCCGGTTGAAGAAATTGAAATTCAAAAAACCGCCGCAGATTTTGGAATAAACTTTATCAAGATGCAACCCATAAACGAAGAAGAGTTAGCCAGCCGAGTTCGCCAAAGAGCGGAAGCAAAGCTGGACAGAGAGCGAAGGCTTTTGGGGCAAAAACAGAATGAGAGAATGCGTCGCTATTTGCCTATGGTAGAAGAACTTTCTCAAAATACGGAAGGAAAGGAATTGCTCGCATATTTATTGGATTGCCATTATTGGCGCTGATCACGTGCCGCCAAAACCACGGCACACAATTCTGTGCAACTTTTGAGGTTCACAATCCCACATTACGGAAGACGGGTTCTGCATTGTGGCGCAGTTATATTGTTCTTTGCAATCCGGCTGGCAATAGTGCCATAATGTTCCCTGTTTTTTCGGCTTGAGCGTGCCCATTCTCAGCCACTCTTTTGTGTAGAAATGAACGGGATTTTCCAGAATTCTCATAGCCTCACCTTCTTCGACAAGTCTGTCTGCGCAAAAAACAGCGATGCGTGCTCTGCAAAGTTGCAAGACTTTGGCTTTTTGCAAAATGCTTTCTTTTTGATTCGCTAAAAAAAATACGCAATCGGTTATGCCACCCTTAGCGGTGAGCAAGCCCTGCAAAAAATCAAAAGGCCTGCACTCATCAAAAAATCCGCCGTCCGGCTCTTCTATGAAAATAACCGAGCTTGGTTTAAGCGAACACAGCCAAAGCGAAATTTTTTGAAGATTCACAGGAGAGATTTTTGGGGGCTTGCAATGAAGAATTTGCTTGTCTATGCCATAACCGGCGGCATGGTTTTCAATCCTTTTTTTTGTCGCTCCGGGAACCAGATCAAGGGCAAAAGTTCCTATAGGTCTGTGCGGTGGAAAAGATGCTGCGGCATCTTTGGGCAGCAGAATTGAACTCAGTTTTATGCGCTGTCCGTCAACTCTAATGGAGTCTGCGGCATTGCTTTCTTCCGGCAAAAATCCGGCAAGTGCGCGTAAAAGCCTGTCGTGGCAGGTTTCACCGGCTAAAAACACAAAGTCGCCTTTTTTCAAGTTTAAAGAAAAGTCAACCCAGGAGGTAGCCATATTATCTGTGCGGCAATATTTGCTTGAGCGTTAAAAAGAATATATTTATAATAAAAACAAATACAATGGCGCTAGCGAAACTTCCGTAAAATAGCGGCATATCACTGAGTTCCAGAGCTATTTTCATGGTATTTCCAAGCCCTTGAACTTCAAATTTAGCCTCAAAAAGCAGCAAAAGGATAAAAATAACGGGGGAGATAAGGCTCCAGTAAAGAGCTTGCCTTGGCAAAGCGGCAATTCGGGCTTGTTTTAGGATTTTTTTCGGATCCATACGCAAAAAAAATGATAATTCGCTGATTTTACTGCTCATTTTCTTTTTTGTGCTTAAAGTGAACAAAAAAAAGCCCAGTGAGCAGAGGAAAATTGCCAAAACGAATAAAAATCTGTAAAAAGAATGCGGAAAAACAGCTAAAATAAAATGCTGAACCGTTTGCGGATAAAAAAAATCCGAAAAACCGAGGGTTCCTTTGCTGAATAGATTAGATGCCCAGCTCTGCAGCAACGGCACGAATTCCCTTTTTATCGATTGTTCTCAGTCCCTGAGTGCTAACACGAAGGCTAACCCAGCGATTTTCTTCTGGAATAAAGAAATTTTTTGTGCGCAGGTTAGGCTGTAGCTTAACCCTTTTTTTGCGATTGGAGTGCGAAACTCGGTTTCCAATCATGCCTTTTTTTCCTGTAACTTCGCATATTCTGCTCATAATATTCTCCGAAATCTCCATAAATTTAGCAAATTTACTCCGTTTTGTCAAGGGTTTTTTCTAAATTTGCCCCATGCAATACAGAGACTATGGCAAAACGGGCAAAAAAGTGTCGCTTCTCGGCTTTGGGGGCATGCGATTCTCAGAAATAGACAACCATGACAAGTGCGTTGAGATGATGGTTCATGCTGCGAAGGGCGGCGTGAATTATTTTGATACGGCTCCAGGCTATTTTGAGACCAGGAGCGAGACGGTGTTTGGCAAGGGCCTGGCTGAGTTGCGCCGGCAGAAGCTTCCGTATTATTTAGCCACCAAAACCTTTCAATCGGACGAATCGGAGATTCGCAGGGAGCTTGAGGAGTCGTTGAGGAGGCTTGATGTGCCGGCTATAGATTTTTACCATATTTGGTGCGTTACAAGCTTGGAAAGCTGGAAGGAGCGCAAAAGCAAGGGCGTTATAAAGACTTTTCAAAAATTGAAGGAAGAAAAGTTGATAAATCATATTTGTGTTTCTACGCATTTGATTCAAAACAACATTGCCGAGTTATTTACCGAGCCTGTATTTGAGGGGGTGTTATTCGGTTATTCCGCATATAATTTTAAAACCCGTGAAAAAGCCTTTGATGTTGTAGAGCAGAATAATCTGGGCGCAGTGATAATGAACCCTTTGGGTGGTAGCTTGATTCCCAACAATCCTGAGCTTTGCAAGTTTTTGCTGAAGGCGGGGGAGGAGTGCAATAAGGAGAATGCGGTTAAGGCTGCGCTTCAGTTTTTGTGGGATCACAAGCCGTTATCGGTTGCGTTGGTAGGTTTTGCTAATAAGGGTGAGATAGATTTGGCATTAAATGCGATGGATACATACAATCCGAGAACGGACGAGGAGTTGGTTGCGGTGAAGGCGAATGCGTCTAAATGTTTTGAGGGTGTTTGCACGGGCTGTTCGTATTGCGATGATTGTCCTCAGGGCATTCAGATTCCGAAATTTATGGATGCTTACAATCGCATAGTTTTGGGTGAGACCAAGCAGGATATTTACAATCAGCTCAAGTGGCATTGGAGCTTATCCCCGGACATAGCCGATACATGTACGCAATGTGGAAACTGCGAGAGCGCATGTACGCAGCATTTGAACATCATTGAGCGTTTAGAATATATTGCGAAAAACCGGCCAACTGTCTGAACCGGAATTCACAGAATTTTCAGAATTACCGGAATTTTAGGATTTTTTTCAGATTTTACTGCCTTTTTGAGCAGTGAAAGACTGTATTTTCATTTTTTTATGCATTTTTTTGAAAAAAAATCTTTTAAAATGCGTCTAAGTATTATGAACAAAAATAGGAGGTCTGTATTATGGCAAACAACTGTCTGAACCGGAATTCACAGAATTTTCAGAATTGCCGGAATTCTGTGAATGATGAATTGACTTATA
>WQSZ01000012.1 GCA_009787645.1 Candidatus Fibrimonadales bacterium | reverse complement strand
ATTAGGCGCATTGCTCAAAAGAACAAAAAAAATGATATAATAATATCCACGGAAATTTCTCGCTTAGGCAGAAACATTATGGAGCTTATGGGAATATTGCATACTTGCTTAAACAAAAACTGCCAAGTTTGGACCATCAAAGACGGCTACCGACTTAAAAAAGACTTGCAAAGCAAAGTGTTAGCCATTGGGCTAGGCTTAGTCTCTGAAGTTGAAAGAACTCTGATTTCACAAAGAACAAAAGAAGCGTTGGCAAGAGCGAAATCAGAAGGGAAAATATTGGGAAGACCAAAAGGGAGCAAATATCTGAGTTTTAGAAAACAAATAAAAGAATTGCTGAAAAACGGCAAAAGCAGAACGGAAATAGCAATACTAATCGGAATAAGCAAAGTTAATGTTTGCAGAGTGATGAGTTACTCGCCCGCTATCTTCTAATATATTTTTCAGATGTTTACTAATTGCAGGAATTTGAACATCAAATGTTAATCAATCTTGAATGCAACGCACGGAATACATGCTTAGTTTGTCGTTGTAAAACCAGTTGGCAGATTCTTTGTCATGGGTTAAACCTCGGCTATATGCCAGAATTCCATTCTCGTCTGATGCATTACTCCACCAACGACCGGTGTTGCCAATGCCGCCGCACAAATTGCCATAACAATAACCACCCGGCAAAGCCGAAAAACCGTAAGTGTTTGCGCAAGCACTGCAATCATCCCAACCTTTTACCGCTTTTAAATGTTTGCCTGCCACAGGGCTGTCATAAGGCTCGGATGTATCATCAGAATCATCTACATAACGGAGCAATTTATCCCAGTCTGCGCTGCTGGGTAAGTGCCAGCCTGGAGGGCAAGCTGTGCTGGCAGCACTCCAATTATACAAGCGGCCATATTTTGCGCAATTGCCCGAATCATTTTTATAACAAACGCTGCCATTCGCATCGTAATTCAAATTTTCTGTCATCCAAAGCTGAGAACCTATTTTAATGATTTTATACTCACTGCTATCTCGTGGATCCATAAAAACACTTTCCGCAAAAGGATCATTAGCATCTGTTTTTGTAAGATGCGAATTCTTGTCAGTGCAACCAAGAATAAAGCCGATAGCTATTAACAATATTGTAACGGGCATATTGCGGTAATATAGAAATTGCCATAAAAACTCTATTTCTTTATGCAACCGGTTTTGCAAGTCTGGGCGCAAACCATGCAACCTGTGCAAAGGGCAGCGTCCACTTCTACCGAATTGTCCTTGCATTTGCTAAGTGCGGGGCAACCGATTTTCAGGCATAAACCGCATTTTTTGCAATCGGAAATGGATACTGCGCCGGTCCACAAAGATTTATCTAAAAGAATGCAGGGGCGTTTTGCGATAATTACAGAAACACCATCTGCTCCCAAATACCCCTTGATGGTATTTTCAATTTCCGCTAAATCATAAGGATCAATAACCGCAAGGTTTTTAACGCCGCAGGCTTTGCATATAGCCTCCAAGTCAAGCTGATGGGTTTGCTCATTTGTAATCGTTTTGCCTGTGCCCGGGTGGTTTTGATGGCCCGTCATGCCGGTTGTGCGATTATCCATAATGATAACGGTGATGCTTGACTTATTGTAAACAGCATCTATTAAACTTGTGATACCGCTATGAATAAATGTGGAATCTCCTATTACGGCTACGCTGCCTCTTGAAAATTCTTTTCCCTTTGCCAAGTATGTGCCATGCGCATTTGAAATTGAAGCACCCATGCAGATAAGCGAATGCATTGCACTGAGCGGAGGTGAGCAGCCAAGCGAATAGCAACCTATATCTCCAACAACGTTGAGTTTGAGCTTGTGAATAATATAAAATACGCCACGATGTGTGCAACCTGCGCACATAACCGGCGGCCGCATAGGTATGTTCTCTGCGCTAACCTGCGCCGCTTTTTGCCCTAAAATAATATCACGAATTTTCTCGGTGCTCAACTCGCCTTGCAAACCGGTCAAATTTTTTCCGCTGCACTGAATGCCATTTGCCTTCAAAGTATTTTCAATAAAAGGCTCAAGCTCCTCAATAACAATAAGTTTTTCGCACTTCCCGGCGAATTCCCTGATCTTTTCAACTGCAATGGGATAAACCATGCCGAGTTTGAAAATTGAAAAATCCGGCAGGGCCTCTTTTACATATTGATAAACCATGCCTGAGCACACAATGCCGGTTTTATTTGATCCGAATTCAACTGTGTTTAAACCATCAAACGCATCGCCGTTTATATCATTTACGAGCTTCTTTTCACGCTCCTCAACAACGGGGTGCCGCCTTCTGGCATTTGCCGGCACCATAACATATTTTGAAATGTCCGGCTTGTAAGGAAGCTCAACCTCTTTTCGCTCGCCTATTTCCACAAAGGAACGTCCGTGCGCAATTCGCATTGTGAGCCGCACAAGCACAGGAGTATCATATTTTTCGCTGAGTTCATAAGCGAGCATGGTGTAATCTTTAGCTTCCTGGCTGTCTGCTGGTTCAAGCATTGGAACGTGTGCGCTCAGAGCGTAGTAGCGTGAATCCTGCTCATTCTGACTGGAATGCATGCCAGGGTCATCTGCAACCGCAACAACAAGCCCGGCATTAACTCCGGTGTATGCGAATGTAAACAAAGGGTCAGCAGCCACATTTAGGCCAACGTGCTTCATGGAAACAAGAGCTCGCCGCCCAACCATAGCCGCACCTATGCCAACTTCCATAGATGTTTTTTCATTAACCGCCCATTCTGCGTTTACCTCTTTGAAGTTTGCGATAAACTCGGTTATTTCCGTGCTGGGAGTTCCCGGATATGCCGCCGCCACTTTCACGCCGGCTTCATAAGCGCCTTGGGCAACCGCATGGTCGCCAAGCATAAGTTTCTTTGCTTTTGCATTAGACATAATGGAAATGTAGAAATTTCTATATTCCCAAATTATGCAGAAACTTATGAAATTTGCGATAGCAGCCGCTTTACTTGGCATGCTTGCCGGTTGTGATCTATCCGGCTTGATCAATCGGCTAAAAGGCGGTAAATCAACCAACGAGGGGCAAACTGATGCTGCCGTTACTGAAGAAGGCCAATATATTGAGGAGTTCCAGGGAGATGCCGATGAGTGCGGGCCAATCTTTGAATGCCCTAATATTTCCGGGAAGAGAGATATTGCTGTAGAAACGCCGCATGAGTTCGTTTGCGCAATAGGCTCTAACCGAAACATTCTGCTGTCAGAAGGAGTGTATAATTTTTCTGATTGCGCCTTGGGAAATATAGCCAATAATCATGTCAGTTGGCAAAACGGGCAGTTAAATGTGCTGAATGTGCAAGATATGAGCATACGGGGCACGGGGAGCAAGCCTTCCGAACTTGTAGTTGATTCAAGAGATGCGTATGTTATGACTTTTAAAGACAGCAAGAATATCACTATTGAAAACGTGTCTGCCGGCCACTCCGAAGCGGCTGACGGATGCGAAGCCGGCGTGTTTGAATTTAGCAATAGCTCAAACATAAAAATCAATAAAACGAATATGTATGGAAGCGGTACCGTTGGACTCAGTATAAAATATGTTAATGATATGGAGGTTACAAATTCCACTATTTATGAATGTACCCAGTCTATTATGGAGATTATGAACAGCAGTAATATATCTTTCAAAAATTGCCTGTTCCGTGACAATATGGGAGGTGTTTATGCACAAAGTACAAGCTATGCGCTCTTGGATAGCTGCGAATTTAAAAACAACAAAGTTTGTGATGATTGCAATTTCTTTAACGGAGGCTATGAGAAGAGCGATAATATCATAATCAGCAACACAAGCTTTCTCAGCAATAAAGCCGGGAAATTTGCGATCTCCGATAAGTTTGTATTTAGAGGCTGCGTATTTGATGGCAATACATTCAGTGATCCGAATTTGTTTACCGATCCGCGAGACGACCAAACATACCGTACGGTAAAAATAGGCGATGATACCTGGATGGCACAGAATCTTAACTTCAGGGCTGAAGGCAGCTTATGCTACGATAATTTTGAATTCAACTGCGCAAAATACGGCAGACTATACGACTGGAATACAGCGATGAAGGCTTGCCCCGAAGGGTGGAGGCTGCCCGGCAACGGAACTTGGCAAGGACTGTTTAAGGACACTGGCGGCGAGCATTTGGGAGATGAATGGAGCGTTGCTGGCAAGAAGCTAAAATCAAAAACCGGCTGGAACGATAATGGCAACGGAACGAACGATTTCAGTTTCACGGCCTTGCCTGGCGGCTACTTCAACTACGAGGGCAAGTACATAAAAACCGGCACAGAGGGCAGCTGGTGGACTGACTTCAATGACCGCAACGGCAATCCGCATTTAATAAGCATGAAATCCGGCAGCGATAACACGGAAATGGGCATAGGCAGCGTAGAGATAGCACTTTCTGTGCGGTGCGTGAAAGTTAGCGATTAAAATACTCACCCAATATCTTAACGCCCTTCTCAATCTGCTCAAGCGTTGCGTTTGAAAAATTCAATCTCATGGTATTTTTGCCGCTGCCGTCCGGGAAAAAGTGCGAACCGGGCAAATATGCAACGCCCAAGTCCACAACTTCCTTAAAAGTTGCGAGCAAATCACGTTCGCCCTCAAAATGACCCCACACAAACATGCCGCCGTGCGGAACATCATATATAAACGATTTTGGAAAATACTCTTCAATGCACTTTACCATCTGATCACGTTTTTCCTTGTATATAGGAATGATATTTTTCAAATGCTCGGTTAAATTATTTTTGAGGAATTCCGCCACAACAAGCTGGCTTATAGAAGGTGCGCAAACATCTGTTGACTGCTTGGCTATAACAAACCTCCCGATAACCGCCGGGTCTGCAACTGCAACTGCAATGCGCAGAGATGGTGCGATGATTTTTGAGAAACTCGCCACATAAACAACATTTCCCGCTTTATCAAAACTCTTGAGCGGCGGCACAGTTTCGCCTTCAAAGCGTATTTGCGAATAAGGGTCGTCTTCCAGAATCATTACGCCGTGTTGTGCGGTGATTTCTGCTATTTTTTGACGGTTTTCCAAGCTGTAAGTGCCGCCTGTTGGGTTGCTGAAAGTTGGTACCACATATAAAAATTTTGGTTTGTGCTCTTTGATTTTTCTCTCCAAATCTGCTATGTCCAAGCCCTCACTGCCGGAATGTACTCCAACTGCCTTGCCTTCATAGGTTTGAATAATCTGCAATACCGATAAATATGTTGGGTTTTCCACAAGCACAACGTCGCCTTTGTTCAAAAAAGCCTTGCACATGAATTCAATTCCTTGCTGGCCGCCTGCGAGGACAATCATGTTTTGCAGTTCTGCGCTGATGCTTTTATATTCGAGCAAAAATGTTTTTATCTGTTCCAGCAATAACGCTTTGCCTTGCGTGGACTCGTATTGCAGGCACTCAATAACACCGTATTTTGAGATGATGTTTTGCAAAATCGCATTAATTTGTTTTTCCGGCAAAGTTACCGAAGCCGGCATTCCACCGGCAAAAGAGATGATGTTGCCCCTCTTTAAAAGGTCAAAAATTTCCCTTATAGCACTGCCGTGGACATTTTTTAGCTTGTCGCTGATATTGTATTCCATAGTGGGAAATTTAGAAATTGTCTATCATAGCGATGGCTTCTTCATAATTGCCCACCAGAACATTCTGCAAAATATCCTCTGCTTGCGGAAATTTCAGCAGATCATTCATCGCATCACTGATAGAACTCGGATTCATGGATTTAAGAGCCTCTTTTAGCTTGATTAGAGCCTCTTTATTCAAGACATCTTTATTTTGCCTGTCGCCCAACTGCATGTTTATATTGTTAAGAAGACGCTTCAAATTTATCAAAAATTTCTCGGTATGCGTTTTGATAAACTCCTTATCTCCCTCTTCAAGTGCTTTTGCAAAGTCTGATAGCTCCTTTGCCCCTATGTTTGCCAAAGCGCTCTTCAATGCGTGTATATGAATTGTATATAAAGAATAATTTTCCGTTTGCAAACATTCTTCTATTTCCTTCAGCTTTTTGTTTCCGTCATTGTGAAACACCGCAAGCGTATGTATGTCTATGCTATTCTTGAATATTTCCTCAGCTTCATTCTGTTTCTCTTTTGGAATCCAGTGTTCTAAAATTGCGTTAAGCTTGACTATGTCAATGGGTTTTGATAAAAAATCGTTGAATCCGTTTTCCAAAAACATCTCTTTTGTGCCTACAACAGCATTGGCGGTCAAGGCGATAATCGGCAAATCATATCCCAGATCTCTCATATACTTTGTAGCTTCCACGCCATTCATTCCGGGCATCATGTGATCCATGAACACCAGATCGTAAGGTTTGCCTGCCGTGGCCGCTCCTGCTATTTGATCAATAGCTTCTTGGCCGCTCAGTACCGTGTCAACTTGTATTTTATAAGGTGCCAGCAAACCTTCGGCTACTTTCAAATTTATATTTATGTCGTCAACTATAAGAACTTTCGCCGTTGGCGCATGGAATTTTATCACAAAATTATCCGCATCTTCCAGTTCTTCAATTGGCAGCGGTTCGTGCGAAATTATTTTTTGCGGCAGAGTGATTGTAAAAGTGCTGCCCTTGCCGTATTCCGACTGCACGCTTATGTTTCCTTCCATAAGTGTTGCAAAGTTCTTCGCTATGGCAAGCCCAAGCCCGGTACCCTCTATGTCTTTGTTGGCGGTCAAATCCAACTGAACAAAATCATCAAAGAGTATTCCCATGTCTTCTTGCCTTATGCCTATGCCGCTATCCGCAACAACCATTGTAAGAATAACCGTATCTTCAACTATCTCTCCGTGAACGGAAAAGGATACAAATCCCTTTTTGGTATATTTAACGGCGTTGTTCAGAATGTTGAGCAGAACTTGCTTAACCCGTGTTGAGTCGCCGAAAAGAGTGTTGGGAATGTTGCGATCAATGTCAACTTTAAATGTCAGTTCCGAATCTGCAATTCTCACTCTGATAATGTTTACAATATCATTTACCAAAGATGAAAACTGATAGTTATGAGGAACTATTTCCAGCTTTCCGCTTTCTATTTTTGAAAAATCCAGAATATCATTTATTATAGATAAAAGATTTGCACTCGCATGTTTTATGGTGATAATATGTTCCTTTACGCTTAACGAAATATCTTCTCGCAAAATGAGTTCCGTCATTCCCGTGATTGCATTCATGGGTGTTCTTATTTCATGGCTCATCTTTGCCAGAAATTCGCTTTTGTGCTTTGAAGCCGCTTCTGCTTTTTCCTTTTCATGGCGAATCTTTACGGTTTCCATTTCCGCCAGTTTTGCCTTATTCAGTTGCCTTATGGTTTTATAGAGACTCTCCGATAAATGCGCAACTTCATCTTTATTTGTACTTTTTTTCAAATTCATGTTTAGATTGCCTAGAGCCACTTCCTGTGCCAAGGTCTTGAGTTTGCCAAGCGGTTTTGAGATAGATTTAGTGACTATGGTTGACAGAATAAAAGAAGTTATGAGCGATGCTATAATCACCCACACGATAATTGTAGCGTTATCCTGCACACTTGCATTGTTTGCGGAAATAACTTCCTTTGATGCACCGAAAAATCTGTTAAACGCTTCATTGACGCTGTAAAAAATTGTGCTGTATATAGGTTCGAGCAAGGTCTCATAAACAAAAAAAGCCTCTTCAAAAGAACCGTTTTTGTACATCTCAAGCAATTTGTTAAAAGTCGGAATATAAGAATTCTCGTATATCAGCACTATGTTTGCCATATCCTGCATTTCACCCGGCGAAAAAAGATGGCTGAATTGATCTTGAATTTCCGCATATTTGCTCATAAACTCTTGAAGTTTGTCCATCCTGCTTTCCAGCCTTTGATAGATATATTTGCTGTGATAATTGTCTTTATTGCGAAGCATATAGTAAAGGTTGAGGTCAAAATCGTTATTATGGTCATACATATCGTTTACAATGTTCAGCGAGTTCATAATTGTAACTGCGCTGTTTCCTACGCTATTGAGGCTCACGTATCCGGTAAGCCCTGCCAGCATGGTAAAAGATGACATTATGAAAAATGCTATAAATAACCTTGTCTGTATCTGTATTTTTCTCAGCATAACTCCGCCATCTATAAATTCAATTTCTTAAACAGAGAATATATGTTATTTTTAATTTCCATAATATATATGGTTTGATGGCTGTGCTTTGCCACTATATTAGGATCAATTATGCTCATAGTGGAGATTATATCTTTGGGTTCTGTGCTTTTTGCGCTGTCAATGGCGGCAACCAAGATTTGCACAGATGAATATGAAAGCGCAGAAGCGCTAACGGGCATTTGCCTGTAATTAGCAAAAAAGTTATGAGCGAATTCCTTGATTTGCTCGTCTTCTTCGTCAAGCGCAAAAGGCGAAGCGTAGTAAATGCGGCTTGTAATTTCCTCTTCGTACAAAAAGCCCAAAATACCTTCCCATGCATAAGTACCTATGAATTTGGATTTATCGATCCCCAATTTGTGCGCTGTTTCTGCCAATTTTGCCGCTGCAATGTAATTAGTTTGGCAAAATATTATGTCCGGTTGGGTTGCCCTGTATTTTTTTAAAATGTTTTCAAAATCTTCAGGAGAGTTAAAGTCCTCGTGCCCCAGAATAATGCCTCCGTTGAGCTTGAATTCCTCTTCAAAAAGATTTGTTGTTGAATCGTATTTGGCATCATCTACAATCAGAGCTGTTTTTGCGCTAAGCGTGTTGCGGGCAAATGAGGCAAGAACCTTTGCTTTTGTCGGATTTACAATTGTCGGAGAAATCATAGGCATGCCGTCTTCTTCGGTGGCTTTAATAAGTGCTTGCGTGACTTCCGGAAAACTTGAGCCAACAATGGCAACCACGCCTTTCTTTTTTAAAACATTGTACTGCTCTATCGCATACTTGGCATCGTTCCTGTCGTCCAGCACTATTACATCAAGCTTCTTACCCAAAACCCCGCCATTCTCGTTGATAACCTGCCTTGCCAACTGCAACCCGTTCAGCGCTCTTATGCCTTCGTTGCAAAATTCACCTGTAAGAGGAAAAAGCCCGCCTATGGTTATGTATTCATCATGTGCAGGCTTTGAGTCTCTACCGCACGAAATTAAAAACAGCAGCAAAAAAAGCCAATGCATTTTCATTCAACCGGCCCCCTTAACCAACTCGTCTATTATTGCCAGAGCTTTATCGTAACTTCCGGCCAATATATGCTGCAAAATGCCATCTGCTTGAGCGAACCCATGTAATTCGTTTGCTGCGTTACTTATAATATCTATGGATTCCGAATCTAAAGTCTCAAGGGCTTTTTTCAATTTTAGCAAAACATCCATATTCACGGACTTTTTTTCTTCCTTCCCCTCAAGACGTGTACTTATGTCGTTCAGAACCTGTTGCAAATTTGCCAGGAATCTTGGGGTATGCAGCTTTACATATTCAAGGTTTCCATGGTGGCTGGCTGTTTCCAAGGCTTTTGCGGTTAAGGATATATCATTTTCCCCTATGTTTGCAGATGCGCTTTTCAAAGCGTGGATATGAACGGTGTATAGATGATAGTCCTCGTTTTCAAGGCATTTCTTTATTTTTTCTATTCTGTCTAATCCGTCTTTGTGAAATACAGCGAGAATTCGCATATGGTTCTCGTTCATATCTATCTCACTGTTGGTACCTGTCACCGATATCTGTTTTTCTTTTGGAATCCATTTTTCCAGAATAGTGTCTAATTTTATTATGTCAATGGGTTTTGATAAAAAGTCGTTGAATCCGTTTTCAAAAAACATCTCTTTTACGCCGCTCACAGCATTGGCAGTCAATGCGATAATCGGCAAATCGCTTGCGTTTTCTCTTATCAGCTTTGTAGCTTCCACGCCGTTCATTCCGGGCATCATGTGATCCATAAAAAGCAAATCGTAGTGATTTTTTTTCACAGCCTCAATTGCATCTTCGCCACTCAGTGCCAAGTCCACACGAGTTTTGTATGGCAGCAGCAAGCCCTCGGCAACGCTCAGATTGGTTTTTATATCATCAACAACAAGAATTCTGGCATCCGGCGCATTGAACTTTGCCGAGAATACCGTGAAATCATCAGTGCTTCTGATAGCACCCATAGCCACAGGCTCGTGAGAGTGAATTTTTTGCGGCAATGTTATGGTGAAAGTGGAGCCTTTACCGTACTCGGATTTAACATCTATAGCCCCGCCCATAGCATCTACAAGGGTTTTCGTTATGGCCAACCCAAGCCCAGTGCCCTCAATGTTTTGGGTAGCTGCAGAGTCCACTCTGCTGAAATTATCAAACACATTCGTCTTGTCTTCGGGCTTTATACCTATGCCGGTATCTGTTATTGAAACGGTGAGGTTGAGCATATCTCCATCGCCAACATCTCCGTCCACCGAAAAAGAGATAAATCCTTTTTTTGTGTATTTAACCGCATTGTCCAGCACATTGAGCAGCACCTGCCTAACTCTTGTTTCGTCTCCGAAAAGGCCGTTCGGTATTTTGTTGTCTATGCTCACATCAAAGTCCACATCGTAATTTATAAGTTTTGCTTTGATTATGCTTGTCACATCGTTTATCAAAGACGAGAAGCAGTACTCTCTTGGTGTTATTTCCAGCTTTCCGCTTTCGATTTTTGAAAGATCCAAAATATCGTTTATGATAGCCAAAAGGTTTTCGCCGGACCTCTTTATTGTGATTATATCGCTGCGAGCTTCTTTGGTGATGTTCTTGCGCAGGGCAAGCTCCGACATTCCGATGATCGCATTCATGGGTGTGCGAATTTCATGGCTCATTTTTGCGAGGAATGCGCTTTTGGCTTTGTTGCTCTCCTCTGCAAGTTCTTTTGCCGTGATCAGCTCCGTCATATCTATGGAATGCTGTATGTGAACCATTTTTCCGTTAGGCCAGTGTATGTATCTATCCGCATTGCGATAGATGCGGTGTGTCAGGGGACTATGCTCCTCCCATACTATAACTTTGCTCGGGTCTTTGTCTAGCTGTAAGCAGGGGCAGAATTCGCATCTTTCATTTTTGTCTTTTTGCAAGATTTTATAGCACAACTTTCCTATGCAGTTGCCTTCAATGCCATAATGCTCTTTCATAAGGTCATTTATAAAGAGAACTTCACCGGTATTTGGATCGGTTACATATATCATGGTATCAATGCTGCTAAGTATATTCTTCAGAGAATTTATTGAGGTGTTTTTGATCTTGTTCGCTTTCAGGAACAGTGTTATAAGGGAAACCAAAAGCAATATGAGAAGAACTGCGAACAGAGTCATGTAAATAAGCTGTTCTTTGGCTATTTTTTTGGAATAATCATAAGTGCGGCGTGTCCAATCCCGAACTATTTTATTAACATCAACCTGGCTTTGAGCTTTTTCTATTATCCCTCTGAGCATGGTTTCATTTTTATTAAAGCCAAAACCCGATTCTTCGGTTATGGCTTCAAAGAATATGTTAATTTTATATCCTGATTTTTCTCTGAAGTGCGTTTGGTATAAAAGAATGTAGTCGGTGGTCATAAAAAGGTCTATTTCTCCTTTTTCAAGGGCCGTCAGAGCATCGTTCCTGGTGCGATATTGCTTTGGGTTGCTATTGCCGGGAATTAAAATATTATACATTTCCGCAGGAGCGGTTCCCTTGACAACGCCGACAACAGCCTTGGGAACCTGGTAAATTTTTAAATACGGGTAATCCTTCTTTGACATAAGCGCAAAATTAGATGTAAAATATGGAATTCGCGTAAAAATGAAATCTTTTTCTCTGGCTTCGGTGTATATCAATTCTGCGTCAAAGGCAGCTTTGCCTGTTTTGAGCATTTCAAGTATTTCTGCCATTGTAGTGTTCTTGTCTGTTATAACATCAAACTTAATGTTTGTCAAAATGCCGATCTCTTTTAAAATATCCGGAGCTATGCCCTGAAACTCATTATGATTTTTGTCATAGAAGCAGAGAGGGTAATTATCCGATTCCATTGTTATAGGAACTTTTGCGCCACGTGCGGTTAAATCTTCAATGTAAGCCTTTTCTTCCGGTGTTAAAGACATGTCAAATGCAAGTTGCACTTGCTCTTTTTCGGTTTTTTCTATCGCTTGTGTTTCTTCATCGGTAAAACTTGGAATTTTAGTTTCGCTGCAACCGGAAATGGCTAATAGCAAGGCGAATATGACTAAAATCTTGCGCATGAGATGGCTATAATATAGAAAATTCTAAATTCTTTTCCATGGAAGAGGGGTTACAAAGCCGTTTACAAAGCCTGCCTGCGAAGCCCGGCGTTTATCTTATGAAGAATGCCAAAGGGGAAATCATATACATAGGCAAGGCTAAGCTTTTGAGCAAAAGGGTTCGCAGCTACTTTGACGGCAAGGAAAAAATCAGCCACAGAGCCGCCTCGCTAATTCTCCCGCACGTAACGGATATAGAATGGATAATCACGGAAAATGAAGCAGAAGCCCTGATTTTGGAAGCAAATTTGATAACCAAGCACCAGCCTTTTTACAATGTTCGCCAAAAAGATGACAAGCATTTTCCATACCTAATGCTCACAATTCAAGAAAAATTCCCACGCCTTAAAATAATACGCCATACAAAAGACGATAAAAACCTGTATTTTGGCCCTTTCATCAACTCTAACCATATGAGGACAATTTTAGATTTAGTGCCCAGACTGTTTCGTTTAAGAGAGTGCAAAATAAGATTTCCGCTAAAAAATAAAAAACGCCCATGCCTAAATTACCACATAGGCAGGTGCATAGCCCCATGCGCAGACTTGGCAAGCGAAGCCCGATATATGAAGGGTGTTCACGGCGCAAGAAGACTTTTGGAAGGCAAAAGCCACGAGATTTTGGCAGAGCTGGAAAATGAAATGCACAATGCCTCTGCGGAAAAGCGCTTTGAAGATGCCGGCAAGTTTAGAGATCAGATTCAAGCGATTAACAGCGCTTATGCAAAGCAAAAAGCGGATAAGGCAAACGAAGCGGATTTGAGCCTTGACGTAATAGCTATTTGCAGGGCAAAGGAGTTAGCTACAGTTGTGATAATTGAATACAGAAACGGAATTTTATATGACCGAAGGCATTTCTATTTGGAGAGCCAGTTGCAGCAAGAGGCTCCTGAAATCTTGGCGGAGTTTTTGCCACGCTGGTATTTGGGAATTGACAAGGAAGATTTGCCAAACGAGATAGCGATGGAAATTTCTCTGGGTGAAGACCTTGAAGCTTTTGAGTTTTTTTTGGCAGGCTTAAAGGGTCGCAAGGTTCAAGTGGTGGTTCCTCAGCGAGGTGATAAGGAGGGATTTTTGCGCATTGCAAAGGCGAATGCGGAAATGCTTTTGGTTGAGTCTGAGGCCAAGCGTTTTAAATACGATGAGATGAACCGCAGCATTTTTGAGTTGCAAAAAGAATTGGATTTAAAATCACCGCCGTTCTGCATTGAGTGTTTTGACATTTCTCATTTGGCCGGAACGGAGCCGGTGGCAAGCATGGTTCGTTTTGTGAACGGACATCCGAGCAAGGGTGATTACAGAACATACAGAATAAAGATAGCGATGGGTGGAGACGATTATGCGAGCATGCGAGAGGTGTTGATGCGCAGGCTTACCCGTTTGCAAATTGAGCATGAAGATCTTCCGGATTTGCTGGTAATTGATGGCGGCAAGGGTCAGGTTGAGGTGGCATACAGCGTTCTGCTGGAGTTGCATTTAACGAGCATTCCGGTTATAGGTTTAGCCAAGCGTTTGGAAGAAATTGTGTTCCCGGGAGAGCGACCACCGGTGTTGCTAAAACGCAGCAATCCGGCGTTACAGTTGCTGCAACGTGCTAGAGATGAAGCGCACAGGTTCGCAGTGAATTTTCAGAGGAAGCGGCGTGCGCGGAAATAATTTACTCCTTTGATTTTTGAGATTGCTTATATTGTTCGTAATTTTGCAAAATGGCGGTTGCAAATGCGGTTCCCTGATTAATATATCCCTGCCTTGTGTAATGCATTTTATCTCCTGAAATATGCATAAGCCCATCGGTGAAGGAATGTAAATTCCATACCGCAAAATCAGATGCCTTCATCAAAGTGTCTGTGTACTCCTTTACATAGATGTTTGGCTCTCCTTTCAAAAGCGAAGCGGGCGGCGTGGTCACCAAAACCGGAACGCCGGGGCAAGCATTCCTGATGTTAGCGATAAGCCTGTTCAAATTGCTCATATACTCCTCCGCAGGCATTAGGCTGAAAGATTCGTTGGTTCCCAGAGAAACAATGAAAAGATCGGGCGACAGCACGTGCAACTGCTCAAAAAACAGCGGCGTTGCGTTGAAGTGAGATGCCATTGAACCGATGCTCCCTATTCCGTGATAGATAATTCCACGGCGGTCGTTTTCAAAAACCAGCCCATTCAGATTGTGAAGCTGCCGCTTTACGGTGGGGATCAGATATATTTCAGAAGCCGTTTTTTTTTGCCGATACGTTGCAACGTGCCGCTCCGATTGCTGAAATTTAAGCGGTTTTAATCGTGACATATTTATATCAACGGTTTTTGCTTCAACATGAATGTGCAAAACAGAATCTGCGCTAATCGCACTTGAATCTATTTTATTCATCTCCATAATGCTATTTGCAGAAACTCCGTATTTTTTCGCAATGCCGGCCAAGGTTTCTCCTTGTTTTACAACATGGATATTAAAGAACGGCGGCGCATTTTTTATTTCAAATTTTCCAATTGCCTCTGCAATCTTAAAAGGAAATGGCTCTCCGGCAGCAATTACTTTCATTGTATTAAACTTGTATTGCGCATCAATAACTTCAATTTTCAAGGCAAAATTTTCCATAGATGTTGTGAATCCGTACCCAGATAGCCCGAATTCCGCATCTAGAGCGCATATATACGGCATGTTGTTTCTGCATATTTGCCACGACGCATTTGATGAAAAGCGAAAAGTTTTGCCTTCCAAGCCTTTGTTTTGGAAATAGTATGGGAATGTAAATCCGTAGCCTCCGTTGCCTAAAGACTGTTGCAAAGTGCTTCGTATTGAGCCGCTGAAAGAATTAGTCTGAACATGCGAATCCCCTATGTGAACTACATTGACTTTTCCGGCTGCCTTATCTTTTTCCAAATGAGTCAATTTTTCAAAAAACGGAAACAGGTGATTTGCATTTAATATTTCACCATACGAGCTTATGACCATGATTGAGCAAAAAAACATCAAAACACGAATTCTCATTCGGCAACCTCCTCAATTTCCACAAGGTTGTTCTCTTCTTTATATGATTCATATTCTTTTTCAATATGCTTGAAAATCAGACCGGCAGCTTTTCTTGCGCCCGATGTGTAAAAGTGGGAGTAGTCCTTGTTAGCAATGCCTGCGTCCACCCATCTTATCATGGATCCGGCCCCACCCATAAGCCGGAACAAATTTATAAATTCGGCCTTAGAATCCTCGGCATACCGCTCTTGCGCTTGCAAAAGCGAAGGCAAATGATTGCAAGTTTTCATCTCAGTTCCGTACTTTCTAGCTTTATCCGGCGATGATATAACCAAAATGTCTGCTCCGGGAAAACATTTTCTCAGCCGTTTTACAATGTCCGTCATTATCTGAGTGTATTCCTGCCGTGTAGCCCTGTCCTTTGGATTCAAAAGGTTCAGCCCAAACTGCAATATCAAAAGATCATACCCAAGCTCCTGCTGAAAGGCGTTCATAAGCTCCACTTCAAGAGCCATAAGCGGCAGGCCGGAACTGCTCAGCATAGGGAAGTTGTCTATGTATATCCCGTTGTCATCTGCAAAGTTGACTCCGTAGAAAGGGATGCTGTCTGCGTTGCTAAATTTAAGCGCCAGACTAGTTGGCGATGAGCTTGTTAGCAATTGCGTGTTCAAAAGCTCGTCCGTCCGCAGATCGGCAAAAATCGCAGTATCACCGTCCGATACAACCGTCAATGCGGCTTCTTTATTGCCGGACTGCCCGTAAAACAGCGTAGGACTCGTAAGGGATGGGGAACCCGGCCTATGATGCCAACGTGTCCAAGTTGATGCGCCTTTCTTTGGAACGGAAACGTATCCGCTCACTCCCACAGGTATTGGTGTTGTTTCAATAAACTTGTGGGTAACCCAGTTGGACGAATACTCAAAACGCGATAGACCCGAAGACGGATACGACTTGCTGAGCATAACAAATCCTCTGCCGGAACCGCCATACTTGTCTTGGTAACTTTTGCGGAGGTCATGAACCATCATGTCGTTCTCAATCATGGAATCTCCAAAATAGGCTACCCGTACTACGCCTTTTTTTGTTTTCTCCAACGAGAAAAGCTTCTTAAAAAAACGTCCAAGCAGGTGGGACTCTTCCTCTTCTTCTATCTCCTCTTCGTTTGCAAGCTGCTCGGTCATGGCATTAACCATTGTTTGGTCCACAGCAAAGTCACTGTCTTCCGCTATTATCTCGGCAAAAATTCTATCCGGCAATAACGCCTTGAAAGCATGAAATGCGCCTATGGAGAGAATGAATATTATAAATGCGATGAAAAAATTGTTTATCATGGCTAAAACTGAAAATAAATGAACGGTTGCACATCACTGGAGGCAATTGCCTGCACCAACCAGAAAACCAAACCTATTATCACAGCCTTTACTATAATATTTGCTTGAATAAAACCTCTCTGCAACCATTGTACAAAACGGTCCGGGAGAAAGTGCATTATAAACCCGGCCAGCAAGACTATCAATACGTTTTTATATGCAGAAAGCACAAGGAGCCATTGATCTACCTGAAAATTGACAAGCGCTATTTTTCCTATTAATTCCATTGCGGTGCCAAAATCTTTGGCTCGGAAAAATATCCAGCAGAACGAAACAAAGTGGAATGTTAAAATTACGCCTATAATGCGTATGAATATGCTTTCCGGCAGTTTTATGAACCTATTTAAAAAACGCTCAACGGCAAGGGCAAGGCCGTGCAAGCCGCCCCATGCTACAAATTTCCAAGATGCTCCATGCCACAAACCGCCTATTAGCATCACGAGAAGCAGATTTGCATAAGTACGCAACTTCCCTTTGCGATTGCCGCCCAGCGATATATACAGATAGTCACGCAGCCATGAAGAAAGTGAAATATGCCACCGCCTCCAAAATTCGGTAACGGATGCAGACTTATATGGCGTGCGAAAATTAATCGGAATTCTGAACCCCATAAGCAACGCCAAGCCTATTGCCATGTCTGAATAACCGGAGAAGTCGCAGTAAATTTGAATTGAATATCCGTAAGTCGCAAGCAGATTTTCCAGCGAAGTGTAGCTGCCGGGTGAATCGAATACCCTGTCCACAAAGTTGACTGATATATAATCGGAAATAACCGCTTTTTTTACAAGCCCCACCAAAATTAAGAAAATAGCCATGCCCATATCTTCCTTTGAGAGGCATAGCTTTTGGTACATCTGCGGTATAAATGATTTTGCCCTGACTATGGGGCCGGCCACCAATTGCGGAAAGTAGCAAAGGTAAAAGGAGAAATCCAGCAGATTGCGCGCAGGTTCTATTTCTCTGCGGTAAACATCTATTGAGTAGCTTATGGCTTGAAACACGTAAAAAGAAATGCCAATTGGAAGAATTATGCTTTGCAACGGGATATTCGTGTTGGCGGCAGCGTTGATGTTTTCTATGGCAAAGTTTGTGTATTTATAGTAGGCCAGAATGCCCAAATTTACCAAAACAGAAAGCGTGATAAAAATTTTTCTCCCCGCCGGACTTTCCGTTTTAGACTGGCATAGCGACAGGTAATAATTTATAATGGCAGAAACTATAAGCAGTATAAAGTACATCTCGCCAACCTTGTAGTAGAAAAAAAGCGAGAATATCAAAACATAAGCCGTACGTAAATTTCCGTATTTGTGAATAAAAATGTAAATAAAATAAAATGCAAGAAACAACCCCAAAAACAGACTGCTATTGAATAACAACGGTGCTCCGGGATCATAAATAAACCAAGATTCTATCATTTTTACTCCTTTAATTTTTGAGATTGTTTATATTGTTCGTAATTTTGCAAAATGGCGTTTGCAAATGTTGTTCCCTGGCTGGTATATCCATTTGGCGAATAATGCACCTTATCTTTTGCAATCTGTATGATCTCCGGTTTTTCCAGCGCTCCCATAAATCCGCCGGTAAACGAATACAAGTCCCATACGGCAAAATTAGTCAATCGCATAAGGGAATCAAAATACTCATTTACGTAGGTGTTTGGTTTTTTGCCTTCAAGGAGCGATGTTGGCGGCGTTGTTATCATTATTGGAATGTTTGGGTGAAATTTTTTTATATTGCTTATCATCAAGTTTATCTGAGCCATATATGCGGCGGCAGATATTTTGTGATAAGATTCATTTGTTCCAAAAGATATTACAAAAAGATCCGGCGACAATGCGTGCAACTGCTCAAAAAACAGCGGCGTTGCGTTGAAGTGAGCTGCCGTTGAACCAACGGTTCCTACTCCGTGATAGATAATTCCACGGCTGTCGTTTTCAAGAATTATGCCGTTCAAGTTGTGAAGCGGGAGTTTCACAGCAGGGATAAAATACGCTTCCGAAGCCGGTTTTGTTTGCCGGTATGTTGCAACTTGCCGCTCTTGATGATGAAATTCTAGTGGTTTGAACTGCGACATGTCTATCTTAATAGACTCCACTTTAGCAGGAATAAATAAAGTTTTGCCGGCACGAATAATATTTGATGTCATTCTGTTTCTGTCTTTGATGCTATCTATGGATACTTCGTATTTTTTTGCTATGCTGGCCAGAGTTTCTCTGCGCTTGACCACATGGCGTTCCAGGTTAGGCGGCGGATTTTTTATCACCACATTTCTGATTGCCGATGCCGGACGAAAAGGGAATGGCTCTCCGGTAGCGACTAGTTTTATGGTATTGAACTGGTATCGTTTGTCAACAATTTCAATTTTCAGGACAAACTCTTCCATTGGTGTGGTGAACCCGTATCCTGCCAAGCCGAATTCGGCACCGGGAGTACATCTGTACGGCATATTGTTTCTGCATATTCGCCACGATGCGTTTGAAAAAAAGCGAAAAGTTCTGCTTGAGTCGCCTTCTCTGTAAAAGCCGTATGGAAATGTAAATCCGTACCCTCCGTTGCCAAAAGACTGTTGCAATACATTACGTGCCGCATTGCAGAAAAAAATACCTTGAATATGGGAATCACCTATGTGAACAATATTGACTTTTCCGGCAGCGGTATCTTTTTCCAATTTTTCAAGCTTTTCAAAAAACGGATACAGATGCTGCACGTTAAGTATATGCATATCATCAGAAGTTGGTGCTTCACCATACGTATTCACTGTTATGCAAAATAACACTGAAAAAATTTGAAATATCACTTTGGCATTCATCATGTTTCCTCCCCTTCGTTGCTCTCCACTAACAGGTTATTTTCTTTTTTGTATTCTTCGTACTCATCTTCCATTTGTTGAAAAATAATATCAGCGGCTTTTTTTGCGCCCTTGTAGTTGAGGTGCACATAGTCTGAACTTGCCATGCCGGCTCTTACCCATTTGACCATAGATCCTTCCCCGCCCATAAGCTGGTATAAGTTTATAAATCCGGATCCCGAATTTTCTGCAAACTTTTCCTGTGCCCGCAAAACCGAAGCCAGGTCGGAGTTGGTTCGCATCACCGTTCCGTATTTCTTGGCTTGATCGGGCGATGAGACTATCAAAAAATCCGCTCCGGGAAAACATTTTCTCAAGTGATTTATGGTAGCTGTCATTCGTTCCGCATACCACCCGTATTTCGTCACATTCGGGCTTATTATGTTGCCGCCCAGGATTTTCAATATTATAAGGTCGTATTGAAGTTCCTCTTGAAAGGCGTTCATAAGTTCCTCATTAAAAGTATCCAGTGCTATGCCGCTGCTGCTCCTCATGGGAAAATTGTCTATATACACCCCATCGCCATCGGCGAAATTTACGCCATAAAACGGAATGCCGGCGGCACCGCTAAACCGCAGCATAAGATTTTTGGACACGGACTCAGACAATGGTTGCTTGTTCAGTATCTTGTCTGTTTGCAGGTCTGTTATAACGGATGTATCTTTATCGGCTATAATTGTCAGTTTAGCACGGCTGTTGTTGGATCGCCCGTAAAAAAGCTCGGATCGAGCAAGAGGCGGAGCGTCTTGATACTGTCTATAATGTGTCCAAACGATAGATTTGCTGCTGGGAACGGAAACATATCCGCTCACTCCAACGGGCACAGGGTTGCTTCTCTTCATATAAGTATATGTGAGCCATTGATCGGAATAATCATAGCGTGCAGCTCCCCATGGTTTATGCACATTGCTGAGCATAACAAAGCCACGTCCGTAGCCGCTGTATTTATCTTGATAGTTTTTGCGAAGATCATGTACCATCAAATCGCTTTCAACCATTGAATCCCCAAAGTATGCGACACGCACAACGCTTTTTTTAGTTTTTTCCAGCACAAAAAGTTTTTTAAAAAAGCGGGCAAGCGGGTGTGTATCGGCCTTGACTTCTTCTTCATAGACAACATTTGAGTCTGTTTGAGCTTCTGTTATGGCTTGAACCATTGCGCTGTCCACTGCAACGTTGTCGTCTATTACCGTTATTTCGTCAAAAATCCTGTTTGGCAGCAAAGTTTTAAAAGCATAAAAGGCGGCTATGGAAAAAACAAAAATAATAAAGGCTGTAAAAAAATAATTTTTCGAATCCATGCAGTGGAATATAGTAAAAAGACCTTCCCCCACAAGCTCGTAACCGCAAAAGAATTTCTATATTTAACTTAGAGGCGGCTTATGATGAAAGATGAGTTGAAATTTTATTCTCGAAATCGTTCTAGGTTAAATAAAACCTATAACAATGAGTATATACTCATTCACGGATGTCGGGTAGTAGGTCATTTTAAATCGCCAAAAGAAGCTTATAAAGCTGTTTGCAAAAATTTTCCAAATAAAGATGTTCTTATTCAAGAATGCGGACAAAAACAATTCCAGCCTTGCGTCTATAATCCGATGGTTGCTCTTTGAAAAGAGAGCATAACATTGACAAAGCAAAGATTTATTTTAGAAGCCCATCTAAAGGTGTAAAAATTTAACCTAGACCCTGCCACACGTGCTTAGGAAAACGTCAGAACCCCGATTTTCCTGATTAAAGGATTAACATGATTGTAGAGACGCAATGCATTGCGTCTCTACGGTGATATTTTGCATATAATCAAGGAA
>WQSZ01000011.1 GCA_009787645.1 Candidatus Fibrimonadales bacterium | reverse complement strand
AAAGGAATGTATATAGTCAAAGTAAACCACGAAACGCTACGCATCGCTGTAAAATAAAACATGATTGTTGTAGAGACGCAATGCATTGCGTCTCTACTGTGAAATCCTGGAAATCCTAAAATCTTGAAAATCGGGGTTCAGACGTTCAAAATCATTACCAATCAGCTTCAACCTCGCCACCGAGTTTTTGCAGGCTTTCAGCGGTGTATTGGTGAACTTCAAAGGTGTTTCCGTCCGGGTCTGTTAGCCATATTTGCCAAGTGTGGTCGCAACCCAGCTTTTTGTCGGTGTGGGAAATGCCTTGTGAATCCAATTTTTTTATAAGCTCGTCAATGTCATCATTTTCCAGGCAAAAATGCACAAGCCCGGTATTGACTGGAGCTACCATGTCAAGATTCTCAAATAATTCTATATAATTTCCATCACAAATTTGAAGATAATTTCCAAAATTCATTCCGTTTCTGGTGAACTTAAACTTTGAGTGAAATCCGAGTTTTTGGTAATACTCCATTGAGCGTTCCAAATTGTTTACGTTAAGGCAAACGTGAGCTAATGATAACATGACTATGGTCTCCTAGTTTAATAATATAGAATTTCTTCCAATGCGCCAACAGGATCCGAACTGTACCACACAGCGCCCAAAACTGCCGCTCCGTCAAATCCCAACTCTGCAAGCTCTGCGATGTTGCTCGCCTCCACGCCGCCAAGCGCAAACAATTTCTGCGAATGTTTTTTTTTCCAAGCGGCTATGCCTTCCCTCAATTCCTCTTTGCTGTACTTTGCTTTGTATCCCTGTTTGGAAATTGAATCGAAAATCGGGCTCAGAAAACAGATTTCAGCATCTATATTTTCCAATTCTTCAAAGCTGTGCGCAGAACCCGGCCAAGGCAAAATTTTGTCTTGCCATTTTAAATCAAAGCCGAGTAGCCATCTCTCCAGTAGAGGCTCGGGCATTTGCGGCTTTCTTGAATAAAGTGTTTGCAAACCTTTGTTGAACATCTGTTCCAGCATCTCATGCTCGCCGGCAAAATTTTCCGGAGAAGAAATCAGAACTACTTGAAGCATAGGTTAAACTTAGAAATTTAGGTTTAATTTTTATATTTTACCCACATGCGACTTTCCAAGATTTACACGCGTACAGGCGACAAAGGCTACACCGACCTCATAGGCGGGTGGCGGGTTCCAAAAACTCATTGGCGTTTGGAGTGCTATGGAACTTTGGATGAACTTAATGCATTTGTCGGCAAGTTAAAGGTTTTGTGCTCTGCAAGCCAAAAGGACGAGTTTAAGAAGATCGTAACTGAACTGATTGAGATTCAGAACAATTTGTTTGATGCCGGAACCATGCTGGCAACATTGGTTCAAGATGAGAGCATGGTGTGGACAAACATGCCCAGCATAACGCAGGCACACGTTAAGAATTTGGAAGATTCTATAGATGCTATGAATAAACCGCTTGAGTCGCTTAAATCATTCACTTTGCCGGGCAGTGAAGCCATAAATGCGGAAGCTCATATTTGCCGCACAGTGTGCCGCAGAGTGGAACGTATTTTATGTGAAGCTACGGATAACTGCGTAGCCATAAGCGATTCTGTTATGGCTTATATAAACAGACTTTCGGATTATTTCTTTGTGCTGTCCCGTTATGCCTCGTTTGTGAACGGGGCAAAAGAAGACGAATGGCTACAAGGAAAAGCTGAACTCTTATAGGCCCAAGCCACCACCGACTTCTAGCACAAAGCCCTGTGAGAATTGAGAGCTTGTGTTACCGCCAAAATAATATTTGCCGTTTACATAAGGCTTTATAAATGGTATAACTGTTATGCGGCACCCAATTATTATATGGCCGCCCGGACCGCTTGAGTAGCTTTCATCTTTCAATGTTTTGGCTAATACGCTTCCTATTTTCTCTGCGGCGTCGCTAGCTGCATCAGGATCTTGAGCTCCGGCTCCGGTCAATGCGCCAACAAGCTCTGGTGAACTGTCAAGCATTTTTTTGGTAAAACTTGAATTAACTATTGGAATGCTCCAGCTATAGCTGAAACCTGCGCCTACGTAAGGACGAATGAAAGGTAGATCAAATGGATATGTTACAGATATGTCACCGTTGGCAACTCCGAATAGAGGCGAGGCTTTGCTAAACGCCATATTGTATGGTGCTTCCGGTGCGTATTCCAATGATATTGGGTCAGCACCTGGTATTATCAGATAGCTTTTATATCTGGTAGCCGCAACGTTAAAAGTTCCTTCTATATCCACAAGAGGAATAAGATCTATCCAGAGCTTGAAGCCGAGACCTTGCAGAAGACTGGCACTCTCCTGCTCGACTTTTATGCTTCCTAATGTGCCAAGGTCTTGAGCAACACCATTGCTGCTTTTCAAAGAGCCGGTGTTCATAACATAGTGTGCGCCAAAACCTGCGATGGCAAAGGCTTGGGTTGTGGCAAAAAGGGCAAAAGCCGCAGCAAAAGTAAGTATTTTTCTCATAATGGTAATATAGAAATCTGAATTAATGCGTACTCCAGTTCTT
Source organism: Candidatus Fibrimonadales bacterium (assembly GCA_009787645.1). GTDB lineage: Bacteria > Fibrobacterota > Fibrobacteria > Fibrobacterales > Fibrobacteraceae > Fibrimonas. The sequence goes on along the minus strand of WQSZ01000011.1, from coordinate 19,271 downwards.
CTGGAGGTAGGTTATATTCTATTATTTGGGCTTTTTTTAGCAATTTGTCGTTTTTTAGCTTTAATTCCTCTATTATGCGCTTGGATTTCACGGTTAAGAATTGGCCGCCGGGTTTCAGGATTTTCTTTGCACGATTGAAATCTTCTTCCAAAGAGCCTACGGCTCGGCATGAAACGTAATCCATATTTGCAAGTCCGCAGGTTTCAGCTTTGCGTTGGATTATTTCAATGTTTTGCAAATTTAATTTTTGTTTTACCGAATTTAAAAATTCACATCGTTTTTTGCGGGGTTCAATCGCATAAAATTTCACCTGCGGCAAATGCATGCAAAGCGGGATCACGGGAAAGCCTGCGCCTGCGCCTATGTCTGCCCATTTTAAGTTGAGAGCTGAGAGCTGAGAATTGAGAGTTAAAAATTCTGCGAATTTAAGCGAATCTGCCACGTGCCTTGTCATCAGTTTTTGTTCATCATTTTTTGATACAAGATTTGTGGTTTTGTTCGCTTCTATTATTAGCTCGCAAAAAACGGAAATTTTATCCATTCAGGCTCTCCACCCATTTTGGCACAACTTCTCCGGCTTTGCCTTGAATAAATTCGTCTCCGTTTGCGATTTTTTCCAAATTCAGGCATACCACGTGCGCACCGGCACGTTTTGCTAATTGCCTGAATCCGGCTGCGGGATATACTACGCCGCTTGTGCCAATGTAGGCGAACAAATCGCATTGCATAAGGGCTTCTTGAATGCGTTCCATTTCAAGCGGAACTTCTCCGAACCAAACGATGTGCGGCCGCATTTTTGCTCCGCATTGCGGGCATTTTTCGGGCTGGTTTTCTTTACATTCAAATACATGGTCTTTTAAGCAACGGACTTTCAGAAGTTCGCCGTGCATGGGGATCACCCTTTTGCTGCCTGCTCTTTGATGAAGATCGTCCACGTTCTGAGTTATGAGCAAAAAATCATCGCCGAATTTGTCTTCGAGTTTTGCAATAGCGTGGTGCGCTGCGTTTGGTTGGCATTTTTGCACGGATTTTCGCAAGTTGTCGTAGAATGTTATCACGCGTTGAGGTTGCGCATTAAATCCTTCCGGCGTGGCAACAATTTCCACAGGTTCGTTTTCCCAAAGCCCGCCGGAATCTCTAAAAGTCGGAATTCCGCTTTCTGCGCTGATGCCTGCACCGGTCAGAACTACGATTTTCTGTTTCATGGATTGAATATAGTAAATCTTTAAAACTTCAGAATTTAAATTTACTAAATTAATAAAGGCTATGAGAAAGGAGTTATACACAGCGACATTTATGTTGTTCGCTTTAGTTTTTTTCGGTTGCAAAGAGACAGCCGAAAAGCCAATTGATGAATCATTAAAGTATGCCTATACTTCTTATAAGGATATTCCGGGAGTAACAGCCAAGGAGATTGAGGCTATTGAGACCTTGCGAGGGCAGCTTGATAGCCTTGTGTATATCGCAGTGCCTGGCACAGAGGCTTTTTTGGATGAAACCGGCCAGATAAAAGGATGGTCTGCTCTGTTTTGCCGGTGGTTGACAAATTTGTTCGGCATAGAATTTAAGCCTCAGCTTTCTACATGGGCTGAATATACTCCGGCTCTTGCCACTTATGCTGATTTCGCAGGCCAAATACCGGTTACGGAAGAGATGCGAAAAAATTACTTGATGACCACAGCTACCGCTACGCAAACGGTTCGCTCATACAGGCTCGCAAACGCCTTGCCGGACGAATACATTGCGCAAACACGTCCGCTTAAATACGCATTTATAGAGAATACAACCACTATAAAAGAGGTAACATCCAAGCTCAAGCCGGGAACTTTTGAAACAATACTGCTGGCAAATACTGATGAAGCTTCCAAAATGCTTCATTCCGGCAAAATAGATGCTTTTTTCAACTCTAGCATGGAGGAATCCGCTTTTGACGCTCACTCAGACGTAATAGCCAAAAACTTCTCACCTTTGACTCTCCTCCACGTTTCCCTTACAACACAAAAGCCGGAACTGGAACCTTTTATTTCCATTGTGCAAAAAGCGCTGGACGACGGAGCTCTGCGCCATTTGGCCTCGCTGTACAACATCGGATACAAGGAATATCAAAAGTACAAGTTGTTTGTCAAGCTCACCGAAGAAGAGCTTTCGTACATAAAAGAGCACAATACCGTATTGTTTGCTGCCGAATACGACAATTACCCCGCCAGTTTTTACAACTCCTATGACGATGAGTGGCAGGGGGTAGCTTATGATGTGCTGGACGAAATAAGCAGGCTAACGGGGCTTTACTTTAAGCAAGTTAATGATAACAAAGTGAATTTTTCCGAACTTCTGAAAATGGTTGAAGAGGGAGGGGCTGCGCTTCTCACCGAAATCATTCGTGTGCCGGAAAGAGAAGGCAGGTTTATATGGCCGCAAGCGGCAATGATACCTGATTATTATGCGCTGATTTCAAAAGCCGACTACCCGAATATCAGGGCTAATGAAATTATGTACACTAAAGTTGGAATGATAAAAAATTATGCACATACGGCTATGTTCAAAACATGGTTTCCCGATCATAAAAAAACTGTGGAATATGCTAACGTTTTTGATGCTTTCGATGCTTTGAGCCATGGCGAAGTGGATATGGTCATAGGGAGCCGGAACCTGCTGCTGCTGCTCACAAATTTCCTTGAGCAGGCCGGCTATAAGGCTAACTTCATATTTGAGACTTCGTACACATCAACCTTGGGTTTTAATAAAAATGAAGCCATATTATGCTCCATAATAGATAAAGCTTTCAGGCTTATAGATACGGAAGACATATCTTACAGGTGGGAAAACAGGTCTTACGATTATCGCATAAAACTTGCGGAGATGAATCGTCCGTGGCAAGTGGGCGTTGCTTATCTCGCCGTATTCTCTACCGTTTTGACAATACTTTCGATAACCCTGATAATCCTGTTCGTAAAAAACAAAAAGGCGCATGCGCTGAACAAAAGCCAGCAACACGCCCTCGCTGCAATGTATGAACGCGCAAAGGCTATGCTGGATACAATTCCCATGGCCTGCTTTATGGGAACCAATTCGGAGAGCATAGTTGACTGCAACAAAGAGGCAGTGAAGCTATTTGAATTAAAAGACAAACAGGAGTTTATAGACATATTCAGGTTTAAGCTTTCACCCGAATATCAACCCGACGGGCGAACTTCTGCCGAATCCATTGCCGACCATACGAAAAAGACGCTAGAGAGAGGTCGCTATACATTTGAATGGATGCACCAATTAATAGACGGAACACCCATACCTACCATTGTCACGCTTGAAGTTGTTGCTTACGGCGATGGAAAAGCCCTCATCGCTTACGTTCGAGATATGCGTGAACACAAGCAGATGGTAAATGAAATAGCCAGGCAAAAAGAACTTTTAGAAGCCGCAAACCACGTGTCTTCAATTCTGCTTGAACCGGAAACCGATCATTTTGAAGAGTCCATGCAAAAATCCATGGGCATAATGGCAGATGTCTCCGGCGTTGATCGCATTTGTATATGGAAGAATACAAACTCGGAAGATATGCTGCGTTTCACTTTGTGCTATGAATGGGAAGGCGAAGCTTTCAGAACTCCTATGAGTAACGGCGAACTGGCTCCGGATCTTATATTTAAAGAACACCACGTATGGAGCACTATGCTGTTACGTGGTGATTGCATCAATTCTTTTGTGCACAATATGTCTGACTCGGAGCGGGCGGAGTTGACACCGAGAAACATCAAGTCCATCCTTGTTGTGCCTGTCTTTTTGCATGACAATTTATGGGGTTTTGTAGGATTTGATCATTGCAAGGCGGAAAAACGTTTCCCAAACGATGATGTGCTTATTCTGCGTTCCGCAAGCCGCATGCTGGCAAATGCCGTTATCCGCAACGAGATGTCTGATAATTTGATAACCGCAAAAGAACAGGCGGAGCAAAGCAACAAGGCTAAAACGGCATTCCTCGCAAAGATGAGCCACGAAATACGCACTCCAATGAACGCTATAATCGGTATGTCTGAGCTGGCTCTGCGCAAGGATATGTCTAATATTGTTCGGGAAGAGATAATCACCATTAAGCGTGCGGGCGCAAATTTGCTATCCATAATCAACGATATTTTAGATCTCTCAAAAATTGAAAGCGGAAAACTTGAGATTCTCCCAAAAGATTACCGCCTTTCATCCCTGCTCAACGACGTGACCAGCATTATCAAAGCGAAACTCGCAGATTCCAAAGTTAATTTTGATTTGAAAATAGACAACAATATGCCGAATGTGCTCTTTGGAGACGAAACGAGAATCAGGCAGATATTCCTCAACATTTTGAGCAATGCCGTGAAATTTACCAAAAAGGGCAACATATCATTTTCGCTGAACGGCAAAATACTGGGCGACACCGTTGTTATAACCGCAGACATCACGGACAGCGGCAAAGGCATAAAAAAGGAAGACCTCACAAAACTCTTCGGGGATTTTGTTCAAGTGGACTTAACAGCGAACAGAGGAGTTGAAGGTACCGGGCTTGGGCTTGCCATAACCAAAAATTTGGTTGAGACAATGGGTGGCACAATATCCGTTGAGTCGGAATACGGCAAGGGTAGCACTTTTATAATCACGCTTCCGCAAAAAATACTTTCGCACGAACCCATAACATCGCTTGGAAATCCGGAGGCAACCGTTGACTTTACGGTAAAGTTCAGTGCTCCAGAAGCGAAGGTTCTTGTTGTTGATGATATTGAAACAAATTTAAAAGTTACCGAAGGGTTGCTATTGCCGTACAAAATTCAGGTGGACTCTTGCATTAGCGGAGAAGATGCGATTGAAGCGATAAAAGATAACCATTACGATTTGGTGTTTATGGATCACATGATGCCGGACATGGATGGCGTGGAAGCTACGAAACTCATAAGAGATTTGGGGCTCAATTTGCCGATTATCGCTTTGACGGCCAATGCTGTTTCCGGCACAAAAGAGATGTTCTTGGACAACGGGTTCGATGACTTTTTATCAAAACCTATTGATTTGGTAAAGCTGGACTTTCTTTTGGAGAAATGGATTCCTAAAAAAAAGCGGAAGGAAGCAAGGCACGTTGTTCGCAACAAACAGGATAACATGCAAACGCTTTCCGTATTTTACAAAGACGGAATTGAGAGAATAGAAAAAATAGAGCAATGCCTTGAAACGGAGAATTATCCTCTATACACAATACATGTTCACGCTTTGAAAAGCGCTTCTGCAAATGTGGGGGCAAAGGAAATATCCAAGTGGGCGGAAAGCCTGGAAATGGCCGGCAAACGTGAAGACATAGAATTTATAAAATCAAATACTCCGCATTTCCTGATAAAATTAAAAGATTATCTTGAAGATTTAAACTTAAGGCTTCAAGAAAAACTGGAGGAAAAACCTCTGAATATTGAAGTTCTTGTAAAGCTGAAAAATGCTATTAAGGCGATGACCGCCGATGATATAATTATTATTGATCAGGCTGTAGATGAATTGCGTGGTGTTACACAAGCAGAGTCTATTTTGCACAATGTGCTGGCCGGTAATTACGATATGGCATTAACGGAGATAGAGAAAATTTTAGATGCGGAAAATGTTTAAATTTCTATTGATGCTCTTGTGCATATTGCAGCCACTCGCTTGGTCATCCGAAACCATGCTTCCGGCGGTCAAGGTTGCCATGAGCGATGATCATTCGATTATTGTAGAGCGCATATTGTATGAAGGCTTAAAACGTTCCGGCTATCAAATGATCGCTCAGGCAACCGGAATGCGCACTGCCATAGCAGATGTAAATTATGGTGATGCTGCGATTTTGCCGACTCAAACGGACGGCTGGGATATAAAGTATCCCAATCTGATAAAAATTCCTGTGCCTATAGAGCATGTGGAATTTACCGTCTATGCCCGCAGTGAAGATCAATATAAAATTTCTCAGTGGAGCGATATGGCTGGGCTCAAGGTTGGCTATCGCTGGCAAAATGAGTATGTGGCAAACAATGTTAATCGTACGAATGCTGCTAAGCTTGTCACTGTAAATGAACGTGCGGAATTATGGACTTCCTTGATAAACTTCAAGGCAGATGTCATTATTATGCCGCGCATATCGCATTTTGAATACAGGATTCCAAAAGGCGTAAAACGGGTTAGCATTATAGAGAGGCATCCTGTTTATACTTATGTAAATAACAGGCATGCGCATTTGGCCCCTCTTCTTGAAAATGCCTACAAAGAAATGGTTGCAGACGGCACAATGGAATCTATACGCAACGCAGTGATTCAACCGAAAGACAAACGTATTATACTGCATATAAATTCTTATGATACGCAAAACAATTGGGAGCTGAAGCAAATGGAGTCTGTCCGCAAAAACCTTGAAGCAAATATGGGAATTGATTATCGCAGCTTTAATTTGAATTCGTACGAATTTAATAATCAGGCAAACTTTAACACGGCTATTATAAATATGATACGTGCAACTTTTATAATGTATCAGGCAGATCTTATAATTACATCCGGGAATAAGGCGCTTGAATTTGTGCTTAACAACTATTATCTGCTGTTCCCCCATGCGCATGTTTTATTTTATGGAGTCCGTGAATTTAAGGAAGCATCTCTGCACGGGCTTGAAGATTATGTCACAGGTGTTGCCGAAACAACTTCTCTTTATGAGACCGCCTCGGAAATGCTGCGACTATACCCGAATACGCGCAGGATATTCATATTGAGTGATAATATCGACAAAACGGAGTCGCTTGACTTGCCTGTAGAATTAGTATTCAGCAAAGGCGATTCTTTTGCCGAAATATTGAAGAGCATACGTAATTTCGGATCGGAAACTCTGGTTTTAGTGGAAAGTTATTTGGATCCGAATATGCAAAAGCAAATAGCAGATGTTTCCGTTAACCCTGTTTTTTGCTTGAGCACTTCCTGCATGGGATACGGGCCATTGGGTGGGCTTGTTTCTTCTACGAATGCGCAAAGCCGCATTATTGCATCTATGGCTGTTAACTTGCTAGACGGAGCATCACCCGCAAATATCCCGGTAATTTTAGATTCAAAGAACCTCAATCAATGGCAGTTTGATTATAGAACGATAAAAAGATTCAATCTAAAAGCAAATAAATTACCGAAAGGTCATGTCATTATCAACGATTCATTACACTTATGGGAGTCAAATCCGTTCGAGTTCAGGCTCATGCTGATTACAACAACGTTACTGTTATTGATAATTTGCGGGCTTACGGTATTTTCCATAAGATACAACAGAATGGCACGGACAATGGAGCAAAACAGCAAAGCTAAGACTGCGTTCCTTGCGCAGATGAGCCATGAAATACGCACTCCCATGAACGCTATCATAGGCATGTCGGAACTTGCTCTGCGCAAAGACAAATCTAATATTGTTCGCAACGAGATTGTGTCAATTAAACATGCATGCGCAAATTTGCTATCCATAATAAAAGATATTTTAGACCTCGCAAAAATTGAAAGCGGAAAATATGAGATTACGCATAAGGAATATGAACAATCGGAAGACAACCATGATTTTACAATAAAATTCAATGCGCCAAATGCGAGGATTCTTGTTGTTGACGATATTGAAACAAATTTGAAAGTTGCCGAGGGTCTTCTATTGCCTTATGAAATACATGTAGATACCGCTTTAAGCGGCCAGGCTGCAATAGATGCAATAGAAAACTGCCCATACGATTTGGTGTTTATGGACCACATGATGCCGGAAATGGACGGCATAGAAGCAACAAAGATCATAAGAGAGCATGGGCATAAGTTACCGATTATCGCCTTGACCGCTAATGCTGTTTCCGGCACAAGAGAGATGTTTTTAGACAACGGGTTCGATGATTTTTTGTCAAAGCCCGTTGATATATCAAAAATGAATTCTATTTTAGAAAAATGGATTCCAAAAGAAAAGCAGGAAAAAGCAAAGGAGAGCAGCAGTAGCAAACGCAACGCCAGTGAAATAAATTTGCAAACGCTCAAAGTATTCTATAAAGATGGAATGTCGAGAATAGAAAAAATAAAACAATGCCTGGAAACAGAGGATTATGCTTTATACACCATATATGTCCATGCGCTTAAAAGTGCTTCTGCAAATGTTGGTGCCATGGAAATATCAAAGTTGGCGGAAGTACTGGAAATGGCAGGTAAAAACGAGGATATAGAATTTATAGAATCAAATACGGAGCTATTCTTAACCAAGTTGAGAATATATCTTGGCCATATAAACACAAGCCTTGAAGAAAAACAAGAGAAAAAACCAATGAACACCAAAGCTTTGGTTAAACTAAAAGACGCTCTTACGGCTTTGACTCCCGATGACATTAATATTATAGATCAATCCGTAAGAGAATTGCAGGGGGTTGCGCAAGCAGAGGGTATTTTGCAAAATGTGCTGGTTGGCAACTATGATGATGCCGTAGCGGAAATAGATAGGATTTTACAATTCCAAATGATCGATTAACCTTGTCTTTCCAAAAAAACACGCAAGTAAAATAACAGCTTTCTTTGAAATTTTTCCGGTCATGGGCGTTAAATCGCCTTTATTTACAATTTCAACATACTGAATTTTGCCGCCTGCCCACTCCACAATCCCTCTAACAGCCTCTTTCAGCTTCACAACAGAAGTCTCTCCTCTCCGCAGCAACCTCTTAGCCTCACACATCCCCACATAAATGGAACTCGCTGCCGCTCGTTCTTCCGCACTCATATACTCGTTTCTGCTGGACATTGCAAGCCCGCTCTTTTCCCTTATGGTTTTTGCGCCCACAACGTTTACGGGAAAATTCAAATCAACGGCCATCCTGCGAATCAAATGCAACTGCTGAAAATCCTTTTCGCCAAAATACGCCTTAGTAGGCAATGCTATATTGAACAGCTTTGCCACCACGCTCAACACGCCGGCAAAATGAATAGGGCGATAAGCTCCGCAGTAAAGAGTTTCCAATTTTGGGTTGTGAACAAAAGTCGATAGCGGCAAAGGATACATGTCTTTTGGCTGCGGCGCAAAAACAATTGTTGCGCCGGCCTCACGGCAAAGCTTTAAGTCTGCTCGCAAACGGCGCGGATATTTTGCGAAATCTTCATTTGCTCCGAATTGCGTTGGGTTCACAAAAATGCTCACAATGGTTATGTCATTGTTTTTCGCAGACATTTCAATCAACGAAGCGTGCCCTCTGTGCAAAGCCCCCATAGTCGGAACCAAACCGATACTCTTTCCGCTTGAAAGTATTTTCTTTGAAAATTTCTGTAAAGAAACCGGCTTGCGAATTATTTTGAGTTTTTCTGGATTTTCTCGCATGTGTTCTCCAATGGACAGAATGAGAGTAATGCAGCGGTGAAAAACGGAAACCAGAGAGCGTAACTTATATATATGGCAATGGCATTTTGCAACTCGCTCGCTGCAAAAATCGGCATTTCCATAGTGTAAAATATAGTATCCATAATAATTAACAGTATAATAGTCAGCAGGCTAACCGGAATAGTTCTTTTAGCTCCATGCGCAATTGCGCCTTCCAAAGTTTTTTTATGCTTGTCGTCGTTATTGCTGATCTGCGCCTTGAGCCCGAAAATCAGATGAGCGGTGTCTGCGCAAAATATGGAGGCAAGCCCAAACCAAGCCGGATTTGAAACTCCCAAAAACAAAAGCCAGGCAGAAAAAGAATAAAGCAGCAGGAGAAGCGGCAATATTGATTTTATAATCAAGCTGCGAACAAAAAAGAAAAGCGTTACGGCAATTATGAAAATAACAGCCAAAAGAATTTGCATCACATCTTTATACTCTCCGGCGCTGATAAGAAATAACCCGTTAAAGAGCAAAAAGAAAAACCAGAGCAAGGCGCATTTAAAGCCAAAAAATACGCACCTGAAAAGAAACAACGCTAAAATTGCATAAACAATAATATTATTTGTGTGGAAATTGAATAACATCAAATCCACCGCCACATTGCTCACTTGCCTTGAAAGAATGAGCATTGAAGCCAAAACTCCCTCTATATTGATCAGAGCCACTATGCAAAGCGCTATTGCAATTATAATCTCTATAAGCCTAAAGCGAATAGAATATTCCGAAATTCTCTGCAAAACAGAGACTTTTTCTCTTAAATCCATGATTTAAGAATCTAGAAAAAATCAACGCTTAACTGCCCGGGAGCAAGCGCTTCGCCTATTGAAGCATAAGTGAGATTAGCCCCCTCTTCCAAGGAGCGAACCCTGCTCTCCCTGCCCTGTTCCCCCATGGCAAAGGCGGCGAACAGCGCAAACCTGTTTCCGTATTTTTTTGCGAAATCGTATAGCGGTAAAACATCGTCTTTTGAATGGGCCATAGCCGCAACCTTGCAGCCGCAAGCCCCGAATCTCAGGCATTCCTCGGCAAATTCGCTCAATTCCTGCTCGCTCGGAACCCTGTCGAATAAATGCCATGAACGTATTATCCTGTTTTTAAGCGGCAATTCAACCCCACGTTCCAGATCTATCCAGTCCAAGCCCTCTGAAATTTTTTCAAACAATTCTATGCGCTCGGCGGCACGCTCATTTTCCCATTTTCCGCCATCTCTTTCCAAACGAATTGTACCGAGCCGGAGAGCTTTTGGGTTAAGGTCAAAAACTTTTTGCGAAAGAGCGTTCCACTGTGAAACATCTTTGAATAAATCATAACGAATTTCCAGAATATCGCATTTTTTTATAGCAGCGCTGTGAGCAACAGTGTCTAATAAAACACTTGGGCTGATTAAGCCTGCTATAAAATATACTATATTCTTATTTGTGGCAAACCCTTTAAGCATATTTTTTTCACGGCTTGCGCCGGAAGACAAACAGTTTGTAAAGAAAATAGGAATTTCTTTAAGCCTTTTGCTTATTATAAGCGGAGTTGCCTGGTATGGTTTCGTTTTTTTCGGATTTGGGAAAATTATAATGCCACAACGAGAAGATCAGAATCCAAATCCTATAGATACCATTATAGCTATGATGAAAGATACAACTCCAACTGCAAGCCCAACTCCGAATATAGCTCCATCTGCAACTCCGGATACAACCCCAACTTCAACTCCAAGTTCGGAATTAAACGAGACTGCTCTTGATATGCCGGAAGCTCCGGTGGTTCCCGATTTTGATGAATTTCATTTTGACACCACGCACGTACCGGCGGTCATTCCGACTGCTGAAGAGGATTTTGATGTACAGGCACATTTGCAGTTGATGCGGCAAAATGCGAGCAAATATAATTATACGCAGGCATACAAGCATGGAGCTAGGATTGTAGGCTCTCTGTTGGCGAATCCGCAATACATAGCCGAGTGGGGGCAAATTTTGCTGGAAGCCGGCAAACCGAATGAAGCTGTTAACGCCCTTCAAAGAATAACTGATGAAGATTCGGTTGCAAGCGATGTTGCCGTAAATATGGCATTTGCCATGCTGCGTTCCAGAAATGCAGACGGCGCAATAGAATTTTTAGATAAACAGATGAACGTCAACAAAGATGTGGATTTGATAGCGGCAAAAGCCACAATAATCAGCGAGCACCCGGATGCTAAAAAACGTGTTGATGCAGAGCAAGTGTTTTCAAAATATGCATACAACGGCAAGGTCATTTCGCACAGAGCGGATTACTGGTATGGCAGATTTTTAATGCAGAAAGGTGATTTTCAAAAATCCAAGCTTTATCTGGAACGTGCTGTAAAAACCAAGCCGGACGACCCACGCTACATAGCAAGGCTTGGCATGGCGGAATTTCATCTTAAACAGGATTCAAAAGCCGAAGCTCTTTACAGGCAGGCTTTAAAAATAAATCCTTATGATTACAACACCTGGTTCAACCTTGGCGAACTTTATTTGAGTTTGGCAAATGAGAGCAGCGATACTTCTAATGTTCGGAGAAAAGTAAAATCTGCTTTGGAGTCTTATTTAATGACAATAAAAAACGACTCTCTGCATATAAATGCGAATTATCGCATTGGGCTTATATTGAACGGGAATGGCCAGCACAAGGAAGCTATTCCTCATTTGAACATAGCTTTGGAAAAATCAGATGAGAAAATTCCGGTAATGCAGCAATTGAGCGCAGCTTACATGAGCTTGGGCGACACGGTAAAATCGGTTGCTTATTTGGAGAATATTTTGCAAATAGATCCGTTTAACAAAATAGCGGCAAGTGAATTCAAAAGAATTAGAGGTAGGCGATGAACACAACTAAAAGAGATTTGGTTAACGAGATTTCATTGAGAACCGGTTTGCCGGCAATAGAAACAAAGAAAATAATAGAATGCTTTTTAGATTCCGTAGCTCGCACGTTAATTGAAGGCAACAACATTGAACTTCGCGGATTCGGTCGCTTCAAGATTCGCAACAGAAACAGCTACAAAGGTCGCAATCCCCGCACCGGAGAACAGATAAATGTAGAAGCCGGAAAAAAACCGGTATTTGAACCGAGCAAGGAATTAAGAAAGGTGCTGAATGGATAAATATTCATCGCATTCCAACGCCGCCAAGCATCCTGAGCCTGCTGCTATTATCGCCTGTCTATAGCGTGGGCTTTGAACATCGCCTGCGGAAAAAACTCCCTCGACATTTGTCTTTGTGCTGCCTGGTTGCGTGACTATAAATCCCTGTTCGTCGAGTTTCAATTGACCGCCAAGAAATTCGGTGTTCGGATTATGCCCTATTGCGTAAAAGAAGCCGGAAATTCCAAGTTCTGTTTTTTCGTTTGTCAATGTGTTTTGCAAAGTAACAGATTCCAGAAATTTGCTCCCTTTTAATTCCACGGGAATGCTGTTCCACATAATTTTGATTTTAGGGTTGGCTTTTATTCTGTCTTGCAAAATTTGGCTCGCTCTGAATTTGTCTCTGCGGTGGATTATAACCACTTCGTTTGCGAATTTGGAAAGATGTTCCGCTTCTTCCATTGCGGTATCTCCGCCGCCCACCACGGCCAATGTTTTATTTCTGAAAATGGGCAATGCACCGTCGCAAACTGCGCAAGCGGAAATTCCTTTTTGCCAGTATTCCTTGCTACCGGGAATATCGAGTTTTTTTGCGGTTGCACCTGTTGCGACAATAACGCTTTTAGCTTCTATTTTTTCTCCGCCATCAAGCGTGAGTTCAAACGGGTGTTTTGAAAAATCCACCGAGACAACTGTTTCCGTAACTATGCGAACCGAGTTTTTCAAAGACTGTTCTCGCATTTGCTCCATAAGCTTGTTTCCGGTTATCCCGTTTTCAAACCCCGGATAATTCTCTATCTCGCTTGTGGTGGTGAGTTGCCCGCCCGCAGCAATGCCGCCTGCCATAAAACCCTCAAACATAAGCGGCTTTCTCTCCGCTCTGCCCAAATAAATAGCCGCAGTATGCCCTGCCGGCCCAGAACCGATGATAATTACGTCTTCTTGCATTGGTGTACTCATGGTGTTATAAAATAATCTGCAGGATCTATCGGGGTATTGTCGTGATGAACTTCATAATGTAAAACCGGCCATAGAACGCTGCCGCTTTTGCCGGCTATGGCTATGGCTTGACCTTTTTGCACGGGTTTTCCCGATTGAACCAGAACATTTTGCAAATGTGAATATACGGTTTTTACATTGGACGTGTGCTGTATTTCCATGGTGGTGCCAAAACCGAATTTTCTGTTTGTTATGCTTTCAACAATGCCGTCTCCTGTGGCTATAACGGTATCCCCTTCCTTAACTGCGAAATCCAAACCACGGTGCGGTAACTTTCTGCTGGTCAGCGGATCTTGGATTATTCCGAATTTGTTGGTGATGTTATTTTGATTCTTCACCGGGCGCAACAGCGGCAGGCTTCTTGTATATTGCGAGTCTGCCAAAATATATGTACGCATATTTCTCATTGTTCCCAAAGCTTTTTTTATACGTTCAAAATTTGCCGAGTCTGATGGCGGTATGGTATCGTCTGTATTTATTGCGGAGGGAATTCCGGCTAATTCGGTTATTTTGTTTCTCATATTTCTGCCGCTCTCTATTTGCGAATTTGCTTCGGAAATTTGTTTTTCGAGTTTATTTGCCGTTAATTGCATGGCTCTTTGCTCTTTTGCCAGGTCAAATACGCGAAAATTTTTAAGATTGATCATATTGTCGGGTAACCAAAACACAAAACCCAAAATGATTATAACAAGGCCAACCGTCCACCACCAGATGATCCTGACTGGAATGCTGTAAGATTTAGGCTTATCCGTGCCTTTTGAAAAAATTTGAACTTGAATCCTTTTAGACTTTATAGGCATGAGAGAAATATAGTAATTACTATATTTAATGTTTAAAAAATGGAGTTCATATTATGGGTCGTAAAGAACGTAGAGCCAAAGCTCGCAGGGAAAAAATTGAGAATTTGCACCGGCCGGTTAAAGCGCATAATGGTGTTTTAATAGCCATAGCCATAGCCGCAGTAGTTATAGTGGTAGCCACCTATGCCATAAGATTGGGCGGTAATTAATTAACTATATTACGGCTATGAAATTTCTCGCAAAAAAATCGCATTTGTCGCCGGCGCTTACCGCAGCCAAGTTTGTTGTGCCGGCAAAGCCGGCTGTTGCCATAGCCGGTTGCTTTTTGCTCAGACTCAAAGATAACAACCTTGAAATAACGGCAAATGATTTAACAGGTCTCGGACTTTGCCTGAATATTAAGGTAGAAGGGGAAGAAAACGGAGAAATCGCCGTAGCTGCAGCGGATTTCACGGAAGCCGTGTCCAATGCTTTGGGTGATGAACTTACAATATCAGCAACCGGATTGAACATGGTAGTTTCATGGGGTGAAGAACGTGACTCAGACCTTCCGGGTAGAAGCCCCGAAGATTTTATCAAAACTCCTGATATTGAACCGGATAACTATATCACGCTTAAGGTTCAGGCTCTGGCCTATTTGCTCTCAAAAGTAGCCTTTGCCGCAAGCAAAAACAGCGATAATCGCCCCTCATTGACCGGCATTTTATTTGAATCGGAAGAATCACGCCTTGTTTCCGTTGGCACAGACAGCCACCGCCTTTCAAGAGTGTATGTTCAGCCGGAAGCCGAAGAGCCATTCTCATTCTCCCGCTCTTCAATAATTCCTCCGCGCGCAATTCAGGCTTTGCTTCAGGCTACCAATGCAGTTGGAGACTCCGAAGCCTCTGTGGCAATGGGTTTCTCGGAAACGCATTTAAAATTTCAAACACCCGGCGTAAAAGTCGTGGCAAAGTTGCTGGAAGGCCCATACCCCGCATGGAGGCCAGTAATTCCGAAAAAATTACCTATTTCAATTAAATTCAATACAGCAGAAATGTTGGAAGTTTTGCAAAGCGTAAATGTTGCCGCAGATAAAGCGACCCACAATGCGAGGCTCACCATCCAAGATTCTATTGTAAGGATCTCGGCTGTAGGCTCCAGGCGCATCAGGGAAAAGATATCATGCGTTTATGAGAACCCCGGTAGCAGCGAACCTTTGCATTTGGGAGTTAATGTTAGCTACCTAATAGAAATTCTGAAAATTTGCGGCTCGGAAGAAACCGAGATTTTGGTTAATGGTGAACATTCTCTTTGTGAAATTTTACCCGCCGGCGGAGACAGCGAATTGCTGTTCTTGCTGATGCTTATCAGACTGGCTGAATGAATAAAACCAAGGCTCCGGAAAACATAGGCCAATACTCAGTGCAAGATTGCATTGGGCAAGGTGCTATGGGTGAGATCTGGCTTTGCCACGATCCTTCGCTTGATAGGATGCTGGTTGTAAAACGGATGAAGCTTGCGCTCCGTGGCATTGAAGACTATGTTCAGAGATTCAACAGGGAAGTTCAAGTTTTGGCTGCGATGAACCATTCCAACATTGTTCAAGTTTACGGTTACTGGCTGGAAAAAGGGCAGCTAAATTTGTCTATGGAATTCATAAATGGCTGGAGCCTTAAACAGATTTTGGATAAAGCTAATAAAAATAAAGTGCCTGTTTGGGCGGTTTGCGCTATTCTGTGGGAATGTTTGAACGCATTGGTGCATGTTCATTCACGGCGGTTTGTGCATAGGGATTTGAAGCCCGGTAACATAATGGTTGATTTTTCCGGAAGAACCAAGCTTTTGGATTTTGGTATTGCACGAATTGAAAATCAAGATATGACACTCCCCGGATCCATCATCGGCACAACGGCGTATATGAGCCCCGAACAGGTGAGAGGAGAAAACGCAACGGAGCAATCGGATATTTTCAGCCTGGGAATAATTACTTTTGAAATGCTGACCGGAAAGCACCCGTTCAGAGATGATAATGCGGAAAAAACATCAAAGAATATTCAAAGCAAAAGAATATCATCTTCGGATTTTAAGTCTGATGTTCCAAGCGATATTCGCCGCTTGGTTTGCATTATGCTTGCGAAAGACGTTGCTAAAAGAGCGAGTTCTGCGTATGGTTGTTTAATGGAATTGGATTTTATAATGCAAGGTTTGCCGCGCGAACTTGCGCACCCGCTGAGCGCATGGCTTCGCTCTGTGCGCAAAGATTTGCCTTTGCCTGCGCCACCGGTCTGGAAAAAGAGCTGGTGGAGGAGTTTATTATCGTAAAAATCTCTTTCTTGGTTGGAGTTTTGATTGTTGCGATAATAATCATAATAACCGGCATTTTTGTTTTTAAGCTTATAAAATCGCTGCGGCGAGCGATGGCGGCTATTGAAGAGCAAAACAATATAATAATGTCCGGAATAAAATATGCAAATCAAATTCAAAGAAAGTTGCTTCCGTCGCATAATGTCTTGTCAGGTATGTTTTCGGATTATGCGGTGATATGGGAGCCTCGAGATGTGGTAGGTGGGGATATATACTGGATGAAGCGTTTTGAAAGAGGTGCTACGCTATGCGTATGCGATTGTACCGGCCATGGCACACCCGGTGCTTTGCTGACAATGCTTGTGGTTTCGGCGTTGGAATCGGTTGTGTGGCCGAGCAATTCCGATGATACTGCCGGCACAATATGGCGTATAGATGAAAGGCTTAAAGGGGTTTTTAATGTAAACAGTTCAGATATAAAAGATGGTTGCGATCTCGCTGTTCTGTTCATAGCAAATAACGGAGATGTTAAGTTTTCTTCCGGGCATACCAATGTTTTTATTTGCAACGGCAAGAATGTGCAGCGAATAAAGGGGCAAAAGATTTTTGTGGGAGAAGGCAGCATAGAGAGCAAAGAATGTATTAAAAGCACACATATTCCGTTTGATCCGGATAACAATTTTTACATTGCTTCCGATGGCCTGTTTGATCAGCCTGGTGGAGAGCATCTTGAGCCTTTTGGGTATAAACGGTTTGAAAAACTGATACTGGAAAACCATTCCGAGAAGCAGAGCGTTATATCAGATAGAATATGGATGGCTTTTGAAAGGTATCGGGGCCCGGAGCAAAGAGTGGACGATTTTGAATTAATTATATTTAAACCTAAGGAAGGAAATGTCTGATATGTCTGATATGCCTATTGATTTGTTTGAGAACGAACAGGAAATATATGATAATTCTGTGATCCGTGCGGTGCAGATTCGCAAAGGAGCCACTCTCAATTTTGAAGAATATGCTATGCTTGTAAAGGAATATGGCAAGTTGTTAAAGCAGCTTCGCAGAGCCACACGCATGTCAGACAAGACCACGACGGATTTGTACAGGGCTAATTTGAATTTAACAGACAAGGTCAACTTTGACGCATTGACTGGCATTTATAACAGGCGATATATGGAAGAAAGCATGCAGCGCATTATAAAATCAATGGCACGTGCGACTAATGGGCTGTTAAGCGTTTTGATGCTGGATGTAGATCATTTCAAGCTATACAACGATACTTATGGCCATAACATGGGCGATATCTGTTTGAGATCCGTTGCGGAGGTGCTCACAACAAGCGTATTGAGGCCAGATGATTTTGTTGCCAGATATGGTGGTGAGGAATTTGTAATAGTTTTGCCGAATACGGGCGCTGAAGGTGCTCAAAGAGTTGCCGACAGGGTGCTTGAACGCATCAAGGCATGCAATATTGAGCATGAGACAAATGATTCTAAATACGTGACAATTTCAATAGGAGCTACAACGGCAATAGTTGAATATACGCACAATTGCGAAGATTATATGAAGCGTGCGGATGCGGCTCTGTATCTTTCAAAGCAGGGTGGCCGCAACCGATATACATACTTGGATTTTAAGGGAGAGCAGTCATGAGTTTTAATGTACAGCTGTATAATAAAATGCTGACAGATAACAATGTTGAAGTTGTTTATAGCGGTCCTATATGGTCAAGTGGCATTGACGGCATGGCAGAGATGCTGTTAAAGCGCCTTGAATATGAGGATATTCCGCTCAACGCTTCGCAATCGGTTTTTTCGGTTTTTGTGGAGCAGATGAACAATATGCTGATGTATTCGGCGGAAAGACATTTCTTGACAAATCTTGATGGCACGCAAATTTCATCATCAAAAGGGATATATATTTTGGGAGTTAAGGAAGGAGCATATTTTATTCAAACGGGAAATGTTGTAACTTCCAGCAATGCTGAAATTCTCAGGGCCAGAATAGATTTTCTCAACACTCTTGATAAAAAGGAATTGCGCCAGTATTATAAGCAGCAACTGATAGCCGGCAATGATAATCCCGTAAGCAAGGGAGCCGGTATCGGTTTAATTGAAATAGCACGGCGCGCATCTGAACCTATCAAATATGAAATTGATAAACTTGATAACGGTTCGTTATATTTTACAATGCATGTTATAATAAAGCAGGGAGGAAAGCAATAATGGCATTTCGCTTGGAAAAAGAAAAAACCACGTCAACACCTTTTGTGTTGATTGATGAGGAAAAAAAATACATGAAGCTTGAAGGCAGGAGCTTCAATGAAAATGTTGCCGAGTTTTTCAAAGAGGTCAATGATTGGCTGGATGGTTACTTGACATCGAATTTCGGAACTTTCACTTTTGACTGTGCTATAAGTTACTTCAACAGTTCCACAACAAAGCTGTTGTTAAACATGCTGTTGAAAATGGACTCTCACGCATCAAAGGAAAAGAAGATAGTTGTGAACTGGCTAACAACAGAAGACAACGAAATCATGGTCGAGTGCGGCGAAGATTTCAGAGATGATCTGAACAATTTGCAATTCAATTTGATTATTAAGTAAATGAATATATATGAAATTTACCCGTTCAAAGAAAATTGCGATGTTCAACAATAAAGGTGGAGTTGGCAAAACAACCCTTGCTTTTAATTTGGCGGTTAAATTTGCAAACAA
>WQSZ01000010.1 GCA_009787645.1 Candidatus Fibrimonadales bacterium | reverse complement strand
TGGGAGATTTAAGTGGTGGATTACGTGGTGGTGATCGGTGTGGTGGTGGGCACTGTCGTGGTGGTGCGCATCGGGGCGACCACTAGGGTCGCCCTTACAAATGCGGACTTTGATATGCGTGCCGGATATTCCGCATTTGTTTGATGGCTCTGCCATTATTTTTACATCGGGTATGCCGACATTATTTAAACGCTCTAAAAAGTCCTTTGGATTGTCGTGCAACTCCAATAAGGCAGCCATCAGCATATCGCCGGCGGCTCCCATGTTACATTCAAAGTACAGGGTTTTCATTTTAGCCTCTGGTGGTTTATTATGCTCGCTAAGTAGGCGGCTCCAAAGCCGTTGTCTATGTTCACTACGCTCACTCCGCTTGCGCAGGAATTCAGCATTGATAGCAACGCCGCTATGCCTCCGAATGAGGCTCCATAACCTACGCTGGTGGGAACGCCTATCACCGGGCAATCTGCCAGGCCGCCCAGAACGCTTGTCAATGCGCCTTCCATTCCGGCTATTGATACTATCACCTGCGCATTCATTATCACTTCTAAGTTCGAAAGAAGCCTGTGAAATCCGGCTACGCCAACATCGTATAAGCGAACAACCTCGTTGCCCAAAGCCTCCGCTGTTAATGCGGCTTCTTCTGCTACCGGCATGTCGCTTGTACCTCCGGTTGCAATCACAATTTTTCCTATGCCGCTTGGTTTTGGCATTTCTCCTATTATGCCTATTTGCGCAATTTCATAATATTTTAACGAAAATGTAGGGGCAACCACAAGGGTTGCCCCTACATTTGGCGGCAATCTGGTTATCAAAATTAAACGCTGCCCTTTTTCCTGCATTGCGTTTACAATGCCTGTTATCTGTTCCGGCGTTTTGTTCGCTCCGTAAATAACCTCAGGAACTCCTTGCCTCAGCTCACGGTGATGATCAACTTTTGCGTAGCCCAAGTCTTTAAACGGTTCGGCGTACAATTTTAATAAGGCATCTTCTGGCGAAACTGTTCCTGCCTGAATGTTTTTTAGAACTTCCAAAGTGTCTTGTTTATTCATAAAACTCCAATCAGGCCAAGTTTGCCAAAGACATGGAGTTACCTGCTGTAGTATTCAACAACCAACTGCTCATTCAGTTTTACCGGTATCTGGTCACGAATAGGAGCATTCACAAGCTTGGCTTCGAATTTATCCTTGTTCACTGCCAAATAGTTCGGAGCTTCAGGTGCGCCTTCTATAGCCTCTTTAATTTGAGGATGATTTTTGGATTTCTCACGAACCGCAATTAAATCGTTTGCTTTAATTGTGCGATTCGGCGAAAAACTGCGCTGGCCGTTGACCGCAAAATGACCGTGCGCAACATACTGGCGCGCCGCAAAAATTGTGCGTGCAAAACCGGCACGGAACACCAGGGCATCAAGCCTTGATTCCAAAAGGCACATCAGATTATCACCCGAAGAACCGTCTCTGCGGTTTGCCTCTTGATATGTCTTTGCAAGCTGCGCTTCAGAAATGTTGTAGGTGAATTTAAGCCTCTGCTTTTCAACGAGCTGCTGCTTATAAACGCCCGCATTCTTTTTGCGGCTCATCCCGTGCTGGCCGGGAGGGAACTTGCGACGTTCCAGAACTTTCTGTGTTTTTGGAGTAACAGCCAAATCAAGCGATCTGGCAACTTTTGCTTTGGGACCTCTATAGGCCATGTTATACCTCGTAAGGAAGCTCTTTGGTTAATCCATTCAACTGGCAGAGCTTGGCTCAGCGGAATGGGAAGGGTAAAAATAGCAATTTTTTTCCGAGATAAAAGAAAAATTCTCCTCAAAAAGCCACTGACCGCAATTTATAACCACCCCCTCAGGCACTTTCCACAGCCCTCCCGTATGATTATGCCCGTGCACAAAGGTATCGCAGCCGTGTTTTCGCATGATTTTACGCACATTTTCCAAATATTCCTCTTCCGGCACTATGCGCTTTTTGTTAAAATCCCGGCTGTTTGAACCGACTGAAAAGGCTATGCGCATCCCGATATCCGGGTGAATCCATTTGAAAAGAAATCTGTTAAGCTTTAAATCCAAAACTTTTCTGAAAAATCTGTAAGAGCTATCACCTCTAGCTAAACCATCGCCGTGGCAAACATAAACCCTTCTGCCGTGAAGTTCAGCGATAAAATGCGAACAGGTCTCTATCCCAAGCTCACGCTTGAAAAAACAACCAATGGCAAAATCGTGATTTCCCCTTACCAGTTTAACTTCGCAACCTTTGTCTTTTAAGTCTGCCAAAGCTCTTAAAAGGCGAAAATATTTTGAGGGTGCATAAAAATTATATTCATACCAAAACTCAAACAAATCACCGACTATAAACAGGTGCGAAGCCTTACCCTCAAGCTCTTTTAAAAATGCGATTAAATGATCTTCACGCTGTGGCACAGAGCCTGCAGGCGAAACTCCCAAATGCGCATCGGATATAAAATAAGCAGCAGACATATTACTTAACGAGCCTCATGCATTCTCTGTAAACCCTATGCATTTCGGATTTATTCAAATCTCCATAAACAGCGATCACAGTTCCATTGGAGAGCCTGGTCACAAGAGCAGAGCTATCCGAGCCGTAAACATTGTGTTGCCATTCTGTTACGTAGCCAGCCCAATCCTTTTCGGAAACAGCACCGGCACTGTAAGAACAAGCCCAATTAAAATTTGCATTCCTGTAGCGGCGAACAAGCATGCTGAAAGGAGCCGGAACGCCGAGAAAATAATCTCGCTGTACGGAAACATCTTCATCCGCACGGCTATTCTTTAAGCTGAATTTATGAAAGCCTGCGCTCGCACTGGTATCTGCGGCAGGAAATCTTCTTGTGAATTGAATTATAGAATCCAGAATGGAAGAATTTTCCGATATTGAAAATTTATACGAAAAAATAAAAAGCCTCCTGCCATGCCTTATAAATCTTCTTCTGTCGTCTCCCATTAAAAGTTCTGTTTTTTCTTCTACATTGTCTGAACTGTAAAAAAATGCCTTGGCTAACGTTGCGGTTTCAAATTCGCAAACTGAAATTTTCATTGTATCGCCATTTTCCATTGCATATAAGAAACTCACTTGCCTGTCTGCATAAGTATAAGGTTCGGGGTTCTCAAAATAAGCTTCAAAAGGAGCATCTCCGCTAAGGCGTATTCTTTGCAAATCCAATTCCGTAATGCTCGGATCTTCAATAGAGCAAGCAAAAAGAAAAGCAGCAGCTAAAAATATAAATCTCATCCAGTCAATTCCTAAAATTTTGGTCCATTCTGTTCAAAAACGGGTGGCTGTAAGCCGGGTTCTGTTCGCATTTAAGCGTGATTGCCATTTCTCTTGAACCACCGTTACCGATGATTTCCAGCGACCTACCCGAAATGCCGCAGAGCGGCGCGCGAGCAACGCATGCATTTCTGTTTGGTCTTGCATCAAGTGGGGCTTGCACTGCCGCCTCTGTTACCAAAAGCGCGGTGAGCTCTTACCTCACCGTTTCACCCTTACCGATTTACGCCGGCGGTTTGTTTTCTGTTGCGCTATCCATACCGTTACCGATTCCGGCCGTTAGCCGGCACTTTGCTCTATGATGCCCGGACTTTCCTCTGTGCAAGCACAGCGGCAACCCG
This sequence comes from Candidatus Fibrimonadales bacterium, assembly GCA_009787645.1. GTDB lineage: Bacteria > Fibrobacterota > Fibrobacteria > Fibrobacterales > Fibrobacteraceae > Fibrimonas. The sequence goes on along the minus strand of WQSZ01000010.1, from coordinate 21,468 downwards.
CCACCCGTTTAAAGTAAGATAGAAATTTTTCTAAATTAGCATGCAAATGCGTTTTATACTACCATCGTTATTATTGTTTGCCTTTAGCTTTGCTGCCCCAAGCTATAATGATGTGTTGAAAAAAATTCAAGCAGATGACTTTGTCGGCGCAAACCCAGGACTGGAGGCTTTAATAAAAAATCGCTGGAGAACTGGAGAGCAGGAAAAAATTGTTGTGCTTTACATTGAAAACTGCATACGCTTGGGCAAACTGGACATCGCACGCCGATATGCCGCACAATTCTTAGATTTTTTCACAAAAAGCCAATACCGTGCACGTGTGGAAACCTCCATGGCAATTATAGCTGTTTTAGATAAAGACCCTTATTTTGGAGCAGAAACACTCCGCAGAGTTTTGGCCTACACAAAAAATCCCGTATCAAAAGCTCGTGCTCGTGACTTGCTCTCGCAAATTTTCGCGGCAGATATACTATCCGCAAGCGAATTGCAAAGCCTGCTGGAAAAAGGATTTGATGAAAAACAAACTCGAGGGCTTGCACAGCTAACTCTCGGGAAAAAAATGCATACGGAAAACCGTTATAAAGCTGCTACTTACTGGTACGATAAAGCGAAGCTGAACAATCCGACTCTAGCGGAGAGAGTTGATGCGCTTAAAGCCACTCTGGAAGGCAAATCCGCAGGCAGGCCGGTAATTTTGGTATTGGCACCGCTTTCCGGTTCTTATGCCGAACTTGGCAATTATATGGTACAGGGAATTTTGCTCTATACAGACACATTGAAACACAAAGCTCGGTTGCAAATTGTAAATGACCGTGCAGACCCAGCCACTGCGCTTGTAAAAATAAAGGAAGCCATAGCTCAAGATTCCGTTGTAGCGGTTATAGGCCCCTTGCTCTCGGCAAGCGCAGCCACGGTTGCCGCTTGGATGAGCGAAAAAACGCCGCATATACCTCTGATAACTCCCACAGCCACCGATGACGGCATTGCGGAAATGGGAAAAAATATTTTTCAATTGAATGTGAGTTCCAAAAGACTTGCGTCTTCCATAGCGGAATATGCGATGAACTGCCTGCAGATAAATGAATTTGCGATAATGGCACCTTATGGAGATTACGGTTCTCTGATGGCAGATGAATTTAACCGTGCGGTTCAGCGCAAGGGCGGAATAATTTTAGCCACGCAAAATTATGCTGAAGGACAGCCGGATTATCAAAACGAGTTCAAGCTTTTGAGAAATCGCGTATTAACGCTGGACACTCGCCGAAGAAATATGCGCAGTGGCAACAGCAATGTTTCTGCTCTTGCCAAAAGAGATTCCTGGTTAGCAGATTCTACTCTTATGTTCCCCGCAATATTTATTCCGAGCACAAACCCCGCAGATGCCGGCTCAATGGCATCTCAAGTAGCTTTTAACAAACTGAGAGTTAACAATTTGCTAGGTTCTTCCGGTTGGCATGGCAGGGAGTTTCTGCAAAACGCAAAAAATCAAGCAGAGGGTTCTGCTTTCAGTGCTGCATTTTTTACAGACGGAGATTCTACATTTAAAGCATTTGCAGAAAAATTCAGAAACAAATGGCAAAAAGATCCTGATGAAAATAAGGTTGCCGGTTTAAGCTACGACGCTATTCGCATTGTGAATGCCGCATTGGAATCAACATATCTACCCACAGCTATTTTGCAAAAAAAGGAATACGATGGCGTTTACGGCAAAATCCTTTTCTCGGAAAGCGGCGCAAATGAGAGCGTAGGGTTGATTTCCGTTCAGCAGGGAAAATTTGTGGAAAAATCACCGGAATGTTTTTAGACGAAAAATCAATTGAGGTTATTTCCGGCAAGGGCGGCAATGGAATTTGCAGTTTTCGCAGAGAAAAGCACGTGCCGCTCGGAGGGCCGGACGGCGGTGATGGCGGGGACGGCGGCAGCGTTTATTTGCGAGCCAATGAGCAATACACAACTCTTTTGGATATGGGCAATGCCTATAAATACGCCGCAGAAGCCGGAGCAACCGGCGAGGTGGCTAATCGCACAGGGCGCAGCGGAAAAGACATTTATGTTGATGTGCCAAGAGGAACAATAGTCAGAGACTCAGAAGGCAGGATTTTAACGGATTTAACGGAAGGCGGTTCTGCATGGATGGCAGCGCAAGGCGGCGAAGGCGGGCTTGGGAATTCACGTTTTGCAAGTGCTACGAATCGTGCGCCAAGGCAGCACTCAAGCGGCAAGCCCGGCGAAAAGAGGATTTTGAATCTTGAGCTAAAACTCATGGCAGATGTTGGTTTGGTTGGTTTTCCAAATGCGGGTAAATCTTCGCTTGTGCGCAAAATTTCAAGCGCAAAGCCAAAGGTAGCAGACTACCCTTTCACAACACTTGAACCTGTGCTTGGCATTGTGCAGAACAAAGGCAGAAGCTTTGTTGTCGCAGATATTCCCGGCCTTATTGAAGGAGCAAGCGAAGGCAAAGGCTTGGGGCACAGATTTTTGAAGCACATTGAGAGAACCAGAGCTCTGCTCTTTGTGATAGACGGTTTTGAATCAAAAGCCTGGGAAACTTTTTGCCTATTGAAAAAAGAGCTAGAAGCATTTCACCCAAAATTACTCGAAAAAAAATTCGTAGTTGCGCTGAACAAAACAGATCTGGATATTTCAAAAGCAAAAAAAGATTTTGCAAAGCACAAACAGACAGTCATTGAAACTTGCGCACTGAATGGCGAAGGTTGCCAAAATTTGGCAAATGCTCTAAGCGACATTGTTTTTGTCAATGAAAAGAAAGAGTGGAGATAGACTCCCTATACTTCTTTGCCCCCGGCATCCCATGAAATAATCCCATAAGCGGCTTGCGCAGAAAACTCGGAGGAACGCCTTTTTCAATCTGCAATTTGGCGTAAGGCAAAAAACTTTCATAAACTTCATCACGATTTTTCACATCCGGCTTTTCACCATATATCTCAGAATCGGCATCGGCCAAAATCCAAGGCGTTTCACAAGCTGCCCTGCCAATCATAACGCCGTCTGCCTTTTGCAAAATAACCTTCGCCTCATCCAAATTTCTAACTCCCCCATTCAAAACAATTTTCCAGTCAGGATGCGCTTCCTTCAATTTAAAAACAGTCTCATAGCTCAGCGACGGAATTGTGCGATTCTCCTTTGGCGAAAGCCCTTTAAGCCATGCTTTGCGAGCGTGAATTACAAAATATTTGCAATCGATTTTCTCCACAAAATTCAAAAAAAACTCCCACGAATCATCGTTATCAACCCCGATTCTCGTTTTAACGCTAACCGGAATCTTCACTGCGCTTTGCATTGCCGCAACGCACTCCGCAACCAATTCCGATTCTCTCATCAAACATGCGCCAAAAGAACCGCTCTGAACTCTCTCGCTGGGGCAACCGCAATTCAAATTTATCTCATCGTAGCCAAAATCCTCGCCTATCTTTGCGCACTGCGCCAAGTCTTTTGGGCTGCAACCGGCTAACTGCAACGCTACGGGATGTTCAACATCGTTGTATTCCAAAAATTTCTCGGGCTTGTTGTGCAAAATAGCGCCAGTAGTCACCATTTCCGTATAAAGCAATGTGCGCTTTGTCAAAAGTCTGGCAAAATATCTAAAATGCCGGTCTGTGAGTTCCAGCATGGGAGCGATGGATAGCATTACCCAACCGCAAACAAAAGTTTACCTTCATTAACCCCTATTTTCACAAGCGAATTTTCTGCAACCTCGCCAAGCAAAAAGCGATTCGCAAGCTCGTCTTCAAGCAACTTTTGAATGCTCCTGCGCAAGGGCCTTGCTCCTAAAGAAGAGTCGTAGCCATCGTTTACTATGAGCTCCTTTGCAGCCTTGTCGAGTTCCAAAGTGATTTTCTTTTCTGTTAAATCTTTTTGCAAATCTTTGAGATGAATATCCACAATGGAAAGCAAAGTTTCTTTGTTAAGGCAATGGAACACAATTTGCTCATCTATGCGGTTCAAAAATTCCGGCGTGAAAACACGTTTGGATGCATCTTTAACGGAAGAAGAAATACGCTCGTCATCGGCAGTCTCAGCCTTTGGGCTGAATCCCATTCCACCTTTGTGCGAGATCTCCTTTGTGCCGGCATTGGAAGTCATAACTATAACAGTATCCTTAAAACTAATTGTGCGCCCGGTGCTATCCGTTAAACGACCATCATCTAAAATCTGCAAAAGAATGTTCAAAACATCTGGGTGAGCTTTTTCAATTTCGTCCAAAAGCAAAACACAATGCGGCTTGCGGCGAATTTTTTCAACCAACTGGCCGCCATCTTCATAGCCAACATAACCAGGCGGAGAACCCACAAAACGGCTTACGGCATATTTTTCCATATACTCGCTCATATCAACACGGATAATGGCATCTTCCGAACCGAAAAGCTGAGTGCCAAGCGCCTTTGCAAGCTCGGTTTTTCCAACTCCCGTTGGTCCGAGGAACAGGAAAGAAGCCGGACGCTTTGTGTTCCTAAGCCCCGTGCGAGTGCGACGAATGGCCTTTGAAAGCGCAGTAACCGCTTCGTCTTGACCAACAATCCGCTCCTTTAATTCCACTTCCAAATTCAAAAGTTTTTTGCTCTCATTCGCATCTATGCGGCTAACAGGAATTCCGGTTATTTTGCTGATAACTTCACGCATCATGTCGCTATCCACAACCACAGGCTCCTGCTTTTTAGATGAAGTCCACACATGCTTTATTTTTCCAATCTCCTCAGAGATAACTTTTTCCTTATCCCTGAGAATGCCGGCTTGCACATAATTCTGTTCTTCTACTGCTTTTCTTTTTTCCGCAGCAACATTCTTCAATTCACGCTCTTTCTCATAAAGCTCCGGTGGCGGAGTTAAATTCATTATGCGAGTTTGTGCACCGGCCTCATCCATAAGGTCTATGGCTTTATCGGGCAAGTGCCGTTCGCTCAAATAGCGCTCGGAAAGATTTGCCGCCGCTTGAAGCGCACTCTCAACATAAACAACCTTGTGATGAGCTTCATATTTTGGAGCAAGCCCACGCAAAATTTCAATAGTATCTGCCACCGTTGGCGGCTCTATGGACATGCTCTGAAAACGCCTCTCAAGCGCAGCGTCTTTTTCCACATATTTGCGAAATTCCTTGTAAGTGGTAGCTCCAATGCACTGGATTTCTCCCCTGGAAAGCGCAGGTTTCATCACATTGGAAGCATCTAAGCCGCCTTCGCCGCCGCCTGCACCTATTATTGTGTGCAACTCGTCCATAAACATGATTATGTTTTTATTTTTGCGCAACTCACTTAAAAGCGTAATAATTCTCTCTTCAAACTGGCCTCTGTATTTTGTGCCGGCCACAAGGCTGGTCATATCCAAAGCCACAACTCTTTTGCCATCCAGAATTTCCGGGACTTCGCCTGATGCTATTTTTTGAGCCAAGCCTTCCACAACTGCTGTTTTTCCAACGCCGGGCTCGCCAACCAAAACCGGATTGTTCTTTTTTTTGCGGGAGAGAATTTGAATGAGCCTGTCCACTTCCTTTTGCCTGCCGATAATCGGTTCCAACTTGCCCATGCGAGCCATTTCCGTAAGGTCCATGCTGCATGAGTCCAGCATTGGCGTTTTTGTTTTGCGCTGCTTGCTCTGGCTTGTGCCGCCGAATTCGCTTGAGACTTCCGGGAATTCATTCTCTTCATCTATTATGCTCTGAACTTCTTGCCGAATTTTGTCGTACCCTACACCCATGGCATTCAGGATGTCTTTGGGGAAGGAGTCATTTTTAGGGTTTAAGATAGCAAGCAGCAAATGTTCGGTGCCAACACAGCGACTACCCATGATTCCGGCTTCCATTACCGTGTTTTCCAAAAGGGCCTTTGCCTGGGGGCTAAAGCCCAGCCCCACTTGCTGTTCGGTGCTTTTTACATGCTGCTGCTGTGATTCCGGGCCATTTCCGGTTATAAATTTTGCGATTCTGCTGTGCAAGGCTGCCAAATCCACAGCTTCTTTTTCAAGAGCCTTGACCGCCACCCCATTGCCTTCGCTGAGCAAAGCCATAAGAATATGCTCAGAGCCTACATAGTCGCTTCTAGTAGCTTCGGCTTCTTTCTTGGCTATGAACAATACCTTTTTAAATCTAACTGAGTAATCCATCCTTGGGTATAATATACAAAATTTACTATATTATTTTTTATGAACATAACAAAACTTTTCGCGGTTATTGCAGCATCTGCTATCCTTTTCGCATGCGGCTCACAAGACGGTGGCGTAACCCCAAAGCTGGAAAATTCCGGAGTAAATAGAATATCCCCTTATGATACCCTTGTGGCAAGATTCAATTCCACAATAGTAGATATAGACAAGTTGGGAATTGAAAACATAGTAAACACACCCAATAATTCAAATGTAATAAAATTAATAGGTACTTACGGAACTACACCAGGCGGAGCCCCATATTTTAAGCCAAATCAGCTTGATTCCATTGCATTCTCAAACATCAAAAACAGTGACGGATTAACCTTGGAAAGAGCATCTATTGTATATTTAACCCACCAAATGCTAGACGAAGAACCCAACGATGACATAGCAACCGCCAGCATAGTAAAGCTAGACACGGCAAAAGCCATTGACACTGTTGTTTTTGCGGGAGTTTTAGACCATAGGTATGGATCCAGCTCTTACGATATGGTAGATCATTACAAACTCAACCTGCAAGCCGCAGACACATTATCAATAACAGTAAGCAATGTACGCGAGAATTTAACTCTTGAAATAAAAGGGCCAACTCACGCAACAGAGACTGAATTTTCCATAGTAAAAGGTGCCAACAATAAATTTAAATACAATGTTGGCACAAACATTCTTCTTGATCCAAAGCCGGAATACTTTTTTTACCTGATAGTTTTTGATAATGACGCTACCGCAAAACCCAACTATTATACAATATCCGTTGAAAAAAATAAGATGAGGAATCCATAATGGTAGACATTCTTAAAGAGTTTTATTCCATTCATTATAACTTCGGCATAATAGCCGGGCTTATGCTGCTTTTGGCGGCGTGGCTTGGTTCCAGAAAGAACATTAAAGCCGTGCTGATCCTTCTCGGTATATGTTTGGTGTACAACATGGTTTTATCCAATAAAGCTAAACGCGACTCGCACAATAAAACCGTAAACGGCAAGCACTGGTGCTGGGTAGAAGAATGGCAAAAAAAGGCTGATGATTACGACCCGGTCAAAGAACTCTGGAAGGAGAAGCCCGCCGATGACGATGTCAACAAACGAAAATGAATTCATTTCGTTTTTGGCGAAATGCGGCGCACTGAAATTCGGCAGTTTTATCACAAAGAGCGGTCGGGTCAGTCCTTATTTCGTGAATATGGGAACTGTTTGCAACGGCGAGGGAATTTCGCTTTTGGCTAATTGTTATGCAAAAGTTTTCAAAGAATATTTTGCAAATAAAGCCGATAACCTCTTTGGGCCCGCATACAAAGGCATTCCGCTTTGCGCAGCAACGACCGCTGCCCTGCACAGAGAATACGGCATAGAAACAAGTTTCACATATAACCGTAAAGAGATAAAAGATCACGGCGAAGGCGGAATTCTGGTAGGCGACACATATCAGGAAAAAAAACGAGTCGTGATAATAGAAGATGTAATTACCGCAGGCACTTCCATAGAAGAGACCATGCGAATAATGTCTGAAATTCCTAACGCAAAAGTCACAGGTTTAATAGTTGCGATGGATAGAAAAGAAAAGCTCGGAGACGGCAAAAGCGCATTGCAACAGGTAAAAGATAAATACAATATAGAAGCGTATTCCATAGCCTCCATAGATGATGTGTTGAAATTTGCCCCGGAAGAATACAAAGAAAGCATTGAAAAATACCGCAACGAATGGGGGGTATAATGTACTTGGCATTAATATCGGTGTTTCTATTATCTTGCGCCTCAAATTTTACCAATTCGCATAAGCTGTACAACGGAGTGCCGGCAAAAAACGAAAGCATTGGCTATGTTGAACTTGGCGAAGGCTTTATGCTGACTCGTGCGGACTGGTTTGCGCAAAAACTGAACATCCACGGAGATTCCATTTACGCCCAACTTGAAACGCTTACCGATTCGCTTATTTCGAATGAATTGAAAAAAAACTGGAGTATTTCCACTGTCTCTAAAAAGGATCATTTTTTAAGAGAAACTTTGAAAATGGACAATACGGTTTTTATAAAGACAAAATTCCCCGAACAGGGCGTGGAAATAGCGGCGAATAACGGCGTTGTTCCTAATTACCTCTTTATAATTCACGAATACACAATTGGCGGCGACTTGGATGCTGAAAATTTTTATGACTATACAAAAGCAAATGTTGAATTTGCACAAAAGAAGAAATTCAAAAACCTCTCGATAATTGCCACCTTCACACTTTGGGACAATAAAAAACAACTCCCGTTGAGAAGCGGCATAGTAGAAACGCAAAAGACTATAAAAAATGATTCCATAGACAAAGATTTCTTTATAAACGTAACAAAAGCGGTGGTAGCGGAATGCTTAAAAATACTGTAAAATTAGCCGTTATTTTTTTGGCTCTCAACTCGTATGCCGAGCCAACCGTTTGGAAAGATGGAGAATTTTTGCTTTGGAATTACGGCAAGCCTTATGTTTCTCCTGCGGATTTTTGTTTTGCGCTTCGCTTTGAAAATGAAAAAATAGGTAATCCTAGCTGCTATGTAGCGGGAGACTGGGAACGCGACACAACAATTTCCTTATATGCAAAATGGCTGAACACAAATGTGTCTTCCGGTTTGGAGGCCGAGCATTTAAAGCCTCGCCATCCGCATGTCATGGAAAGACTGCAATCTCTAAAGGATAAAAATGTGTTGTTCAACACAATCAAAGATAATCAAATATGGTTTTTGCTTTTTGATGAAACAAGTACAGAACCCAAGAAAATAGCGGTTTTTCCTTTGAGCACGGACTCCGCAAAAATAGCCCGTAAAATTGCAAGCGACTGGTTCGGCGGCAAACCGCAAATAAGGCTGAGCGATTCCGAGCGTGCGGCAAAGCAAAAGGAGCCGGATAAATATTATGCGCAGCAGCCTATGCATGATCTTTGGTTTGGTGTTCTGGCCGGACAAAACAAAGCGTACATTCCTTTTTTAACTCCAAAGTCCTGGTATAAACGCAAGCTGGATTCAAAAATCATAAACTACAAATACCCAACCGGAGACTCGACAAGCGCATGGAGCTATCTTGAGGATTCGTCTCCGTTTTTCGGCGCATATATAGGCGGTTCCGTGTACGATTTTATAGGCATGGAATTTGAAATTCATCGTTCCAGCCACAGAGCAAAAACAGACAGCAGCGCAACTTACCACGAGCTTGACGAATGGACTTTTAATCGTTATGAATTATTGCTTTCGCTTATATTTATGCAAGTTTTTACGCCGCATCCGAAAATTGAGATAGAGCCTTATGTCTCGGCAAGTTTTATGTTCAGCATTCTCACGGAAAACATATCGCTTAAAGACGGCGAAACCACCGCTTCGCAAGAATATAGAGAACGTTTTGAATTTGAGCCTTATTATCGCAATGTAGGCTTAAACATAGGTCTTAGAACGGCATTTTTCAAAAACTACGCGCTTAATTTACGCACAGGCATAACACGTACCGCAACGGTTCAAAAGGGAATCGGCAGCTCCACAACAGATGTTTATATTGCTACCGGGTTGGAATATCACATCAGGTGGCGATAACAAACTCTATTTGATTTTTTTTACAAAACTCCACAGCTTCTTCATGCGAAACTTCATCATTTTGGCAACGATACAGTACTGCATCTTTTGGATCTGTTACATATATCCCTCTATCGGCAAGAAATTTCACTAAAGCCTCACCCTCAAGATGCATAGCCATCGCTTTAAGCTGTACAGTAACCATGGTCATTTTGAATCTCCTTTATGAATTCATACAATATAGAAAAATCGCATTTAATGTGATCATTTAGAACTGCATCAACACACAGGTGATATCATCCGTCTGCATAGCATCGCCACGCCAATCCGCAAGGGTTTGAGGAAGTTGCTTTTCCACAACAGTCTTGTTAATAGGAACTTTCTCAAAAAATTTCACAAGCCTGTCCAAGCCAAAGATTTCCTTGTCGGAATTGAATGTTTCGGTCACACCATCCGTATATAAAATTATGGAATCACCCTTCTCCACCTCAAGTTCGCAATCGTTTATATACGGCTCCAAATCGCTGTCCATCATAAGAGCTAAACCACCGGAACGAATGCGATTAATAGTCTTCTTTTTGGCTTGGTAATGCAAAATATGCTCATGTCCGCAACTTATATAGCGCAGTTTATTTTGCTTGGAATCCCACTCAAAAAACAGCAAGGTCACAAACATCCCCATTTCTATCTTGCGAGACAAGTAATTATTTAAACCGAGCATCAATTTTTTCAAATCCCCTTCGTATTGGTAACGGTTTTGCAAGTACGTTTGCATAATGGCAACCAAAATACCCGCAGAAACACCTTTGCCGCTGACATCGCCTATAACTACGGCAAGCTTGCCGTCTTTCTCAAAGAAATCATAATAATCTCCGCCTATTTCCTTTGCCGGAATCATTAAGAAAGAAATATCAATGCCCGGAACTTCCGGAGTAATCCTGGAAAACAGAGACGTCTGAATTACATTGCCGGAAATAAGTTCCATAGACATTCTTAAATTCTCATTCTTCTGCTCCGCTATGCGGCTTGTGCTCAAAATTATAGCAGCAAAATTGGAAAAGCTTTTAGCCATGTTAAAATCCGCTTCGCTCAAATAATCGCTGCCAATTTTGTTCTGCAAAACAAGAACCCCTAAAAGTTCCGATTCCTGCAAAAGCGGAATGAGTATTATTGAATGTATCTCCTGGGATAAATTCCCAAAGAGTTCATCCATATCATCGGAAACGTGATTAAAAAACGCCCCTGCTCCGCTATTATGCCCGCATTTCCATATCATGGATCGGCTGTCTTTTATATGTTGCTTAAAAGCCATTTCTCTAAGCAAATCCATTCTGGTAAATAATTTTTCGCTACCTATGCCAAGCGGAAAGTACAGGCCGGAAGCCGCTATGCATGTGAAATAATTTTTACTGTTCTCCCATTCATAAATAGCTGCGCCTTTTGCAGACAAAAAACGGCACAAACTGTCTAAATAAGAATTAGCCGCATCTTTTTTATTTGAAAAATCCTTAATTGAGTTGGAGATTTCACGCATCATATTTTTAAAACCGGATTGCTCTGTGAGAAGATTCTTGGTTTCCATTTGCGTGGCGTTGAGTTCCTGATACCTTTTTTCCAAACTTACATAGAATATGGCGATTATGAAGAAAAATCTGAATACATAAGCATCGGAGAGAAGAGTCATTATTGCAAGCGCAATGAGCAAATACCTTGACATCTTGGGAATATAAGCCGCCTTATGATATTCTTCGCCAATGCGAAACGCAACATAAATGGAAAACAGCATGGCAAATAATTCCAACAGCTCCGCACCATAAACCTTCGCACCAAAATTATATACAAAAGACTGAAACAATACATTTACCGCCAGCAAGATAAAAAGACTTCTTTGATTTTTTTTGTTAATGGCATAAGATAAATCTTTTTGTATTAAAAACAGGTAAAAAAACGGATCTATAAGTTTTGCGGTATAACTGTAAGTTCCGGATGAAAACGAATATTGATACGCAAAAAAGAAATTAAAAACAAAAAATGCAAGAAATCCGATGAACTCCAAAGCTAACTGCTTATCTTTGAACGATGTGCTTCTCCATTTAACAAATGCTACTGCGGCCGGAAAGGCCATCAAGAACGGCATAATTAGATAAATGAAGCCAAGTATCATTACCAGCCGTCGTCTTCATAGCTTGCCTCTGGAACGGCTCTGCTGGCAGCAGGCGCAGTCATAGTTTCCGGAGCATCAGCTAAATAATTGCGCATTATGCGCGGCGTTACAAATATAATCAAATCTTTCTTGGTAACTTCTTTCTTTGTATGTTTGAATAAATATCCCAAAATCGGAATGTCTTTTAACAGCGGAATGCCGGTTTCTGTTTCCATCTCGTCATTTTTGGTTAAACCACCTATAACAACAGTTTCTCCATCTGAAACAACAACCTTGGTTTGAGCCTCCTGCTTGCTGATCACAACCTGACCTTTATCATCATAGCTGTAGCTGTTATTTTCCGGATGCAATTCCAGCAAAATTCTGTTGTCTCCGGCAACGTGCGGTGTTACGGTTAACTTTATGCCGCTTTCCACCAACTGCAAAGCTGATTGTCCGCTAGCATCTATAACTCTCATGGAAATCTGGTCTCCCATGAAAATAGTTGCTTCCGTGTGATCCAAAGTTGAAATCTGCGGGCTTGCCAAAATTTCAGAACGAGAATCGCTCAAAATATTTGCGATTGTAGCTTGCATATTCTTGTCAAATGCGTTAACCGTCAAAGCGGTAGTAGGCGTAACTACACTTGCCGCTTCCGAACCAGTACCGGTCATGCTACTCATGCCGCCTTGACTCGGTACATTTGAAAATTCCGCATTAACTCTTGAATTTGCGCCGCCAATTCTTGTGTTTGTCCAGTCAACTCCCAAGGAGCTTGTAAGGCGGCTGTCAACAACAACTAATTTTGCAGTAATAGCTATTTGCAAAGTTTCAATATCCAATTCATTCAACGTATTTTGCATTTGTTCCAAACGGGTTTCGGTATCATAAACTATTATCGCATTGTTGCGCTCTATAACGGAAATTTTTCCGCGATTTGATCTGATGGTCTCTAAAACCGCAGCCATTTCAATCGCAGAAGCATGCCTTATTTGGAAACTGCGCCTTAAAAGCGGCGCAACCATATCTCTTTGCTCACGTTTTTCGGATTCCATTATTTGCTTCTGCTGGTAAGTGGCGGTTCTCTGAACGCTTATGTAACTGCCTTCAACAATCCATGTCAAATCGTGCAAACCGCATACGATGTCCATTATTTCCATCCAAGTCTTTTGCGTAGCCTTCATCGAAAGCCTGCCCTGAACATCGGGAGCCAGCAATATATCGTGACCGGCACGCTCGGATATCGCATGGAAAACAGACTGGAAATCCGCATCCACCCAAGATATGTCATACCTTTTGCTACTGCCCTGGATGGCGGCAAAAGAGGATATTGTCAGAGACAACACTAGCAGTTGAACTACTGCAACGAAATTTTTTCTCATTGAGCTCCTTTTCATTTTTTATTTCCCCCGGTTTTTTCAATCAACGATACCCCGGTTTTTTCGGGCAAAGTCACCTTATGACGGCGGCTTACGCCATATTCTTGCAACAGAAATAATACATCGCCTTTTGATATTTTAAGAACCTTGCCATTTTTAACCGTATCTCCTTCAAAAAGCGTATATGACTGCCCTTTAACCTTATTATCGGCAAAAAGAGCCATGGGCATTTCATTTTCAAAAATAACGCCGACTAAAACCAGATTATCAATATTAATACCTGCGCTGTCAAAACCCCTCACTTCTACAAATGGGTCTCTATAGCCATAAGAGCTGTAAATTATCTTATCGCTGTCTCTCCAGCCAAACTTTGCGGCAACGCTATCCACACCACCGGGTGTCTCTTTGCCTAAACGGCGGAGCTTGTCTTTTTGAGCGGTTGTAAGTTCCGCTTCTTGAACAACGTCTCTCTGGTATATATAACCATCCCTGTTATTATAACGCACTTTATAAAACGGAGGAACTCTGTCCAAAACTTTTAAACGATCGCCAAATTCCAAGGCTTCCAAAGGCTTGCCGTCATGAGGAGTCGGAAAAAGAGAAGCTATCTCTTCGGTTACCAAATAAGATGCGTCTTGCCTTTTAACCTGTATTGTTTGTTGGATATTAGGGTCTGTTAAATGCTTTTTCTCAAAACGATTGGCAAAATCAATAACTCTCTCAGCCAAAGGCTCATAACTGGGCAAATAGTAAATTGAGCTTTTTAAACTTGTTGGTGTAGCCTGCCAGCTTTCCAGTTTGCCCGGAGAAATTTCATCTTGCAAAAGCAACCTGTTTTTCATTACCATAACCGTAGGTTTTTTGCCGCGATGCAAATATACATATAATACGCCATCACTCCAAGCGAGGCCTCTTGCAAATGAACTTTTCGCAGTTTGAAACACGCTGGAATAATCCGGACCGCTATGAACCACCAATTCAACCGTGGTATCAGTGATCACCGGAACAACATCTTTTGGAAGCTGAAAATCAAAAGCGATTAAAAGCCCTTCCCATTCCGAACTCTTTTGCACAGTAATGCTTGATATGCGTGGCGGCATAATTGAAAAATCATTTACCCCAGAATTCTGCGAACTAGCCGGCATCACCATAAACAATGCCAACGCTAAAATATTAAAATTCAAAAAGGCACTTCTCATAATCATTGCTTCCTCGAGGTAAATGTAGTTAAATCAAAAGAAACGCCCATAGTTACAGGCTCCCACCCATGATCTTCTGCTTTTTTCACTTCCTGAGTTATAGCTCCGTAGCGAACCAACTTCAAATTCTCTATTGTTGTAGGATAATTGAAATTAGCAATCTCTTCAAATAATTTTCCCAGCATGTGATAGCCGGCATTTACATTAAAGGAATAATTGTTCTCAACAAAATGTTCTTGCGGCACAGAACCGGACGGCTTAAACGCCTGAATATTAACTCCGGATGCTCTAACAACCGCATACAAATCCTGCAAACGATATGGAACTTTTTCCTCTTCGGGAAACATCTCTTTTAGCCTTTCAAATTCTATTTCCGCTCTTGCCAAATCGGCTTCCAGCATAGGAATGCGAGGCCTTTGCGAATTAATTTTGTCCAATTCCGCCTGAGCCTCTTTTTGCTGATTCACAAGTCTTAATTTTTCGCTTTGGAACTGAGTCCAAACAGAATCATAAAACCAATAGCAGGAACCCAAGCAAACAACAACCACTGTTACCAGATATATGTTCTTCTTATCCTTTATGTCAAAATTCGAACTGGCCATACAACTCTCCTAGCGAATCCCGTCTTCCATGCCTAAAGACTTGTTAAATGAAACCTTGAGCGAAAAATTATAAGCATCTTCATTATTCACTTTTGTTATACTTATGTTTGTCAATGTAATTCCAGTGACGCTTTCTTTTTGCTCCAATTTAAGCATATAAAGCGCTACTTCATCAAAGTTCCATGTCAGTCCGCTTATATCCAGCTTGTCGCCTTCCTGAGTGATACCGGTTATCCAAGTCCCCGGCGTATCTTTAAGCGCTGTGGACAAATCTTCAAATAAAAGAACCCAACGCTTGCGGCTAACCTGTATTGAGCGCAATGCATCGCTCTTCTGCTTTATGCCGGCAAGTTTTCCATCCAGTTCCTTTATTTTTTCCAGCAATGGCCTTTCCCTTTCAACAGCCTGTTTGGTTTGCTCAACAGATCTCTGCAATTCCTGAGTAGTTTCCTTTACAAAATAATACACGCCAGACAAAAACAAGACCACAAAAATAAGCCCGAATGTTGACCATATAACGCGCATGTCGGAAAGCCAGGATAAATCCATCTTGGCTTGCCTGAATTCACTCGGCAAAAGATTAATTTCAATAAGTTGAACTTCTCTATACGCTGCCATTAAAATCTCCTCAGGGCAAGACCCAAAGCAACATTGTATGTGCTGGCAGCCGCATTCCAATCTATTCCACGGAAGCGTTCTTTGTCTATTTGCACTGCTTTAAAAGGATTTAACTGTATTGTATCCAAGGATAATCTGTCTGCGAGAAACGAAGCCAAACCGACTATATTAGAACCACCCCCGGTAATTATTATTTTAGACGGCTTCTTGTAATTATCGGAAGAACTGAAATAGCGAAGCGCAGTATCAACTTTCATAGCTATTTCTTCAAAAACGAACTCGGTTGCGAATTTGATTTTAGATTCATCCAAGTCAACGTCCTTGAGATTGTTTCCCATAAGCAGATCTCCGCCCTTCTCCGGGGAAATACCCAAAGGACCGGACAACTGTTCCTGCAAATCGTGAAGCGAACCACCCAATATTGAACGAGCTGTGTTAAAATACCCATTTCGCAAAAAAGCGGCATAAGATTTGCTATAACCCAAATTCAAAAGCAAAATAGAATCATCGTCTTCATCACCCGGTACAGGTAAACCCACGGTAGAGGAATCGGAAGGAAGTTTTGAAGCCGCATATACATTGCCTAAAACAAATGCATCCACATCTATAGCGGAAAGCTTTATGTTCAAAGCCTGAAATAAATTTATCCATGACATCAAACCGTCTTTTTTAGCAGCTACTATCATGGCCTCCGTACCATCATCTCTACGGTCCAAAATGGAATAATCCAAAACATTGCCGGCATCGTCAAAAGGGGACCTCCCCTGAGCTGTTTGCAGTATAAGTTCGTTTTCCGGGACCTTAGGCACGGGTTTTACCAGTATTCTATCGCACAAAATCCCAGAAGTCCAATTTATTGAGACGATAAAATCGCCATCCAAGCCTCCTGGCATGGCTCTGGAAAGCAACGCATGAACTTTATCCATTAAAACCGAAACATTGCGAATCTCATTATCAACAACAACGCCTTCAGGAACAACATCTTGCTCTAAGGCCAACAGAGTACCTTTTTCACCCTGCTTATGTCCGACAACGGCAACTCTCGCCAAACGATGGCCTATATCAAAGCCTATAGTTTGGCTCTCACCGCGTATTCTTGAAATCAAACTGTTTAATCGCACAGAGTAAATATAGAAAATTCCATTTTAACTATTCTTAGCCTGAGAATCTTGCCGTTGCTTTTCAAAAACATACTGTATTATCTGCTCTTGAATTGAATTAACATCTCCCGAAAATGCCACGCTGTGAATCGTTTTTGAAGCATCATTGTTATAAGGCCCGGCTACTCTTGTAACTTTTACCTGCAGGTTTTCCACCAGTCCATGGCCGGGAAGTTCAAAGTTCAATTTTAGAAATGTTCCAGAGCGCAACTTAATCGGAAGCGCAATGCCGCAACCGCCGCCGGACAAATCAATTATCTTTCCGAAGAAGATATCGCCGGTGCCATCATTGCTGATCTGAGTTACTTCAACCGGAATATTGACATCTATGCGCACCCAATTTCTTTGCTGGGTACGGTTAAGTTGAGTTGCATGGCTCAAAACGAGCTCTCCCTTCAATTCACGCAGAACCTGCGTGCTGAAAGCGTATTCCGCATCGCCGGGCCTGGTCATATTCAGGTGCAATATAGTCCCAACCCGCACAGGAATATCCGGGCAAGTGATATACCAATTCAGTTCATCAGAGCCTATAACATGGCATGTTCCCTTGTTGATGATAATACCATCCTCAGTAATTTGTACCACGCATCCGTTATCAAATTGCCTAGTTGAGGTATAAGCCATCTCTCTGGACATCGGTAAAAAACCGAGCGTTTTTCTTAAATTTCTTATCTCATCAAGTCTTTCGGCTGGTATTGACTCTACCCTCTTGCGTTTATAATATTTTTCAAGCGCATGTTCAAGTACTTGCGGAGATTTTAGCATAGCATCGGGATCCTGTAAATCTGCCATGTCGGCAACTTCTTTTAAAATAGCCAGGCTAATTGAACTCAACTTTAAACGTTTTGCGCTGTAGTCAAATTTTTTCCAAGCCAGTTCCTGAAGCTCCCGCCGCACTTTGTTTGAGCGAAGGATCTCATAAAGCACAACTGCGGCTACCAGCAGCACTATAACCGTTGCAATTGTAACAATAGTCAGCAGAGACATGTCTTTCTCCGCCCATCGCTTGAAAGATTCTGCCCATATATCGTATTGAGTTACAAATATTACACTATCTTGCATTAAAAGTTAATTTAGAAATTTAAGCCGATACGGACATTTCACTTATTGCCAGAGTTGGGACTTTCACGCTTGAAAAAGAATCGTTGTATTCACTGCCAATTCCAACTATATTTTTGAGCAAATCAAAGAAATTTGCCGAAATTGTGAGATTATCCGCTGCATGGACAGGCACTCCGTTTTCGCACCAAAAACCTTGCGCGCCTATGCTTATTTCACCGCTCACTTCGTTGCAACCGGAACTTCCTTCCAAATGGTTTATCAACAGGCATTTGGGAAACAGAGCCAAAGTATCTTTTTTGGACATTGAGCCAAAAGATACAACAGCGTTCATAAAACTTGTCCCGGCTTTGCCGGAAAAGCCTCTCATGCCATGCCCCGTGCTTTTAATTTTTTCTTCCGCAGCAGATTCCAAATTGTACAGAAAACTCTTAAAAACTCCATCTTCAACTACTTTCAATGCGGCTGTAGGAATACCTTCGCTATCCATAAGTATTGACCCCGGAAGATCCGGCAATAGAGGCTCGCTGGATAAGGAAAATTTTTCATTTGCTATTCTTTCACCCAAATGACCTTTAAGCCTTGACAGACCTTTTTGCGCATTTTCGGCGTAAAAAGACGATAAGTATATGGATAATATGCTCGCGGAAATTCTTTTTGACAGAATCACCGGCATTTTACCGCTCTTTATGGGCCTTGGCGACAGCAGCTCCTTTGCCCTTGTGATAACCTCGCCTGCAATTTGCTCTGCGGAAACTTTGTCAAAATCTTTGCCGCCCTTGCTATACCAGCCCATTTTCACAATATTATCACGTTGCGCTACAGCACCAACGCCTATGCCAAAACTGTTTCTTTTATCTTCAAAGAAAACTCCCTTGCTGTTTGCGAAAAAAGTTGTGGAAGATGAAATTTCTGCGCCCAAGTCCGGAACATTTTTTATTTCACTTGTCGCTAAAACACGTTTTTCAATATCCAGACACGTATCCAACAAGCAATTTATATCCACGCTTTCAAGCTTGGGGTTGTAGGTCGGCAAGGCAGGGCCAAGAGTAGTGGATCCCGGCAACTCTGTGTTTATGGGTTTTGTGTATTCGCTGTTGGAAAGTGCATCGGAGAGAGCTTGCGATAGAGACTCTTTTGAAAATTTTTCCGTTGATGCATAGCCGGGTTTTTGATTTTTGAAAATGCGAATTCCTATTCCGCACGAGTTTGAAATCTCAGTATTCTGCAAAGCCCCGTTGAAAACGGAAATACCCTTGCTATCCTGGCTGCCCGCTAAAATATCGAATTGCTCCGCACCGCTTTTTTTAGCTATCTCGCTCAAATACTCAATTGATTCCTGCATATTCATACGTTTGCATTCCTTATGATGACGGAATTTTCCCAGTTGACCAAAAGCGAAACTCTGTATTTCGCATTTAGCATTTCCCAGTAAAAGTCCAAGTTTTCCTGCGCTGTGTTTTTGATAGGCATTGTGCGTGGCAAGCCTATGAATGATTGCAATGGGTCTGAGTCGCCTTCGTAGGTTGTGAGCATTTCGCCTGTGCCTGGAGTGCCGGCTTCTTTGTCTATGAAAATCGATTCACGTTTTGGCGTGGCTTTGATTATTGAAAGGGCATAAGATTTGTCCGGATAAAAGATGCCCGATATTCTTGGTGTGTAGTTGGGAGCATCGGGTTCGTAGGTTCTTGTTTTGAGGGCTTCTTCTGCGGATTTTCCGTTTTGCAAAAATTGCGCTATGGTATCTGTTTGGTCTCCGTTGCTGATTATATATGTGTTGTTAAGGCATCTGAAAGGTGTATATATTATCAAGCTTGGGTCGGTGACTTTTTTTTCGTCGAATGCTTTTGTGCTTACGGATCCGTCTTCATTTTTTACGAAGATTCTGTTTTTGCTGTTTTCGCTCCTGCCCATAATCCAATAGATTTGAACACGCTCGCTGTTTGGGCCAAGGCCCATTATTATGCCGCGTCCGGGATATGCGTTATTTTTTAACCAATCCATTTTCACCTCATGTCAATTTCATCTGTGCCTGGCGGCGCTTTGAATTTAAAATCTTTTTCCGAAAATTTTTCTTTGGTCAAATTTTCAATTGAATACCAGGTGTCGTTGCCAAAGTTATCTATTGTGTGCAAGCGAACCGGAGAGCAATCATTTTGATTGAGCCAGACTTCCATTGATTTGAACTGGTCTTTGTATTTGTCCGGATTCAGGCTCAATGCGTGGACGCTTTTATTTTTCCAGACTTCTTTTTTTGCGCTGATAGCTTTTGTGCCAAGGTACCTGAAAAGTATTTCGCTGGGTTGCAATTTATTTTCCAAATCAGAGATGAGTTTTATAAGCACTTGTTTTTGCGGGGTGTTGTGTTGCCACAGGTTTACGCCATCGCTCATTATTTGCATATCCGGCATTGTGAGAGCGAAGCGATTTTTTGTTGATGTGATGAGTGTTCCGCTTCTTTGCATTTCTTCGCCGGTGCTTGTGATTCTGGTTAGCATTTGAAAGCTGAATTTGAGCTCTGCATCTTTGCCAAAGTAATTTGCCGAGCATTTGAGCAGGGAGTCTGCCTGTGTAGCAAGGGCGGGAGTGATGGCAAGTATTATGATGAGGATTAAGGGCATTGTGGGGAAGATAGAAAATCCATATACTTCTTTTTATCCTTAGCCAGCATAAAGGACTCCCCTATTAAAACGGCGTCCACGCCGCTGTATATATCCTCAGGTTTTTTGATTCCGCTCTCGCTGACCTTTAGCACATCGCTTGGAATCAAGGCGCAAAGACGCTTTGTGGTTTGCACATCTACGTTGAAGGTTGTTAAATCCCGGTTGTTTATGCCTATTATTTTTGCCCCTGCTTTTAGCGCATTTTCAACTTCCTTTTCGTTGTGAACTTCTACTAAAACAGACAAGCCTATTGAATTAGCCAACTCAATGTAGCGTTTTAATTTTTCGTTTTCAAGGATTGCGCATATAAGCAAAACAGCGGAGGCCCCTAAAAACTTTGCCTCATAAATTTGAAACTCGTCTATTATAAAATCTTTGCGAAGCACGGGAATTTTCACTTCCTCCGCAATGCTCCGCAAATATTCGTTTTTGCCTTTGAAAAACTGCGGCTCTGTTAAAACGGAAATTGCCGCAGCCCCGGCTTCTTCGTATTCCTTTGCNATTTGCAAGTAGGGAAAATCTTCCACAATCACGCCTTTGGAGGGCGATGCTTTTTTCACTTCGCAAATAAANGAAATGCCTTTTTTCCGGAGNGCCTGCTCAAATGGGAATTCGCTTTTTTTTGACTGAGCAACACGCTTTATTGTGCTCTCCACTATTGCATCAAGCTTGTTCATTGGTCAGCCTTACAAAATTTTTAAGTTGCTCAAGAGATTTTCCGCTATCTATGGTATCGGTTGCAAGCTTAATCGCATCTTGCATTGATATTTCCGGCTTTGCTATGTGAATGGCAGCGGCAGAGTTCAACAACACCGTGTCAAACTTTGGGCCTCTTACGCCGGATAAAATGTCCGTGGTTATCTTAGCGTTTTCTTCGGGAGTTCCGCCGAGCAAGTCCTCTTTTTTGCAACGCTTAAAGCCGAATTGCTCAGGAGTTATCTCATATTTTTT
>WQSZ01000009.1 GCA_009787645.1 Candidatus Fibrimonadales bacterium | reverse complement strand
GGGGGGGGGGGGGGGGGTAGAACCCTTTTCGCCGCCCACAAGGCTTTTCAACAACACAACACCTAGGAGGTTTCATGCGTAAACAATTAGCGTTTGCGGTCACTATTCTTTTGTCTTTCGCAGCTTTGAGCTGGGGGCAACAGACATCTGTTCAAAAATGGGGTAAGCTACAGGCTTGCTCTACTCACAACATCTGTGCCGAAGGTGGCCAGGTTGGCGTGCCGCTTAAAGGTGTTAGCCTTGGTTGGAGCAATACGGGCTGGGAGAGCGCAGCATTTTTCAACACGGCAACGGTAAACGCTATGGTTGACGATTGGAAAGCCCAAATAATAAGAGTGCCGATGGGTTATGCAAGATCTGGCAGCGGTGAGTTCGGTGGCAGTTATTTAGATGATAGAGCCGGGAATATGAACCGTGTTAAAGCTGCTATAGATGCCGCTATTGCCAATGGTGCTTATGTGATTATTGATTGGCACTCTCATAGTGAGCTGGGGCAGGCAGATGCCATAACATTTTTTGACGAAATGGCTCGTTCTTACGGCAAAGAACCTAATGTGATTTTTGAAATTTTCAATGAGCCTTTGAATATTTCATGGACAACTATAAAAAATTACGCGACTCCTGTTATTGCAAAAATTCGCGAACATTCAACTAATCTTATTTTGGTAGGCACTCCGAATTGGGATCAGGATATAGATGTAGCAGCAAGCAGCCCCATATCGGGTTCCAATATCGCTTATGTTGCTCATTTTTACGCAGCTTCTCATCCGTTATCCATGTTTGAATCGAAAATTAGGGCTGTGCGCAACGCCGGTCTTTCCGTATTTGTAAGCGAATTTGGCACAACCCATGCTGATGGCGGTTGTAATCCCGCAGGTCAATATAGTGAGTGTAAAAACGGCAATCAATACAATTCTCACAGCGCAGCGAATACTAATGCTTGGTTGTCATTTTTAGCTGCTAATAATATTCCTGCTGTTGCGTGGAATGTGAACAATAAACTTGAAGGTTCAGCGTTTTTTGGCATAGAGGGGGCAAAGTCAGGCGTTCTTCCTGCTAGTTATACTAATCAGGATTTGATGACCGCAAGCGGTAAATATATTTACAATTGGCTTACAAGAGTTGAGGTAGCTCCGCAAGTTACTGCGATAGATGATTTTGCAAATAATAATAATATTGCAAAAACGGGCGAAGAGTGGATTGCTTTCCTTGTAAACAAAGGTGCTACAACTGCAACTATGGGTAATCCGTCCATACTAGGAACTCAAGATGGTCGTGAATTATATATAAGAAATGGTTACGCTGAAATAACAGGTGTTAATCTGAACATTCCTGATTGGGGTAATTGGGCGCAAGCTACTATCGGTTTAATGGCTGAAAATAACGGAATTACCTATGATTTAGCCCAATGCAGTGATGGCTTCAGATATAAATACAAAGGCAATGCTCATCGCTTTAGCGTGGGTTCTAAACATAATAACTTAGCTGTTACCCACTATGCAGATAGAGGAACTGCTGCTACTGATTGGGCTACAGTTGAAGTTAAGTCTTTTGCTAGAGACCAGTATGATGAGGCTTGTGATGATAGCAGGAAGCCTTATTGCGATCTTCCCTTTGATTTTAGCCAAATAAAAGAGTTCCATTGGTCTATTCGCCCATCTACTCCCGGCCAACTCACGACAGGTTATTTGCAAATAAAAGATTTTGAATGCCTTGGAATAATGACATTGCCAAGCATTATACCACCTGAAGCAGGAGATTTGGCAGGCGCAGTTGTTTCAAATATTCCTGCGCAAATGTGGAAACAGGGCGACGCTCCGGTAGAGCCCGCATTTACCGTTACTTTTGATGGATTGCCGCTTTCAGAATCTATAGATTATACTGTTGATTTTATAGACAACGACAAAGTCGGTTATGCCACTATTATATTGACTGGTAAAGAAGGCAGCGAATTTGAAGGTACAACAAAAGAAGTTACATTCTTGATTATTCCTTGGAAAGAATGGGTAGTTATAGACGACTTCGCAGATGGCGACAATTTTGCAAATACAGGTGAGTCTTGGTCAAATTTCACTGTTGCAAATGGAGCGGCAACAGCAAGCATTACTAATCTAAATAAACCAGTAAATGCAAATGGCTATGCTGAGGTTGCAGGAGTTTCTCTGTACATTTCTAACTGGAACCCAGACTGGGCACAAGCTACAATTGCGTTAGCGACAAGAAATAACGGAAAAACTTACGATTTGGCTCGGTGCGAATCGTTCAGTTATGAATACATTGGAAATGCGCATCGCTTAAGCTTGAACTCAGAATATAATGGCAAGCAACTTACCTATTATTC
The DNA here is from genome assembly GCA_009787645.1 of Candidatus Fibrimonadales bacterium. Lineage (GTDB taxonomy): Bacteria > Fibrobacterota > Fibrobacteria > Fibrobacterales > Fibrobacteraceae > Fibrimonas. The sequence goes on along the minus strand of WQSZ01000009.1, from coordinate 23,134 downwards.
CGATGTAAATTCAAATGCTAATGCTTGGACTACGGTTACAAAGAATTCTTTTGTGAGAGACATATACGATGCTGCGTATAACACTAATCCAAGCATTCCATTAAATTTAAGCGAGATAAAAGATATTCATTGGTCAGTTCGTCCTAATAGCACCGAAATACCAACTACAGGTTATTTGCAGATAAGAAATTTTGAGTGCTATGGAGCTTTGGACTTGAGCAATACGCCTAAGACCGAAGAAGAAAGGTGCATAGCTGCCGGAAATGAGTGGGACAAAGCTGCTGTAGAATGTAAAGCAGAAAGATGCAAAGATGATGATGGTCAGCCATTGTATTGCAGATGGGATGGTGGATGTTTTGCTATGAACACGAGCAATTCTTCTTGTGAAGCTATAAAAGCTAACTGCATTGAAGGCGGTTCAGTATATATCAAAGTTCCCGGAACTGGCTTAGGCGATGGCATGTGCGCAGGTGGCGAATGGACGGGCGAAGGCAAAACTCCTCCGACTCCGTTTGAACCCGAACTCTGCCTAAACGACGACGATGAGCAATTGTATTGCCAGTGGGCTCCGTATTTAGCAGACCAGGGAGGATGCTATAAAATTGAAACAGATAAGAATAACACTACTTGCGCAGCAGCAAGAGAAAATTGTGTTAATTGGGGTTCTCAATATGTTAAAGTACCTAATGATGGCACAGGCGAAGGCAAGCAATGCGTAGGCGAATGGACCGGACTTGGCAAAGCTCCTTACTCAGGCAAGCTCTGGGGCGCAAATATAAGCGAATTCTCCGGTTTGCGGGCAAAAGTGCTGAATCCTGCTGAAGGTGACGGTTGGTGGTTTGGCTATACAGTCGGCTCCGCAGATGTTCAAGTTAAGCTGGATGACGACTGGGCAGACTTTACGGTTGATGGCGCATCGCTCACAAGTAATATTGGTGAGTCCAAAATAAATGAAGACGGCATGTACTTGAAATTTACCACATCAGCGGGACCTCAAGCTCAAGCTGTTGCCGGTTTCAACATAAAAAATCCTGAAGGCCAGAATATAACCGGCACAAATGGGTTATGCGTGAGCTATGCTAGCGATAGCCCGGTTGCTTTAGTGTTAGGTTGGGATCAGGAAAAGCATGGTAATAATATGCCATTCTATACGCTTCCGGCAAAGCCCAATGGCGGCGAACCTATAGCTTTAATTTGGAATCAATTTGCGCAAGAGTCTGGTTGGGGTACTGTTGCTGATGCAGTAACAAAAGCAACTCATGAAGCAGTATCTTTAAGGCTTATGGTGAAATCCACTGAAGCACAAACCACAAACTTCATTCTCACCGAACTCGGCTGGGATGGAAGTTGCAATACACCGGCTCCGGCGATTCCGTTTGAATCGGAACTTTGCCTAAACGAGCAGGAAATGCAATACTATTGCAGATGGGGTAACGGATGCTATGAAATTGCGACGGAGCATGCATTTACTACTTGCGAAGCGGCTGTTAATAATAATTGCATTCTATATGGTTCTTTATATCTCAATGTACCGGAAACCGGCACAGGTTCTAACGGAAAATGCGAAGGTGGCGAATGGACCGGCTTGGGCAAAGGTTATTTCGAAGGCAAGCTCTGGGGAGCAAGCTTAAGCGATTATCCGGGTTTGCGTGTGCAGGTTCCGAATGAAGATGAAGGCTGGTGGTGGTCTTATTCCAACAATGCTAATGTTCAGATTAAAGTGGATGGCGAGTGGGCAAATTTTGTTGAAGTTCCGCTTGTTAATGAGGACAATGGACAGACAAGAATAAATGATAACGGCATGTACTTGAAATTTACCAGATGGGCACAAGAGTGGAGTGCGGCTTTCGCGGCTTTCCACTTGGATGAGAAAGGCTTGAATATAGCCGGTACAGAAGGGCTTTGCTTGAGTTATTCCAGTGATGGTCCTATTACTTTGATTTTAGAGAGCACCAATAGTGCTAATAGCGTGCGCCATGAACTTCCAAAAGCTGAAAACGGCACAATTGAGATTCTGAATTGGAGCAATGCGGAAGCTAATGAAGAATGGACTACTGTAAATGCAATTAAATCGGCAACAACTTTGAAACTCTCTAAGGAGAACACAGGTTCCGCAAACTTCATTCTAACCGAGCTTGGCTGGGGTGAGAGTTGCAATACGCAGGCTCCGAACATTGAAGTTATTTGCGGTAGCGATATCTATGTCAAAGGTGAGTGCAAAACTCCTTATATTGTAACCTTTAGTCTAAATGGTGGCAGTGGAGAAACTGTTATTGAAAATCAAACCATAGCTGATGGCAGCTCAATACCTGCAACAGAAAAACCTGAAACAACCGGCTTTACCAAGGTTGGCTTCTCCGGCACCGATGGCAAATGGTACACAGATGCAGAAGGTAAAACAGAATTCGTATTTGGCACAAGCACTATAACCGGAGCTACAACGCTCTACTTAAAGTGGATACCTGCCGAAGTTGTTATAACCACCGCTGCGCAACTTGAAGGCGGCACTTATGGCGTTGCATATACAGCGCAGCTTGCTGCTCAAACAAGCCCGGATGTAGGCGGAGAATTCACTTTCGCTCTGCAAGGCCCATCATCACCGACTGGCGTTGAAATTTCCGCAAGCGGATTGGTTAGTGTTACTCCTGAACAAGCAGGCGACATTACATTCACTGTAATTGTAACTTGCACGGAAAGCAATGCTTCTGTAGAAAAACAATTCACAATTAATATAGGCAAGGCAGCTAAAACCGAAGCTCCTCTTATTGCAAACATTGTTGATCCGGAAATAACTATAGAATCAATCGACTTCTCAGCAATGGATCCTGCTATTCAAGTCAGCTTTGAAGGCGAAAATAGCTGGAACATTCGGAAATTTGAGAATTTATATCCGAAAACGGATCATAAGTTCGTATTCCGCTATGCAGAAACGGAAACTCATCTTGCTTCAGTTGTTAGCGAAGTTAAAACAGTCAGAACGCTTGATGCATTTGTCGTTACCTTTAGTCTTAACGACGGCGAAGGCACAGTTCCTCAATTCCTTGTCATAGAAGAGAACAATTCTGTTCCTGTTGAGAGAAAACCTTCAACTACTGATTTCACCAGACCGGGTTACATAAACTCCAGCAATGGTGATTGGCGCACTGAAGCTGGAGAGGTATTCAATTTCGGTTCAGACCTTGTAGTTGATGACATAACTCTTTCCCTGGAGTGGACAGCCGCCGAGGTTGTTATAACCACCGCTGCGCAACTTGACGATGGCACATACGGCGTTGCATACACTGCGCAGCTTGCTGCTAAAACAGACCCGAATGTAGGCGGAAACTTTACTTTCGCTCTGCAAGGCACATCATTACCGGCTGGCGTTGCAATTTCCGCAAGCGGATTGGTGAGCGTTACTCCTGCGCAATTAGGCGATATTACATTCACTGTAGTTGCAACTTGTGTGGAAAGCGGTGAATCTTCTGTAGAAAAACAATTCACAATTAGAATAGACAGAGCTACGCTTACTGTTGCTGATGTGGAAGTTCCAGACCTAACTGCAGAATACGATCCAAGCAAAACTCTTGCAGACATATCTCTTCCACAGGGCTGGAGTTGGAACGATGCTACTGAAATTCCAACTGTTGCGAAAACACAATACTTGGCTTCTTACTTACGTGATGAAAATCACAATATATTGGAAAACGTAAATGTTACTGTAAATGTATCTCGCAAGCCAATCTCAGTGCCCACAGCAATTGCTGGCTTGGTATATGACGATTCTCCGAAAACTGGCGTAGAAGCAGGAACGGGTTACATTTTAACTGGCGCAAGCGCAACAAATGCGAATACATATACCGCAATTGCTACACTTGACCAAAACCATATGTGGCTCGACGGCTCAATAGCCAACGAAGAAATAGCATGGATTATAGACCGTGCTTCTCAAGGTGCACCAGATGTTACAGGTGTTGAGTTTACAGCTAGAACATCTGCAACTATCACGCTTCCAGAAATTGCAGGTATTGAAATCAGCATTGATGGTTTAAACTGGTTTGAAGGCCCAAAGACTTTTGAAGAGTTAGAACCGAATACTGATTATACATTCTATTTCCGCAAAGCAGGAACTGCAAACTATAAGCCTTCGGAAACCTACGGCGAGTTGGTATTCACAACGCTCAAATTGTTTGTTGTTGCCTTTGACTTCGGCAATGGTGATGATGTGGAATTTGTTCCTGTGGCACAAGGAAGCACAATAGCAGATGCAATAGAACTTGCGCCGTCCTTAGAGAGCATTACAAAAACAGGCTTTATAGCCGGTGAGTGGTATTGCGATTGTGAGCTTGACGATGAGATAACGGAATCCACAACACTCAGCTTAAAGTGGACTGCCGCTGCGGTTACCATAAGCACTGAATCAGTGCTTGCTGCCGGTACAGAAGGTACGGCTTATACAGCGACAATTTCTGCAAGTACTGCAAATAACGCTGGTGGAGCAATAACCTACGCAGTAACAGTTGGTACTCTACCTGCCGGTCTTTCTCTTAACACCACTACCGGTGTAATAAGCGGAACGCCAATAGCAGTCGGTTTAGCCACCTTTACTGTAACGGCAACAAACGGAGCAAGCGGAGCTGTTGCAACCAAAGAGTTCACAATTTCAGTGGGCGCAGTGCAAGGAACAGTGTGCACAGATGGCAAAGTATGGGATGACGAAGCTGACGAATGCACAACAAAAACCATTGGCATGACCTTTGCAACTCATAGCTTCGGCATACTGAGAACCGGTGAAAGCTTCAGCATCCAGGGTTTAACCAAAGCGGAAACCGTTCGCATAGTTGACCTCAAAGGCAAAACACTGATTAGCAGAACCGTAATGCCAAACGAAAGCGTATCCATAGCACACTTGCCAAAGGGAATGTATTTGGTAAATGTAAATGGCAAAACGCTTAGAATGGTGAAATAATTCATAAGGGCAAGGCACCACGCCTTGCCCTTCTTAAAAAAAGACCAATTTTGTAAATTCTCTCTGTGATCACTCACCGTGCCATAGCAATACTCATTCTGCTCCATACAGGAATTTTTGCGCTTGAAATACAACGCGATTCTCAAAATGAATTTATTTTTACGGATAATATAGCCGCCCTTACTACACAGCCATGCAAAAACGAAGTCCTTTTTATGCCGAGCAACGCCACATATCTAGGAGAACATGATGCGCTGGGAATTCCATTTAGAACTTATGTCATAGCACTGCCAAACTCCTCTCTGCCAAGCATTGATGTGGAAAACTTGAAAACAGAAAAACTAAACGGCAAACCTTGCGGAGCAGAGCGAAATTCCAATTCATTAAAAATAGGAGAGCCTTATTTAAAAGATAATTTATGGAGAGTCAAAATTAATGTGCCTCTGATCTATTCAAGCGGCAGTTCCTGGATTTTACGAAAAGATTTTAGGGTGAAAATAAATTTTAGCGGCAGCGCAAACGGTTATTCGGTTGGCAAAAGAGCTCTATCTTCGGTTGAAAATAAAAAAGCCGCATTGAGGTTCGGAACAAAACAAACCGCTTCTCCCGTAGTGAAGAAAAATTCAATAGCCGGCCTTGACATAGACTGGAAACTCAAAATAGGAATAGGCAGCAATGACCTGTCTGTAACGGCAGACGGAATGTATGCGATTTCTTTTAATGATTATGAAAGAATAATGCGGGCGGCAGGTAGAGACGTTGATTATGGCATACCAATTGATCAGTTAAGGCTTTTTAGCGCATCGCCGGATACATTGCCGGAATTTATGGCAGAAGAAATTTTTCCCAATGCTGTGGAAATGCCAATTCTGATAAAAGATAACAACCAGAAAGGAATTTTTGATAGCGGAGATTCAATAGTGTTCTTTGGCTATGGCACTGCAATTTGGAAAAAAAGCAATTCTGATAGCGGAATGGATTATTATTTTTCCAACTCGCCTTACAGTTATCATCAATATTTTTACCTCGGAGTGGCGAATTCAGGGAAAGGCCAAAGGCTGGATGCCGTTGCAAAAACCATAAATAACCCAAAGGATATAATTTGGAAAAAATATGCTCGCTCGGAAAAGGATTTGCTGCTCAGGGATAATTATTTTGGCGCTAACAAAATTGAAGAAAATACCGGCAAAGATTGGTTTTGGGCTTGGGGCGTGAGAGGCGAGGTTGTTACGGTTAATACGAATGAATTTCAACCCTCTGTGAGAAACTTGCCGGGATTGCTGGGAAATTCAGTGCTTATAGGAGTCTCATTTTTTCCGAGACCGCTATATACGGATGCTTCGTTGTCATGGGAAGATAGAATGCGGGGCATAAATTTTAATTTTTCCTATCAAGGGCAAAAATTGCAAAATCAAGATATAATAGATACGCTTTTCGGAGGGACATTTGTTTTTTCAGCATCAAATGCAAGTTCAACAAATAATTCTTACAATCTGGAAATTTTGAGCACCATTAGAAATGACAGATTTGACGGGCTGTCAGTAGCCTATAATTATGATGTGACTAAGAGCGCAGGCGATGAATGGCTATTTCCCGGAACTGCAACCGGAGCAATTAAAATACCCATGCCGGCAAATATGGAAATTATAAAAACGGAGAATTTTATTCCTACGGAAATTTTAAATGGAGAAAATGATACAATATCAAATAATATTGATACAAGATATTTTTTGCATAGAAAAGGCAGCTATAAAACCCCTGCGAGAGTGGAAGCTATTCCGGGCAGAATAAACAATAATGTTTCTGACCCTTTAAAACTTTCTACCGAAACGGAATATTTAATTTTAACCTCTGAAGTTTTGCAAAGCAGCGCTGTTAAATTGAAGCAGTTCAGAGAAAGCGGAGATGCTCCGACAAAATTCAAAACATCGGTAGTTTTGGTGGAAGATATTTACAGGAATCACGGGGCGCAAGCTTCGCCTGTTGCGATTAGGGATTATATAAGATATGCAAAAGATCGTTGCCGGAATTTGGAATATGTTTTGCTTGCAGGCGGCGGCAATTATGACTATAGAAATATCAGATCCGGCGCAAAAATAAATTTAATTCCGCCTTATGAGGCGGAAGACATGTCCACGGATGATTTTTTTGCAATTCTGGAACCCGGCGAAGAGGTGAGGTTTGGAAAGTATAATTTGGCTTTAGCAGTTGGCCGCCTTCCCGTTTCAAATATAATGGAATTTGAAAATTATATACAAAAAATAAAGGATTATGAAAGTGTTTCCGTAATGGACAATGGCCCTTGGCGAAATACAATGATATTCACAGCAGATGATGCCTTGCAGGGAAACAACTATGACAGAATTGAACATACGGCGGATATGGAAAAGACCATCGTTCAGACGGACTCAATTTCACAGAAACTCGGTTTTGCGATTAACTGGCGAAAGATTTCACTGATGCAATATGAAAAAGACGGTAACAACAAAAAATCTGATGCTACAAAAGAGCTGTTATTGCGCTTGAATCAAGGAGCTCTTTTCACTTTTTATTATGGGCATGGAAGTGCGGTTCAGTGGGCAGATGAAGAGTTATTGAATGCCTCGTCTTTGAGCGCTATTTCAAATGCGGGAAGATATACTATTTTGGGTTCTTTTTCATGTTTGGTATCACGTTTTGATGATGTGACAACCACAACCCTTTCCGAAGCATTTGTGGCTGCAAAATCAAAAGGCGCCATAGCTTCAATAGGTTCTCTCAGAGAGAGTTATGCCACTTACAATGTATCTCTTGCAACAAAGATTTTGGGCAATTCCATAGAGGCTAATGCTATTTTGGGTAAGGCCTTTTTAAACGCAAAACTGAGCGCACTTGATCTTCATAGCTCGCAGAGATACAATAATGAAAAGTATGTGCTTTTGGGAGAACCGGTTTTGAGTATGCCCAGGCAGGAAATGATGCTCAATTTGGATAATGTTCCGGACACAATTCAAGCTTTGCAAAAATTGAAAATCTCCGGCTCTGCTTTGCCGGCACAGAGTGGAACGGTTCGCATACAGGTTTTAGAGGGAGAAAAACAAAAAACTCTTTCTCAGCACATAGGAAGCGAAACTCCATATACAACGCAGATAAGGATTGATGGCAGCCCTATTTACAGCGAAGATGTGCAGATAAACATCGATGGAAAATTTGAAACGGAATTTATAACTCCACGTAAGCTTGGAGACACCTCTGCGCAGATCAGGCTTTGGGGTTATAAGCCCGGCAGCGCAGGAATAGGAAGAAGTGTAAAGCGAGGTATTGGGCTATACGGAACATCTGATTATGCGAATTCAATTAACGACAATACTCCTCCGAGCATAAAAATTTATCCGTGCATGCGCTCCGGAATTGTTGCGCCTTATGCGGAAAATGCGCAGATAAGTTTGGAAATACCAGCTTGCCTAGACGTTGTTGTTGAAGATTCCACCGGCATAGATTACAGGGAAGAAGCGGGTGAGGGAATTTCTTTTGAAGTTAGTCCAATCGCTTATGCTTGGCATCCTTGGTCTTTTTCCGAGCAAACCGGAAAAAGGGCTGTTGCGAGGATGAATTTCGGAACTTCTTACGATCCGGGTGAATATGTTTTCAAGGTCAATGCGCAGGATATTTTGGGCAACATAGCATTTCGTTCTCTAAGGATTTCGCTTAATGCGGATCTCAAAGCCGGTTTAGCGGATGTTTTTAATGCGCCCAATCCTATGAAGAAAAACGGAACGGTTTTTTATTTCAAGGATTTAGCCGGCGAAAGACAAAGCAATGTGACGATAAAAATATTTGATCAGAATGGCAAGCTTGTTAAAACAATAAATAATGCTATATCAGGAATTACAAGTTGGGATGGCCGTGATTCAAGAGGCAGAATGCTGGCAAACGGGCTTTATCATTATGTTGTGCAAAACACGGTGCAAGGCAAATCGACTTTTTCAAAAAAACAAAAATTAGTTATCAGTCGCTAACTTGGCCAAATAAATTTGCTCCGTTTGCCCCGGAGTAGGAACAAAAATGGCTTTAGCTTTAAGCAAATGTAAATCCATAACCGTAGAATAACCGCTGCGGCAAAGCACAGTGCGGCTGGCTAAAATTTTCTCGCTCAATTCGTCCGCAGGCAAATGGTTAAAAATCGGAAAAGGCAAACTTGGAACCTCAACTTCCCCAGGCAACCCACGAACCAAACAATGAGCCCCAGAATGCTCCGTCAAATACTTAATAGCATACTCCTCAAAAAAACTCCTATGCGGCTCCGGCCCGGAAATTAACGCCAATATATCAAACTTCTTAAATTCTGGAAATTCCGGTTCAGACAGTAAGCGTGAAAGTGGCCCTATATACTTTATTCTTTTATCCGTATAAGACGGGTGGCTTAGTTTGCCGGCAAGTCCCGGAAATTTTTCGTAGTCTGGCACCCATATTTCGTCAAAGTTTTTCATTATCCCTTTGTGCCATTTTTCTCCAAGTTTTTCAAAAGGCATGGCAATTCGCAATTGATGCGTTATGTAAATAGATTTTATTTTTTTGTTGAAAAATCCAAAGCGATTATCACTGATTATCAAAGTGTATTTTTGTTTTTCGCATAGATCTGCAAGCCACTTATTTTCTTCTCGCATAACATTGTAAATAAGCGGTAATTGTTTCAGAATCCAAAATGGCATAGCCCAGCCGTATTTAGGATATTTTATATTATATGCCGGAGCCTCGTGCCAAATTAAATTCGGAAATTCCTGAGCAAAGAATTTTTTGTGAGAGAGTGCGCTTGCAATTTCAACTTCTGCGCCCTGTTTCAAATACGAGCGTATAATGGGAACGCATCTGGTCGCATGGCCCAAGCCCCAGTCCAAAGGAGAGATTATTATTTTTTCGCTCATAACTCTTCCAGCACGGAATTTAATTCTGCTTTTAACTCTGCATTGTTAGGATATAAATCAAAAATTTTTTTTATGGTTTGCCGAGCTTCGTTTATGCGTTTTTTTTGCACATATTCATACACTATATTTTGCAAACCGTAAATAGCTTCGTTGTTTCCTCGCCGTCCTGCGAGCAGATAGGCGGCTTCCGCTCTGTCCATCCATTCCATTTCAAAAGCGAGGTTTCCCAGAAATATGGATGCATCTGTAAAGCTTGAATCCATTTGCACAACCTGATTCAGCACATCCATTGCTAGGTATGGCTTTTCGTCTTCTGCCAGGCAGTCCGCAAGTTTGTAGAGCAATTCCTTGTCATTTGGTTTAATGGCCAAAGCTTCTCTGTAAGCGGCTGCGCTTTCGGTGAATTTTTTATTCATTCGGTAAATATCGCCAAGATATATAAGAAAGTCCAATTCATCGGGATTTTTTGCGTATCCTTCCCTGATCAGGTTTGCGGCGAATTCATATTCTTCCATTGCTATATGGATTTCGCTTTGCTGGTAAAAAAGCGAAAGGTCTGTGGAGTCCATTTGCCTCGCTTTTTCAAGAGCTTGCAGCGCACCGACATTGTCACCTGTTTTTTGGTAAGCCTCAGCGAGGTAAATCCAGGCAGAGGCGTTGTCCGGATCAATGCTCAGTGCTCTGCGATAAGTTGCAATGCTCTCTGCGTATTCGCCTATTCTGTAAAGCACGGCGGCAAGGTTTGCAAGCGCAGGCGCAAATTCTCCATTTGAAAAGTTCACCGCTTTGCGATATGCCGCTGCTGCTTCGGGAAATTTGTTGAGTTGAAAGAGACTGTTTGCCGTGTTAAAACTTGTTGCAACAGGATTGGCCCCACGCTCCTCTGCTTTGCGGTAAAGCAAGATAGCCTGAGCATAGCGGCTGTTGTTGTATAAAGTATTAGCTTGATTTAAAATCTGATCTGCGGATTGAGTTTGCGCAGCAATTGTCTGAACCAGAATTATCAGGATTAACAGAATTAGCAGGATTTTTTTTGTTTTCGGAATTACTTGCATTTTTCACTCCCTGAATTTTATTTCAAAAGGTTGTTCTAGTCCGCAGAAAGCGACTGAGCTGCCACCTTTTTTTGCCGGAGCAAACTGCATTCCCATTATGGCGTCTCTACCGGCATTTGCTAGGCCCTTTCCTACAGGTATTTCTTCTACTATGCGAATATCATAGGGTTTTCCGTTTGTGTTTACGCAAAATGAAATTCTCAGGCTTGCGTTTATTTCTCCGTCTCTTATGGATTGCGGTGCCTGAAATCTCGGTGAGCTTTTTAGCGCAGGCTTTTCATCAACATCGCCGGTGCCAAGATTTCCCGATCCGCTTTTTGCGGCTACAATTTCAGACGGTATAACAGCTCCGCCACTGCCGCCCACAACATCCAAATTCATGGCAAATCTTGGACCGGATTTTGGCGTTCTGCTGTTTGTGTTTTGCCTGCTGGGTTTGCGAGCTGTCTCTTTTGGCTTTGGCGGTTCCGGAGGATTTTCCGGAGTTATGGTCCTGATTTCTGTTTTTCGGTAGGTTTTTTCAGACGAAAATCCTCCCTTGATAAAAGTGTTTAAAACCGGAATTGAGAAAACCAAAACTATGCTTGCGATAGCACCTAAGATAAGAAGGAAGAATTTGCGAATGGTTTTCATGCCGAATTAAAAATGTAGAAAATTTCTATCTTCCATATATGCTGGATAAAAAACAGAGAATCAGTGACTGGGCAAAGGCTAACAAAATTCCCGGCAAAATACAGGCTATCTTCACGGCATCACCGGATAGCGGCGATTGGCGCTATATTTCAAGAGAGATAAAAGGCAAAAGAACTTTGGTGTGGGAGGGAATTCCCGATGAACCTTTACCGGAGAATTTTCAAAAAATAGAAGCGCAACTTGACAAAGAACATTTGCGTTTTTTTAAAAAACAGATAATGCAGATAATTTTCCGTTCAGATTGTAACGGCAACTACGGAGCACTTATTCAGGCGAACTTGAGTACACAGGATCAAAGCCGTGGCTACAAAACTTTTTTGGAATACATGCAGAGATCGCATCCTGAAATTTTGTGCGCACACGCAGTTCAAACAAAGCCATCTTTCCCGTTTGATACTTCCAATCCGCAAGCCTCCATGCAATACGTATTGCACAAGGGTTTTGGCTCGGAATACATAAAACTCGCATCAACGGATCTGCATTTCCACATTTTAGACTGGCTTCCAAAGACCAAAGGCACTTATGCGCAACTCGGCGAAAAACTGTGTGAGTGGCTGCATCCGGCAAAAGATGATCGTTTGCTCTCATGTCATTGCGGTGCCGCTGCGGAAAGCATGCAGCTTTGCAAAAAATTTAAGGATGTTCATTGCCTCGATCCTCGTGAGTGGGCAAAACAGTCCTTTTTGCAAAATATTCAAAATTTAAAAATAAAAAATGCAAAATTTTATCGTGAACCCTTAAGCGAAACATGGGTTAAAAAATTTTTCGCCGGAGAAATAAACAAAGGCAAGTGGACAATCATTTTGAATCCGTCGCATGGTGAATTGCTAACGCAACCCTTAACGCAAGCAATAGCGAGCGCAAAGCCGGAGCGCATTGTTCATATAACGGGCGATTTGGAAAACGCCGCAAAAGAGGTGAATCGCTGGCGTAGCAGCGGCTATGTGTTGAGAAAAGTTATGCCCATAGAGTGGCATCCCAACATCAAGCGTTTGGATTTGGCAATGCTTTTTGTGCCGGACAGAGCGGGATTGCTTGGCAGGAAGGCCGGAGTTAAAGTTGTCAAGGACAAGAAAAAGAATTTTGCGCCAAAATTTAGGGAGAGATAAAATGCCAAAAATCACCGAGACAGTAATCCGACAAGCTCTTGAGTTCGCATATAATGCAGGGGCAAATTCAGCAATAGAGTTGGCAGAAAAATATAAAATTAAGTATCCGGGCAACAAGCTTGAGCAAGCCAATGCGTTGATCAAATGGCAGATCGCAAATGGTGCGGCCGCCGGATTTGTCACTGGATTAGGTGGTTTGATTACTTTGCCGGTAACTGTTCCTGCCAACTTGGCAAGTGTTCTGTATATTCAAATGAGAATGATATCTGCCATTGCTATTATCGGCGGTTATGATCCGAAAGACGAGAAAGTAAAAACATTTGCGCTTTCCTGTTTGGCCGGTAATGTTGTGAAAGATGCGCTCAAAGAAATTGGGATAGAAGCCGGGAAGCAGTTTGTGCTGAAAAATGTGATTGGAAAAATTTCAGAAGGCATGCTAACCAGGATAAACAGAGTTGTTGGCTATGGTTTGCTGGCTAAATTCGGAACAAAAGGTGCGGCGAATTTGGGCAAGCTGGTTCCGCTTGTAGGTGGCCTTATAGGTGGCGCAATGGATGGTGTTTGGGTGATAAGCGTGGGCAAAATCGCAAAGTCTCTTTTTATAAATGATTCGGGTCTTTTGATTGAAACTGAAATTAAGCAAGGAGAATAAAATGGCGTTTCGCATAAAATTGAAAGATAGTGTTGAAAGCACAATTGCTGTTGTAAAAAGCAAAGTCGCTGAAAACGGCGGCACATTCAACTGGAATGGTTCCAGCGGTCAATTGAGCCTGAAAACTCCGCTGGGAAAAGTAGAAGGCAATTGCAAAACCATCTCCGAGCAGGAGATAGAAATTGCCATGACCAAGCTGCCGCTTTTCGTTTCTGAGAATCAAGTGAAGGGTAAAATTGAGGAGTATTTGGGGTAGCAGTATTTTCTAAATTACCTGAAAAAGGAGTTTATTATGCAAGATGCTACTTATGTCAGTCCGTTTCAGAGGGTTGAAAATGCCCCGTCTGTTGAACAGGCGAATTTTTACCGCAAAACTTATCTTACCACCGGATTCTCTTTTCTGATCTGGATGATGACCGTTTTCGGAATGTTTCAAACCGGCATTGCTTACAGTTTGATCAATGCCATAACAAGCGTTAGCTGGCTTGTGGTACTAGCTATATTCTGGGGAGCTTCGTTTCTCGGTGGAAAGTTGACTTTTGCCGAAGAAAAAGAAAAACAGTATTTGGGGCTTGGAATTTATATACTCGCATACTCATTGATATTCACTCCGCTGATCGGCATTGTCATCGATTATTCCGGCGGCGTGCAGATGGCTATGGACAATGTTTTGATACCGGCATTCATCGCTACATGCACAATTTTTGCCGCACTCACCGTTACAGTATTTGTCACTAAAACAGACTTTTCTTTTTTAAGAAGCGTTGTTGTGTTCGGATCTTTTATCGCACTCGGCGCAATAGTTATTTTTACCATAACCGGAGCTGCTGTGGGAACATGGTTTGCCATCGCCATGATAATTTTAATGTCTGCAGCAATTCTTTATGAAACCCATAGGATAAAAGAGAACTTCAATACCAACCAGCACATTGGCGCAGGAGCAGTGCTTTTTGCCAGCTTTATGACCTTGCTGTGGTATGTGATAAGCCTGTTTATGAGAAGGGATTAATGCTGAGTGTTGCAGAAGCCCTCAAGCTCTGGAAAAATGCAAACTGGACTGAACTCGCAAAAGCGGCACACGATATGCGAGTTCAAATCCACGGCAAAAAAAATGTAAGCTACACTGTTTTCAGAATAATAAATTACACAAATGTTTGCAAAATAGGTTGCTCATTTTGCTCGTTCAAAAATGCAAAGCCATACACCATGAGCTTAAAGGAAATTCGTGCGGAAGCGTTGAAGGCAAAGAAGCAAGGCGCAAGCGCAATTTTTTTTCAAGGCGGCGTTAACTCCGGCATTCCTCTTGATTATTATATAAGCGCATTGGAATTGCTGAACAAAGAATTAAAATTTCCTGTTCGGGCATTTTCCCCAGTTGAACTTTTTCACATCGCAAAAGACAACAAAATTTCTTTGCCAAAACTTTTGCAAAAATTAAAAGCTGCAGGGCTATCTTCCGTGCCGGGAGCAGGCGCAGAAATAATGACAAAAAGAATGCGCAAAATTTTATCTCCAAAAAAACTATCTGCAAAGCAGTGGTGCGGTGTTATGGAAGAGTGCCACAAGCAAGGTCTCAAAAGCAGCGCAAACATAGTGATAGGCTCAACCGAAAGCCCAGAAGACATTATTGAACATTTAAATTACATCCGTGAAACCGATGGATTCCAGAGCTTTATCCCCTGGGTATTCCAACCTCAAACTTCAGACTTCCCCATTCGCCACGTGCCCGGCGTTGAATACATAAAACTCGTAGCTCTTTGCAGGCTTTTTTTTCACAACATTCCAAACATAGAAGTCTCCGTTTTGGGCATGGGCAAAGCACTCGGCGAAGTTGCGCTTTACGCAGGAGCAAACGATATAAGCAGCGTGGTTTTAAAAGAAAGTGTGATGCGTTCACAAGGCATTGAAAGCATTGAAGATACGGAGCAATTTATCCGCAACGCAGGGTTTGAACCTGTCAGGCGTGGGATTAATTACTGATGTTTACTATATTTAACTCATGGCTGATTTCTCAATAGTTTGTCCGCACTGTGGTATGCAGCTCACCTATTGCATAGGCAATCCTCATGCAGAACCTGAAAACGGAGAATTGCAGGGATTTGTGTTCACTTGCCCCAGTTGTCGCACACCGGCTTCTTATCAACCGAAAGAAGCGACTGCTGTTAAGATGGATAAGCAGACTTTTGAAAATTTCCGCCGTGCTGTTGACAGAAAAGTCAGCGAACAGGACCAAGTAAAAGGCGTGGCTTTTTCAAAGCAGGGAAGAGTAGCGACCTTAACCCCCAAGCCCGTGGACGAAAATACATTAGACGATCTTCTCAAAGACATCCAAGATTGCAGCAACTACGATGATTTTTTAAGTCGAATTGAAAAATAAAATTTAGAGCTTAGGGTGCAGGCTGCCTGCATTCAATCTCTTCGTCTGTGATCCGCAAAGCCATGATCATTGACATATCATCCGGCTCATCTTCAAAATCAACAACAAGGCCAACTTTCTTGGCATCGTCTTTTGACTTTTCAAAATGTACAATATCTGCGATCTTTACGGGAATAACAGTTTGCCCGGCTATGGAAATAAGAAGTTCCATTCCCTTATTTATAGGACCTTCCACAACCTTACCCTTGAAAACAAGGGATTTTCCATCTTCTGCAGGTGCAGTTTTTTTAACAAGAAACTTGGGCATGGTCAGCAATACCGATAAGAGCGAAACGCGGTTAGAATTTTGTGAAAATCAATCATTTGGCGTTAATTTAGTTAATTTTAATTCCTATGGAATCATTTTTAACCGTCGGACGCATACCTTTTCTGGTCTGTGCCCCGTTTTTTCACAGATTTTTAACTCATCCAATGCAAAACATCCGCTTTTTAGACGGGGTTCCCAGCCTGCAGAACAAAAGATTGAGAGAGGGCGAGATTATGCTCTCCCCATCCTCTTCCATAGAATATGCAAAAAATCAGGAAAAATATGTTATTTGCAATAAATTCTGCACTTCAAGTACCCTTGAAATTCAATCCGTAAAACTTTTTTCAAAATACAGATGGGAAGATCTGAATAAAAAATCAGTGCATTTAACCCGGGAAAGCGATACCTCTGCTGTTTTGCTAAAACTGCTCTTGAGCTTGCGGTTCAAGGTCTCCCCGGTTTTTACCACCGATGAAAATTGCGATGCGAAGCTATTGATCGGAGATAGAGCTTTGAGGGAAAGCTCGGAAAATAAATGGGAGTACGCTTATGATTTGGCCAGAGTTTGGCAGGAATGGCAAAATATGCCTTTTGTTTTTGGATTGTGGATAATAAGGAAAGAAGCCTTGGGTGGAGGCTCCCTGCTTGAAAATTATTTGAACGAAACGGAAGTCAGCATAAGAGAATTCAAAAAGAACAGGCATGAGTGTTTACGGCAGTGGGAAAAATTTTATCCTCACGGATTGCCGCAAAACATAGCTTGCGAATACTACGATGCGGTGGATTACAATTTCACTTCCGAGCACGAAAAGTCTTTGAAAAAATTTTACGAACTCTGCGGAATGACGGTGGAGTTAGCTTTTACGCACTAGCTTGCACAAGCCCCACAGTATGTAAACAAACAGCAGATACAGAATAGACACAGCCAAAGCATAAAGCATTATCGAATAAAAGAGAGTTATAAAGACATCTGTTTTTACTGTGAGCCAAGCTGCTATGGTAAGCTCTTTTAATCCGAAAGTCAAAAACATATTTGCAAGAAAATTCACAAGGAAAATCAAACACAGCAAGGTGATAAATCCGCCGACAACTCCCTTGAAATCAGGAGCACTCAGTTTCATGTGGCTGGCAATTCCCACCGAAAGATAAAGAAATAACCAGAATCGCCAGTCGCCGAAATTATCTGTATTAAAAAAAATCTTGAAAATATCCCAACTGTTTTCGGAATACTGCGGGAGCAATATTCCTAGCAATGCGTAAATAACAATTGCGCCAAAGAGCATCGGTGCTATGCCTATGAAAAAATTGCCGATTTGCTGATATGTGCTTTTCGGGTTGTATTCATGTTTAACATAACCAAGCGTGCCATTCTCATCAGGTGAAAAAAAACTAGCTTCCGTGATCTTATGCCTGAAAATCACGCAAAAAATAGCATGGCCCATTTCATGTACCGGCGTTCCAATCCAGCCGGTCAAAAAAAGTTCCGCTTTTTGCCCAACAGATTCGGCAAAAGCCTTGTCCCTAAGCCTAGTTACAAAGTATAAGGCAAAACCTATAACGAAAAGTGGCCCCCAAAGCCACAAAATTTGCTCAAAACACGCATTTAGGGTGTTGTACAGCAACATAAACAGGTTATCTGAGAAATCCATGAATTGAAATTTAGTATATTATGCGTGAGAGGTAATTATGAAAAAAGTGTTTCTTATTTTGCTCGTATTCGCTGTTGCGGGTGCTTTTGCTCAGAAGACTACCAATAAGGTTAAGTCTAAACGTGGTGATATTGATCTCAGAGAGTCTTCCGGTGGCGGCGGTAAAGTAGTTTGCACTGCCAGCTTTAACGATGAAATGACAATCCTGAGAACGCAGGATTCCTATACTTTGGTTAGAGGTTCATGCGGTCAGGGCTGGGTGAGCAATGGTGATGTAGAAAAAGTTTTGCAGGGACCGGGCGACAAAGGCATGAACATTGAGGCCGTTGACGTTGTGGGCTGGATGGACAATCCAAGCGCTGTGTTCGTTTTGGATCAAGACGCTGCCAGCTTTGAGGGAATTAGCCTTGACCGTAATTTCAACGATTACTTGAAGAACACGGTTGATAGAGAACAAACAGAAATGCGGAACCAAGAAAATTAAAATCCATTTTTACATAATTATATTTATAGCGTTGTTTTTTTCTTCCTGTAAACAGGAAGAAAAAAAGACAGAAAAGCTTGACCCCGAAGCTCAGTTAGCAGAGATTCAGCGCAGAATAGATTCCCTTGAGAATTACATATCAAATAGCCCTATATTAAAGCCGGCAATTGTGGAGTCTAATTTCGGGCTTTTCCAAACTTTGCAAAAAATCGGTTTGGATAACAAGCAGTCTCTGAAAATCGGCAATACGCTTGCTGATACCGTTGAAATCGGCACTTTGAGAGTAGGGCAAGTATTTTGGGTTGGATTTGACCAAAAGGATACTTCAAAAGCGGTGTTGTTCAGATATGCGGAAAATCCGGCGACTTTTCATTTTTTGATAATGGATAGTACCGGTGAATGGAAATATAAAATAGTTGAAAAGCCGGTTACTGTTCGTTATGCAATGTATGAAGGAGTTATAAAAGAAGGAAGTAATTTAAACAATGCTTTGAAAGAGATTGGCGTTCCTCAAAATATGGTTGGCACTGTGTCTGAAGCTTTTAGATGCAAGGTTAGTGAAAGAACAGATCAACATTCAGGTGACAAATTTAAGGTTATGTTGAGAGAAAAGCGCTTTCAAGATTCCATTTGGATAGAAGGGCGAGTTTTATATATATATTATGACGGCTATAGAGTAAAACATTTTGAGGCTTTTTGGTATCAGGAAACGGATCCGAAAAGTTCCTTTAACGCTCATTACACGGAAGATGGCGAGGCGCTTATAAGCTCTGGATTGAGGTATCCCATGGATCGCTTGCACATTACAAGTCGTTATGGCTATCGTATTCATCCTATTACGGGTCAACGGGCGTTTCATAACGGAGTTGATTACAGAGGTGCGGTTGGAACGCCTGTTTATGCGGTGGCAGAAGGAGTTGTTGTTCAATCGACTTATGATGATATTAGCGGTAACTTCATATCGATAAAACATTCCGATAATAGCCAGAGTTTGTATTTGCATTTGTCGCAAAGAGGTGTTAGCAGCGGGCAAAGAGTTAGAAGCAGGCAAGTTATAGGCAAGGTTGGCAATACCGGCAGGAGCAGTGGCCCGCATTTGCACTTTGCCATAAAGCAACCAAACGGTCAATACATGAATCCCCTTGATAAGAAAATGATCGCAACGCCAAAGCTTGAGGGAGCAAAGCTTGCGTCATTGATGGAGCAGATAAAAACTATTCGGGAGGCTTTGGGGAAGACAGAGTCTGCTGAACCAAAGAGTATAGGTGATTCGCTACAGGCAACTGTGAAGTATATTCAGAAATATGAATAGGCTCCAGAATCTGCGAAGTAACTTGCTGGATAGTTTTTGAACTAGTTCTCTTTTCCCAAGCCCTTGCGGTTCCATCTAAAGCAATCGGCAAAATTGTAGCTTTGAACTCCGTTGCCATTCTGAACGCACCGCTTTTCCATGGGCTCATTTCTCCGGTTTTGCTTCTGGTGCCTTCCGGAAAAATCACAATATGCGGTGGCTTTCCTGCAGAAATTGCGCTGATCTTGTCTTTGAAATTTTTGCCGACTCCCTTAACATTGCGTTTAATGAAAACACAACCTATCTTCCTCATCCAGTAAGATAAAAACGGAATGCGAGCCAATTCCATCTTTGCCAAAAAGCCGAGCATTCTTTGGGCAGAAACCAAAATCACCGGAATATCCGCAAATGAATTGTGATTCGCAATCACAACAACCGGACGGCTCCAATCAACCTTTGCCAAATTCTCCCTACCGCTCACGCTCAAATTTATTCGCATTCGTCTCAAGCAAAAACTTGCCCAGCGCAAAAGCATAGCCTGTAGCCACGCCTCTGATGTTGAGCGTTTAAAAAGCCTTTGGAAAAAATAAATGGGAATATACCAGCACATAAAGCATATAATGCTGAATACGGCAAAAATTTTAAAAACAAAAATAGGCACTTTAATTCCTTCCTTCAACTGTTTTTCACAGCAGTATTCTAAAAACCTGGACTTTTTAAAATCCGTAAGCCGGCCCTTAAAATATCGCTTCTTGCAATATAAAAAAATCAAATGCGCCTCTGCTCTCGTAACGCCCACGTAAAAAAGCCGTTTTTCCTCGTCCAACGCTGTATCTTGTCCCGGGCTCAAATTCTCCGCAAGGCCGCAATAAAAAACCACCGGATACTGCAAGCCCTTTGAAGCGTGCAGGGTTTCTATAACAACATCTCCAATTCCGTACTCCTTGAGTGCAAGCTCGTAATACTCGCATTGGCGGTTATAGCGGCAGAGCAGGGCAAAGTCGCTCCACGGCATTGAATATTCCTCTTTCAAGAGCTTAATCTCATAAACCAGCCTCAAAATTTCCTCTTCCGCTGTTTGGCAAATCCAAACTTCGGGTTTTCTGTTTTCCTTGAAAAGAGGGTAGGGACGTATGGCTCCGGCTCTTAAATTTTTTCTGAACATCAAAGGCTTGTCTGCGAAAATTCTGTTCGCTGTTTCTAAAATGTTCGCCGTGCTGCGATAATTCCATTCGAGTTTCAACACCTTGCAATTGGGGAAATCTTTTTTAAATCTCAGAATATTTCTTATGTCTGCGCCTCGAAATCCGTAAATTGCCTGGTCATCATCGCCTACGGCAAAGAGGCTTTGCTTTTCCCCCAAAAGTGCCCGAACAAGCCTGTACTGCGAAGGGTTGATGTCTTGATACTCATCGATTAAAATTTCCGTCCAAGGAGTTTGAATTTTAAACTCGGACAGCAAGCGAATCGCAAGCCAAATCAAATCTTCAAAAACAACTTCTCCGCTCTTAAGAACCTTTGCCTGTAGCTTACCCAGCTTATCGTTGCAAAAAAGATTTTCCCTGTTAACAGAGCCAGGTTTTAGCCCAGCCTCCATCAACCAATCCTGCCACTCAAAATCCGATTGCTCTTTTGGAATAGGCACTTTCGCAAATCCGATTTTTTCCCAGTGCGTTCTCAAAAGCCTAAGCGCAAGCGAATGAAATGTGCAAAGCAGAGCCTTGGAGTCCGGGGCTAATTCCTTAACTCTCTCGTCCATTTCTGCCGCTGCTTTTGCCGTAAAAGTCAGTGCTAAAATTTTTGAAGAATCCAAGCCCTGCTCAATCCTGTATAAAATCCTCTTTGTCAAAACAGAAGTTTTCCCTGAGCCCGCACCTGCCAAAATAAGCAAAGGTCCTTCGCTTTCATGCGAATGTAAAACCGCTTCCCTTTGTTGAGTATTTAATCCTTTCAACTGAACCTCCATGTTTTTGTTCATACTTTGAAAATTACCGCTTTCTTCTTACTTTATGCTTGAATTTCAGCAAAGCCAGATTTATCTCAACATCTGTTTCCATATCGGAAATCTCCAAGCTGCTGCCCAGAACNTCGGAAATGATCTCTCCGCTTTTTTGCATCAGCGAATTTTNCTTCTCTTTTTCCGNTTTTTTCGCCAATTCGCTGANATTTCTTGATAATTCCCTTATTTTAGCGAAAGTTTCCACAATCGCAATGGTTGTTTGCGTGGCTTTTGGGCTTTTGAGGATTGTGGCGAGCATNTAAAGCCCTTTTTCGGTGAAGGCTTTGGGCAGTTTATTTTTACCACCCCAACTTGAAGACGAAATTTTCGACTTCAAGTTTTGCCATTCCTCCAAATTCAGGTGTAATATATATCCCTCTGGAAATTTATCAAGATTATTACCAACAGCCTCGTTTATCCGTTTCGTCTCCACGCCGTAAAGCATAGCCACGTCGCTGTCCAACAAAACCCGCTCATTGCGGATTGAGATAACCAAGTTTTCCACCTGGCTGCTTTGAATGATGTCATTCATATAGAACCTCCTATTTTTGTTCTATATACTTAGACGGAGTTCGTGGCGAAAATCGGATATGAAAAATGAATTTTACTATTCCAACTTGGAGTAGTTGCATTTCTATTTGCCTAGCGATGCGGAATGAACAACTTTGGTGGATTATGCAGGCGGAGCTTCTAGTGCAGGGTATAAGTTGAATGCCGTCGGTGCTTGACCCCGGTANATGAGCTTCTTTTANATATCCCTCACATCCGTCACACAACCCTTAATCGCAGCGGCAGCCACCATAGCCGGGCTCATAAGCAAAGTGCGGCCTGTTGGGCTTCCCTGCCTGCCCTTAAAGTTTCTATTGCTGGAACTTGCGCTGATTTGCCTGCCTTGCAATTTGTCAGGATTCATAGCTAAACAAAGAGAGCATCCGGCTTCGCGCCACTCTGCACCTGCCTCTGTGAAAATTTTGTCCAAGCCAATAGCCTCGGCTTCTGTTTTAATTTTCTGCGAACCGGGCACAACCCAGAATTTTACTTTCGGATTTACCTTTTTGCCCTTTATAACTTCTGCGGCAATTTTCAAATCACCAAGCCTTCCGTTTGTGCAGCTTCCAACGAAAGCTATGTCAATCGGAGTTCCGGCTATCGGTGCGCCGCCTTTGAAACCCATGTAATCATAAGCTTCGCCGCTGCCTTGCGGAATGTTTTCGTTTATCATCACGCTTTGCTCAGGGGTTATTCCCCATGTCACGAATGGCGCAAGTTTGTCGCAGTCAATTTCAACTTCATCATCATAAACAGCATCCGGGTCACTGGCAACACTTTTCCAGTATTCAACCGCTTTGTCCCAGTCTTTTGGCGCATAAGGTTTGCCTTTCAAAAAGTCAAAAGTTTTTTGATCCGGGTTGCAGTAGCCAACTCTTGCGCCGCCTTCAATGGCTAAGTTGCACAGAGTAAGCCTGCCTTCCATATCCATATCTTCAACCACAGGGCCGGTGAATTCATAAGCATAGCCAACTCCGCCGTTAACTCCGAGTTTGTTTATGTAAGCGAGTGCGGCATCTTTTGGGAATACGCCCTTCTTTAAACTTCCGGTGAATTTAATTTTGCGAACTTTGAGAGGTGCCATTGCCAGGGTTTGCGTTGCAAGCACGTCTGCTAC